>NZ_CP117416.1:427500-715000 GCF_028606985.1 Paenibacillus kyungheensis | reverse complement strand
AATCGAAAAAACAAAAGTTGACCACAGTTATTGAACAGTTGGATCATTATATAGAAAGAACAGACATTTCCAAGCTCACTCTGTTCGATGACTCTACTACTCCTTCTATAGAAGAACAATATGAGTTAGAAGCCAAATTAGTCTATGGCGATACAGAAATCTATCAAGAATTTCAAGAAAATATAGAGAAGTTATCTGACTCTGATAAAAAACAGGCATATGATCAGTTTGCTTCAAATATGGAGAGTGTTTTCCGGAATATTGCTTTATATCAAGATCGTTCTCCCTCGGATGATAAAGTTCAGCACTATATTAATCAATGGAGTCAGTATCTTGCGCAATTTATAGGGGATGATATACGTATTTTGTTATGTATAGCAGAGACTTATAGAATTGATGAGCGGTTTGTGCGTTACTTTGATACATTTGGTGAAGAAGGTTATCTGACGTTTTTGTATGAAGCTATTGTTTATTTTGTGGAAAAGAAATCAAACACCCCTATAGCAGATTCATGATCTGTTACAGGGGTGTTTGATATTTATTGATTTAATCTTTTATTAAATAAGGCACTAGAAATGATCACGGGCGTACTATTTGATTATTCTGAACCTAAAAATGCATAGCGACAGATCACCAAAATAGCTAATAACCACATCAACCAGTGTACTTTTACTTTGCGCGGAGAAGCGATATTGCTAAAGAATCCTAAAACAACGAACGCAATAATACCTGCTGAAATCCCGTTCGCAATACCATTTGTAAATGGCATAAAGATAATTGTTAAAAACGCAGGGAATGCTTGCATAAAGTCGTCCCATTCGATCTTGCTTACCTGACTCATCATCAGTACACCAACAATAACTAGTGCTGGAGCTGTTGCCGCAGAAGGAACAACCAATGCTAAAGGAGCAATAAACAATGCACATAAGAACAATACGCCTGTTGTGATTGCTGTCAAACCTGTACGTCCACCTTCAGCTACACCTGCTGTACTTTCTACATAAGAAGTAATCGTACTTGTACCTAGAACAGCACCAGCACTTACCCCTACTGCATCTACCAACATTGCTTTGCTAATTTTCTTTTCGCCTTCTTCTTTGTTTTTGAACAATCCTGCACGTTCGGCTGTACCAACAAGTGTACCGAATGTATCGAATAGTTCTACAAACGTAAAGATAAAGATAATTTCGAATAATCCGATACCGATTGCGCCTTTGATATCTAATTGCCCTACAGCTAGATTATCAAAAGAAGGAATCCAATGTGCAGTCGACAAGCTACTTAGATCGGTAACACCCATTGGAATACCAATTAAAGTGACAACGATAATACCGATCAATAATCCACCTTTAACCCGTAATACCATTAATATTCCGATTACGAATAACCCGATAATAGCCAGTAGTGTATCCGGGCTATGCATGAAATCTCCTAATGCTAATTGGAAATCAGAACCTTTGACTGTCACAGGCGCTGCTAATTGCGCAACATCTGTAACGCCTTTAACTGTAGCTGATACTGAAACCACATTTCCTAACTTCAGACCAATAATAGTGACAAACAATCCGATACCTACAGTGATCGCAAATTTGATCGATTGTGGTACAGCGACCAGTAGTAACTGACGAACTTTGGTAATGGTTAAAATAATAAAGATAATCCCCGAAAGAAACACTGCACCTAAAGCAGCCTGCCATGTAATCATTCCGTTGGAGCTAAGTACAACTGTCATAAAGTAAGCATTCAAACCCATACCTGGTGCAAGCGCTACAGGAATATTTGCAAATAAGCCCATTAAAATAGTTACTAATCCAGCACCTACAGCTGTAGCAAAAAATACGCCTTCTGCTGGTATGCCTGCTCCACCCGGTCCCAAGAACAAGTTATTGACGAACAGAATGTATGCCATTGTGATGAAGGTTGTTAACCCTGCCACCATCTCTGTTTTTACACTCGTGCCGTGTTCCTTCAACTTAAAGAAACGTTCCATTATTGCTATCTTCCTCCTCTTGGAAATGAATAGAGAAAACGACAAGAGACCCCGATGGACGAGCTGTTCATCGGGGTCTCTAAAAATCAGAATAAAAGCGCATGATGTTACCTTTAAAACTATCTATTCTATACCTATATCGATATTAGACTAGATGCCAAAGAAAACCCATACTGCCATTTCTTCATTCCGTAGAGAGATCATTCCGGTGATCCGTAGAGACTCCTGAGCCTATTCTCAGGATTATACGAAGTGCTTTTCAATTGTCGCAAAACTCTGTTCGCTGTCTTTGATACGTGTTGTTATTTTCATATCAAACAGCTTTACTTGTTACATTCTAGGACAGGATTATATTGTTGTCAATCAAAAAGCGAATGTTAATAATACACCTATACATAATCGTTCGTTAATATATCAATTTTATGCACAATATTGATACCGCTTTCCTTTTTTATTGTCAAAAAATGATAGATTTCTTCTGATTTTAGCGTTTACAGCGATGATCTGGACAAAGTGACTTAATTTTGTGATAGCAATCTTACTTTTTGTCTAGTGCTACAAATTCATATTATGTTTAATATGTTAGTTAATCGAACATAGAGTTATATTATCTAACATATTATATTGATTTCATTCGAGATATTGATTATGATGTGACTTATTTAGTTAGATTAAGCATCATCATATGTTTTATGAATCTGTAAAGGGGGAAACCAGATGTCTTTGACTGCTTCGACTGTTACGCATCAAACACACATACCTGAGATTCAGCTAAACAATATTGAAATGCGTTACTCTACAGATACCGCAGATGTACTGGCTCTTCATCAAGTTAGTCTGGATATTGCCAAAGGAGAATTTGTTTCTCTATTAGGGCCTTCTGGTTGTGGCAAAACTACACTACTACGGCTTATGGCTGATCTGATCCAGCCTACTAATGGCACTATTCATGTAGCAGGTAAAACCGCTAAAGAAGCACGATTATCGCAAAAGTATGGCATCGTTTTTCAAAGTCCTGTGTTATACGACTGGCGCAAAGTAAAACAGAATGTCGCTTTGCCACTGGAATTAACAGGCGTTAGTAAAAGTGAACGTGAACGCAAAGCGCTCGAATTATTGGAATTGGTAGGATTAGAAAAATTTGCAGATCAATATCCCTGGCAACTCAGTGGTGGGATGCAGCAACGAGTAGCGATTGCTAGAGCTCTTGCTATGGAGCCTGAGATTCTACTGATGGATGAACCGTTCTCCGCATTGGATGAATTTTCAAGAGAACGATTAAATGAAGAATTATTATCGGTATGGAATAAAATTCAGAATACGATTGTATTTGTCACTCACAGTATTCCAGAATCGATTTTTTTGTCAGACCGGGTATTTGTATTATCTCCGCATCCTGGACGGTTATCTGCTGTGGTGGAGATTCCTTTACCAAGACCACGTACACAGGAAATGCGTAATAGCCCGGAATTTTTTGAATTGATTGCGCAGATTCGCGATAGCTTTGAAGGGGTGTGACGTATGAAAGGAAATAGCCTTTTTTTACGCAATCGCCTTTTGCCTGCTGTTGTGTGGATCGCTGTTGTTCTGGTGATCTGGGAGCTTGCATCATGGGCCATTTTAAATATAGGTCATCTTCCTTTGGCTCAATCGAAGCTTCCTTATCTTCATAAAGTACTGGCAACCAGTATTCAATACAGTGGCACATTAATACAAGAAGGAAGTGCAACCTTCGGAAATGCTGGAATTGGATTTCTACTCGGTGCATTAGCAGGGGTGATACTCGCTATATTAATGAGTGTCTCCACCTGGATCGAAAAATTAACTTTTCCTTATGCGATAGCTTCACAAATGATTCCGGTTCTTGGTCTGGCTCCTATTATTTATGGAATTGTACGGGATGAATATATCTCACGCATTATTATCTCGGGATATATTACTTTTTTTCCAGTAGCGCTAAATATGTTACGCGGATTGCGTAGTGTAGAACCTTCAGCGCTGGAATTGATGTATTCCTATGCGGCAAAGCCTTGGAGTATTTATTGGAAGCTACGCTTACCGGCTGCTATCCCTGGACTATTTAGCGGATTAAAAATCGCGGCTCCTCTAGCTGTAACCGGTGCTATTCTCGTTGAACTGATGGGAGCGCAACATGGGATAGGCGTGATTATGCTTCGTAATCTCTATTATGGTCCTTCTCATGTGTATATGTTCTGGTCGACTGTCTTTGTCGGGGCATTGCTTGGCATACTCAGCTATTGGTTGATTAGCTTGATCGAACGTATCGTATCACCGTGGCAGCCGGAATTTCGCTCGAAAGGAGGCCGCTCTTAATGGAAAAACCATCATTACAAAACAAAAAATTAACAGCTACATATCTATCTGATACTTCTTCTACAACACTGGATTCTTTTCAATCACAACCCGCAGATCAACCTTTGCATACACGAAATAGTTCCAAAAAATCATTTTTAGGTGGTGGAAAAGTATGGCTTCCTCTTTGTTTAGGTATTTTATTCGTGCTGTTATGGCAAATCGAGGTTTTTCACAAGATATTTGATCTTAAAAAATATCAACTTCCTCTTCCGTCTGCGATTGCATCCTCTATACAAGAAAATTGGAGTCTATTGCTATCCTATACAGGATATACATTGGCTGAGGCTGTTTTGGGGATGATCATAGGTTCTTTATTTGGATTTGTGATTGCTCTTATCGCTACGGCTTCTCCACGTTGGGGTGCAGGAAGTCTAACACTCGTAGCCGCTCTCAATGCTGTGCCTATTGTAGCGCTCGCCCCTATTATGAATTTGTGGTTTGGTGACGGTATCGGTTCTCGAATCGCTATCGTCACTGCAACAACGATGGCTGCCATGGCTCTTAATGCTTACAAAGGAATGTCATCTGTGAATCCGTTAGCGCTTGATCTGATGTATTCTTATGCAGCCAATAAAGCAAAAGTATTTCGTTATTTGCGTATCCAAAACAGCTTACCTTATGTATTCACTGCTCTCAAAATCAATGCTACTGCCAGTATGATTGGAGCGATTGTCGGTGAATTTTTCTTCTCTTCGCAAGGACTCGGTTATCTCCTCTCTAACTCGATTAAAATTGCCAAAATGCCTTTGGGCTGGTCATGTATCGTACTTGCTGCTATTGCAGGCATTATATTTTATATGATCGTAGAACGATTAGAAAAAGTATGTATTCGCTGGCATCCTTCTCAGCGTACCTGATAGTGAACTGGAATATTCAAATTGACCTAACAAGCATATATGCGTATAGCATCCATCGGTTTGACTTTGATAACCATCTATTCAGGATAGATTAACGATTCAGGGGGAATGAAAGATGAAAATAAAACCACAAAAAATTCAAGCAAGTCTTGTGATTATGTTGGTGATTGTGATCACTGTACTGGCTGGATGCGGTGGAATGAAAAGTACTTCAACAGATGCTGGTGCAACGGCAAGTACAGGAGAAACGACTTCCACTGAACCTGTAACAGTGAAATTACAGTTAAAATGGGTGCCACAAGCACAATTTGCCGGTTATTTTGTTGCAAAAGACAAAGGCTACTATGAGCAAGAAGGTCTGAATGTTGAAATTCTTCCAGGTGGACCGGATATTGTTCCTGAACAACAAGTTGCCGGAGGCTCCGCAGATATCGGAGTAGATTGGGTAGGCAGTCTGCTGACCAGTCAGGAACAAGAAATGCCACTTATCCAAATTGCTCAGATTTTCCAAAAGAGTGGTCTGGTGCTTGTATCTAAAAAAACTGCTGGCATTAACACTCCTGCTGATCTAAAAGGTAAAAAAGTAGGCAACTGGATGGGTGGAAATGAATTTGAATTATTAGCTTTATTCGATAAATATGGACTTGATCCGAATAAAGATGTGAGCTTTACGAAACAAGGATTTACAATGGATCAATTTCTAGGCGGTGAACTGGATGCCGCTTCTGCTATGACTTATAACGAGTATCAAATC
This sequence comes from Paenibacillus kyungheensis, assembly GCF_028606985.1. Classification (NCBI taxonomy): domain Bacteria; kingdom Bacillati; phylum Bacillota; class Bacilli; order Caryophanales; family Paenibacillaceae; genus Paenibacillus; species Paenibacillus kyungheensis. Next base: position 709,023 of record NZ_CP117416.1, on the reverse strand, counting down.
TTGTTGGAGTCCGGTCTCAAAGATAGTGATCTCAATGTGATTGATATGAACAATGAAGGTGTGGCGATGTTGGAAGATAACCTTTTTGCCAATAAAGAGTGGTTAGATGCTAACAAAGAAACAGCCGCCAAATTTGTTCGTGCTTCGCTAAAAGGCTGGAAAGATGCTATCGCCGATCCTGAAGCCGCTGTCGATAGTGTGATGAAGCAAGCCGAGTCAGGCAGTACTACCAAAGAGCATCAACTTAAAATGATGCAAGAAGTCGCTAAATTAATCCAACCGCAGGGAATGGATGAAGCCAAAATGGGTTACACTGACGAAAAAATGTTCCAGCAGACAGCTGATATTGCTTTGAAATTTGGAGTGATTAAAGAAGCCGCCAATGTACAAGAAGCATATACAAATGAAATTGTAGATATGGCTAACAAAACACAGTAGTATTCTGCTCCTCTATCACCTATAGCACTATTGCTCTTATCTATTACTACTATCTTATGTTCTCGATTTGAAAGGAGTTCTTAGAGATGTCTGTAATCAACAAGACGATACAGAAAGTACCTAACTATATTGGTGGACAGTGGGTAGAATCTACCACTACCGAGTGGGATGAAGTATACAATCCTGCGACAGGTGAACTTATCGCTTATGTTCCGTTATCCAGTAGTGAAGAAGTAGATCATGCTGTTCACGTGGCTCAAACTGCGTATCAAAGTTGGAAAAAAATCGCTGTGCCTAAGCGAGCCCGTTACTTTTTCGATTATCAGCAGTTGCTTGTGAAGCATTGGGATGAACTGGCGGCATTGATCACACTTGAAAATGGAAAAAGTCTGGAAGAAGCATATGGTGAAGTATAACGCGGCATTGAATGTGTAGAATTTGCCGCTGGTGTCCCTACTCTGATGATGGGTAGTCAGTTGCCTGATATTGCGACAGGGATTGAGTCTGGTATGTATCGTTATCCTATTGGTGTTATTGGCGGGATTGCTCCTTTTAACTTTCCAATGATGGTTCCTTGCTGGATGTTTCCTTTGGCTATTGCTTGTGGTAACACATTTGTACTCAAACCTTCTGAACGAACGCCATTATTGGTTAATCGTTTAGCAGAATTATTTGCTGAAGCTGGATTCCCATCAGCTGTCCTTAATATTGTGCACGGTGCTCATGATGTGGTGAATACATTGCTAGCTCATGAAGAGGTCAAAGCGATTTCTTTTGTCGGCTCACAGCCTGTTGCTGAATATGTATACAAAACAGGAACATCGCATGGCAAACGAGTGCAGGCTTTAGCAGGAGCTAAAAATCATTCGATCGTATTACCGGATGCTGATCTGGATCATGCAGTCAAAAATATTATTGCAGCGGCTTTCGGCTCGGCAGGTGAACGTTGTATGGCTTGTGCTGTAGTCGTTGTACATGAACAAATTGCCGATGAATTGGTGGAGCGATTACGTATTGCTGCTAACGAAATCACGATAGGAAACGGTACAGATGAAGGTGTATTTCTAGGGCCTGTGATTCGTCCTGCTCATAAAGAACGTACGATTGCTTATATCGAATCTGGAGAACAGCAACAAGCTACATTAGTACGTGATGGACGACAAGATCAGGCTGTGAATGAGCAAGGTTATTTTATCGGCCCTACTATCTTCGATCATGTGACGACGGATATGAAAATCTGGCAAGATGAGATTTTTGCACCTGTATTATCTATTGTACGAGCTAAAGATGTAAGTGAAGCGATAAAGATCACCAATACTTCTTCATTCGCTAACGGTGCTTGTATTTATACAGATAGCGCCAAAGCAATTCGTGAATTTCGTGAAGAAATTGATGCTGGTATGTTAGGTGTAAATCTGGGAGTTCCTGCTCCGATGGCTTTTTTTCCTTTTTCCGGCTATAAAAAGTCATTCTATGGTGATCTGCATGCTAATGGACGGGACGGTGTTGAATTTTATACTCGCAAAAAAATGGTAACTGCTCGCTATTAAATCGATCTTTCCAAACTCACTATACACATCTAGATATTCAATTATGAAATAACCGGGAGGAGAAATCATCATGCTCGAATTAGGAACAGACTACGAATCAGCTATTAAAAAAGATCAACAATATCTGTGGCATAATATTACTCCTTATAATGAAGCCGCTCCACCGATGATTGCGGCTACAGGTAGTGGATCATGGGTGACCGATACTAATGGTCAACGTTATATGGATGGCATGTCTGGGCTATGGTGTGTGAATGTTGGATACGGACGCAAAGAATTAGCAGAAGCCGCTTATGAACAATTGTTACAACTTCCTTATTTCCCATTAACACAAAGTCATATGCCTGCGATTGCTTTAGCGGAAAAGTTAAATAGCTGGCTTGGTGATGATTATGTGATCTTCTTTTCAAATAGTGGTTCTGAAGCGAATGAAGCCGCCTTCAAAATTGCCCGTCAATATCAACAACAGATTGGTCAACATTATCGGCACAAATTTATATCACGTTATCGCGGGTATCATGGAAGTTCTATGGGGGCACTTGCGGCTACAGGACAAGCTCAGCGCAAGTATAAATATGAACCGTTGAGCGGTGGATTTCTTCATGTGGCTCCACCGGATAGTTATCGCCGTCCAGCAGGGCAAACGATCGAAGAATTCAATCTACAGTGTGCCCAAGCGATCGAAGATATGATCATCTGGGAAGGTGTCGAGACGATTGCAGCTGTTATTATGGAACCTGTGATTACAGGTGGCGGTATTATTATTCCTCATCAAGTATATATGGATCGTGTACAAGAAATCTGTCGCACTCATGGTGTATTGCTGATTATGGATGAAGTAATCTGTGGATTTGGACGTTCTGGTCAAAAGTTCGGTCATCATAATTTTGGAGTGAAACCTGATATTGTGACGATGGCTAAAGGATTAACGAGTGGTTATCTTCCTCTCTCTGCTACTGCTGTACGCAAAGATATCTATGAAGCATTCAAAGATAAAACCGATGATTATGGACATTTCCGCCATGTGAATACATTTGGTGGTAATCCAGCGGCATGCGCCTTAGCACTACGTAATCTAGAAGTGATCGAACAAGAAAATCTAATTGAACGTGCTCGTCTGTTAGGGCAACGTCTCAATACAGCTATGATGGAGATTGTCGATCATCCTCTGATTGGTGATATTCGTAGCTTCGGTCTGGTGACAGGTGTAGAACTGGTCGAAGATAAAACCAGCAAAAAACCAGCTTCCCTGGATATCGTAAAATCCATTATTGCCGGTTGTAAAGGTAAAGGATTGATTATCGGCAAAAATGGCGATACGGTCGCTGGCTACAATAATGTACTTACATTTGCACCTCCACTATCTTCAACCGACGAAGACTTGGAGTTCTTGATTGCTACGTTCAAACATGTGATGAGTGAGCATTAGGTAACGACATTTTTTCAGGATACAGAAATTGATACGCACGCAAAGCTACTTGAATCGATATGCGATTTTCAGGTGACATATAATCTTCACCTAACAATTCTGTAATTTTGTCCAACCGATAGTATAACGATTGACGAACAATAAATAATTTCTGAGCAGCAATCTGTTTGGAACCGTCATGATCAAGATACACTCGTAGTGTAAGCAGTAACTCACTGCCTTTGGTCTGATCGTGATCGATTAAAGGCCCTAGATAGTTGCGAATAAATGTCTGTAGTGTTTTGCCATCGTTAAGACTAAGCAGTAATTGAAAAACACCTAATTCTTCATAAAATAGCAACGTACTCTCAGAGCAATTATAAAGGGACAATGCCTGTACTGCTTCCTGATAACTGGCTGAAGCATTTTTCAAATGATGCCCTGCTTTACTAACACCGATAATTAATTTCAAATGCTTGAGCTTATCATCGGAATGAATCTGTTGGAGCGATTGTAATGCCTGTTGAAGTCTTGGCTTCGCAGGCATTTTGGCTTGTCTATCCAGCGCTATAACTGTCAGGCGATTATTTTTGAGCGTGATTAACGGATGGAACAGATACTTTTCAAAAATTGAACGCAATACCAGCGAAAGATGGAATGTGATCGATTCCCACTCATTTTCTGAACTGTTCCATTTTACATCTTGAGGATTTTCGATCTCGATCAGACAGACACGATAAGGCAATTCGTTCATCATATTAAAATCAGGCCCGATCAGACTTTTGAGTCGATTCTCGTCTTCGATACGTCCGTAGATCAATTCCTCGACCCATAAATTTTCCGAAAATAATTTGCGTTCTTCCATATAACGGGTACGCAACAATTCTTGAGCGATTGAAAGAGAAGCTGAATCTAGCAATAAACACTCATATTCTTGCGGTTTGTGCGGACAGATCAACATAATATATGCCCATGTCTGATCCAAAGCACCTACAGGTTTTAATACAATACTTTGCTGTTCATATTCGCGAAAATAGGGCGCAGTATCATGCTGTACACCATCCATACTTTCATTAAACTCTGCGAAAAATTGTAATAACGGGCGTTGTTTATCAGGAGACAATGCTGGAAAAAAAGAAGGTTTGCCTTGCAACTGTAAATAAACTACTTGATGATGGGTGCTTTGATGAAGTAGTTGTAACACTTTATGAGTACCTTGCGAAGTTAATGTTAGTCGATTGAATTCACGCGAAATACGTTCTAACTTTTGAAGCATCCGGTGATGATGATTAATAATTAAGGAATGGAGATCCAATGTAATATCTACAAAGCGTACCGTTTCTTTAAAAATGATCAATGGAAAATCGTACCGATCAGCAAGCTCAATCATTTCAACCGGAATCGTTTGAAAAAAGTCGCCTAATTCAATACAAAGACAGGCTGCTTTTTTCTGAATTAAATTGTCCATAAATTCAAGCGCTGTTGTCAGTTGACTATGGAATTGTATCCCTGTTGTCAAAATCATTTCTTCGCCATGAATTAAACTTTCAAAATTGGAACTTTCCAGAATATGCACCCAGCGAACAGAATTGGAAATTCCTCGACTTCCACCGATCACTTCTGCTTGAGCAAATAAAGGTCTTGTCATCGCATCTTCGATTGTAAACATACGGTTACTATCCATATTTCCCCCACCTTTCTGTAAGCAACGAATAGATTAAACTCTGCTAAAGTAACGTTCAACCGGACCTGTCTCTGCGCTACTTCTAGCTTTGTTGCTCTATTCCAATCATTTCAAAACAGTCGTCAAAAATTAACTTTCGAAATTAGACACTCTGTCTAGTGTAAAAAAAAGACACATTGACTATAGTTTTAATATATAAATGTCAGAATACATAACTTATATAGATATAAATTATACTATATTTATGATTTTGATGTTATTTATAAATATTTTCAACAAAAAATTCTAAAATATATCGAAAAACTATTAAAATGTGTTACATTATTTAACATCATAAACATAAAGAATTCTAAGGAGGTTTAACCGATGGAACATTCTTCTACATTTACTTCATTTTCACCAGATATGTTTATGCGCAACTTTGCTGAAGCAGAGCCTGGTCTAACCCATAAGGGAGCTATAGAAGAATCGAATCGCTGTCTATACTGTTATGATGCCCCCTGTATAACAGCTTGTCCTACCGGAATCAATATCCCTTCTTTTATTAAACGAATCGCTACCGACAACCTAAAAGGTGCTGCCTATACGATTATGGATGCTAATCCTGTTGGAGCCAGTTGTGCACGTGTCTGTCCAACAGAAGAACTATGTGAAGGCGCCTGTGTACTCAATGAAAGTTCAAAACCAATAGATATCGGTAGATTACAACGGTATGCCACCGATTGGGCTATCGAAAAAGATGCTCAATTATTCGAAGCAGGTATATCAAATGAAAAGAAAGTGGCTGTCATTGGTGGAGGCCCTGCTGGATTAGCTGCTGCTCGTGAATTAGCACGCGAAGGATTCCAGGTGGTGATCTACGAATCCAAACCACTTGCAGGCGGACTGGATACACATGGTATTGTGTCATTCCGTTTACCTCAGTCCATCTCTCTCTGGGAAGTGCAACAAGTTCAACAATTAGGCGTCGATATTCGTACTAATATGAAAGTAGGCGTGGATATCACTTCTGAACAACTGCTGGCTGAATATGATGCTGTCGTATTAGCTGCCGGAATGGGATATGTCCCTCCTATTCGTATAGAAGGTGAACAGCTAGAAGGTGTCTATGATGCGATTCAACTGGTTGAACAGACCAAAACAGGTCAACCTAATATCAATCTGCTCGGCAAAAAAGTAGCTGTGATCGGCGCAGGAAATACTGCAATTGATGGAGCTACCTGTTCTGTACGCTTGGGTGCTGCCAATGTCAAAATGGTCTATCGTCGTACACGTGAAGAAATGACTGCTTATGATTTTGAGTATGAATTTGCTAAACAAGAAGGCGTAGAATTCAACTGGTTAACTTTACCGAAACGAATTATCGGTGATGCTACAGGTAAAGTCACCCATCTAGAATGTGTACAAATGAAATTAACAGGTGAAATCGGTAAAGATGGACGATTAGTACCAATGCCTGTCGAAGGTTCTGAATTCTTAATGCCTGTAGATGCTGTTGTGACAGCGATTGGACAAGAACGTCGTACAGATCTTATCGAACATTTCGGACTGGAACATTCATGGGGGGTTGTCAAAATAGATACTTCTACTCATCGTACTTCCAATCCTAAAGTATATGCGGCTGGCGATATTATATTCGGAGCAGGTCAAGGTGAAGCGATGGTTGTATCAGCAGCACAACAAGGCAAATTAGCCGCTTATGCTATTAGCAAACATTTGCTTCCACAACAAGATCATTCCCTAAGTTCGATCGTATAAGGTGTTCTCTTTTATGGTATAGATGAAATGATATTTATAGGAGGTTGTTAATTATGGCAGATTTGAGTATTGATCTTGCAGGTATACGTTCCCCTAACCCGTTCTGGCTCGCTTCTGCGCCACCTACCAATACAGGGTATCAAGTACAACGTGCTTTTGAAGCAGGTTGGGGCGGAGCTGTCTGGAAAACGCTGGGTGATCCGATTATTAATACATCTGCCCGATTTGCAGCCGTTAATTTCAATGGACAACGAGTGGCTGGATTTAACAATATTGAATTAATCTCTGATCGTCCGTTGGATGTGAATCTCAAAGAAATCTATGAAACGAAAAAGCGATTCCCCAATCATGCAGTCATTGCTTCACTTATGGTGGAGCCAACACAATACAAATGGCATGAAATTGTAAAGCGAGTCGAAGATGTAGGTGTGGATGGACTAGAACTTAACTTTGGTTGTCCGCACGGGATGGCTGAACGTGGCATGGGAGCCGCTTCCGGTCAACAACCTGATCTTGTGCAAGCACAGACCACATGGGCTAAAGAAGTAGCAACTACACCTGTGATTGTAAAATTAACACCAAATATCACAGACATTACTGTAGTTGCCCGTCATGCTGTTAAAGGCGGAGCGGACGCGATTAGTCTTATCAATACGATTAATAGTCTAGCCGGTGTTGATATCCATAGCTGGAATACGATTCCTCATGTAGGAGGCAAAGGTGCACATGGCGGATATTGCGGGCCAGCAGTAAAGCCGATTGCGCTTAATATGTTAGCTGAATGTGCGCGTGATATCAATGTAGGCGTACCGATATCCGGTATAGGTGGTATCTCCACATGGCAAGATGTGGTTGAATTTATGTTAATGGGCGCTACAGGGATTCAAGTCTGTACCGCAGCGATGCATCATGGATTCCGTATTGTTGAAGAAATGATTGATGGTCTGAATAATTATTTAGATGATAAAGGTCTAACATCAGTTCATGAACTGATTGGTCAAAGTGTATCCCGTTACTCCAACTGGGGTGATCTGGATCTTAATTATCAGGTGGTTGCTCGTATTAATGAAGACAATTGTATTAACTGTAACAAGTGCCATATTGCTTGTGAAGACACTTCTCACCAATGTATAGATATGTTAACAAATGCCGAAGGTAAAAGTATTTTGCAAGTGCGTGAAGAAGATTGCGTAGGTTGTAATCTATGTTCGATTGTATGCCCTGTTGATGGAGCAATAGATATGATCGAAATCGAAAATGGCATGGCACCGATGAGCTGGAACGATCGTCAAAAAATGATCGGTTCACTGAATAATTCCTATACTGGAGCAGAGGTGATTGGATGAAAAAGATTATTCGAAATGGAACGATTGTCACGGCATCAGATACGTATGTCGCTGATTTATTAATCGAAAATGGGATTATTGCCAGTATAGGACTTCATGTAGAAGCTGAAGGTGCAGAAATTATTGATGCAAGTGGTTGTTATGTTTTTCCAGGAGGGATAGATCCTCATACTCATCTGGATATGCCTTTCGGTGGTACAGTAACTGCTGATGATTTTGAGACCGGCACCAAAGCAGCTGCATTCGGTGGAACGACGACAGTAATCGATTTTTGCTTAACGACCAAAGGCAATACATTGCAAAGTGCTGTAGATACATGGCATAACAAATCACGAGACAAAGCAGTAATTGATTATAGCTTCCATCTTATGGTGTCCGAGATTAACGATATCGTACTGGATGAATTACCTCAGATTATTGAAAATGAAGGTATCACTTCTTTTAAAGTATTTATGGCATACAAAAATACGTTTCAAGCTGATGACGGTACACTATTCAGAACGTTACAGACTGCTAAACGTGAAGGCGCACTGGTTATGGTACATGCTGAAAATGGCGATGTGATCGAATATCTGGTTGAACAAGCACTCGCCGCTGGACAGACTGATCCGATCTATCATGCACTGACGCGTCCTCCTGAATTGGAAGGCGAAGCGACTGGACGTGCCGCTTATCTTACCGGTCTTACCGATTCACAATTATACGTAGTCCATGTAACCTGTGCTGAAGCTGTCTACAAAATCGAAGAAGCTCGCCGTAAAGGTCTACGTGTATATGGAGAAACATGTCCGCAATATTTACTGTTGGATCAGAGCGATCTGGAGAAACCCGATTTTGAAGGTGCTAAATATGTATGGTCTCCTCCTCTACGTGAGAAATGGAATCAAGATGTTCTCTGGGATGCACTCTGGAATGGCAGTCTGCAAACGATCGGTTCTGATCAGTGTTCTTTTAATTTTAAAGGGCAAAAAGATCTGGGACTGCATGACTTCTCCAAAATTCCGAATGGCGGTCCGATGATCGAAGATCGATTCAGCGTATTGTACTCTGAAGGGGTGGCTAAGGGGCGTATCTCACTTAACAAATTTGTTGATATTATCGCTACCGCTAGTTCACGTCTATTTGGACTTTTTCCGCAAAAAGGTACACTTGCAATCGGTAGCGATGCGGATATCGTTATTTTCGATCCTACAGTGAAACGAACGATCTCTGTACAAACACATCATATGAATGTGGATTATAATGCTTTTGAAGGTATAGAAATTACAGGTGAGCCGGTATCTGTACTGAGCAGAGGCGAATTTGTTATTCGAGATAAACAATTTGTCGGTACACCGGGAGCAGGTCAATATTTGCACCGTAATCGGTTTGAAGTACCTACAGTAGAGTTATCTTCTACAGCAGAAAAAGTAAGCGGAGGAATACGATAATGTCTGCGTTCGCTGATTTTGAAAAAGAAAAGCTGGCGATCGATCAATTTCTAGATAGCGGATATGTAGTAGTTGCGATTCAGGAAAATCTGGAAGGCGCACTGGTCAAATTTAGTAAAGATCGCTCTAGTACTAAGTATGATGATCTTCATCTTATTACTGCTGATGCTCGTAAATATCTAACCACTCGCTTACTGATGAATGGACAACTCGCTCGTTCGGTATAACCTCTCCTCTTTTACGCATTTAGATACACTCCAATTCAAAAAAAGCCCATCTACACCGAGCCAGTACCTCTTACTGGATTCGATATAGATGGGCTTTGAGCTGTATTGTTATTTCAAATCCAATAGAACTATTTCAAAAAACAGATTGAACTGGACATGATATAGCAAACATGAATTTACTGCAATCGTGCCAGCAATTCCCACACATCCGATGTACCCGGAGCTTCTCCACTTGTCCACCATTTGGCACGATACGTTTTGCCGTTATAGCTGACCGTATCTCCACCTACATAAATCCCAGAAGCAGTCCAAGCGTTATTAGCAGAAGGTTGGTCTGGATTAGTAGGGGTAGTCGGTGGGGTGCCTCCTGTACCCTGACCTGTAACATTCACATCGATCACTTGATAAAAAGCATTGGCAGTATCACTAATATCCCATACGCCCAAAATCACATGATAACCACTACGATCCGATGGAATATTAATCGTCTGACTCACATTCGCAGATGGCTTGGCTCCATTATCATTAATGACTGCAATTTCTTGTAATGCACTGCGCTTTAGTGGCTCATTTGGATTCCAGCCTTGTTTGGTCATATAATATTTCCAACTGGCTGTCGCATGTTGAGCTGTTAATTTCCATTGCACTTTAAGTGCACCTGTTTTGATATCCGTTTTGTGCCAGCGGGTAGATGTCTGCTCATCTAATGGTGCAAAACCTGCAACCCCTCCACTAGCGATATGTCCATCTGCTGGCCCTGCCGCAGGGTATCCTTTGAGTGCTTCGATACTTTGCGGTTCATACTGTGCACTGCCTACATTGGTATTCAGCCCCAGTGCATTCGATCCTTTGTAAGCACGACTAGCAGGCTGTTCAATATAACCATGTGCCCATATCGTACTGCTCATCAACAACGCACATGTACTGATAGCAACAGTCGCTGTCATCGCTTTTCTCCAATTCATCTATATACCTCCCCAATAATATCACTCGCTATGCGGTATAGATTTATTTGATCGAAAAAGAGATTATAGCTGTTGCCATACATCTGCTTGTCCTGGTGTCTCGCCGGTAGTCCACCATTTGGCACGATACGTTTTGCCATTATAGCTGACTGTATCTCCACCAACATATACCGCAGACGCTGTCCATGCTTTGGCTGTTGGTTGAGTAGGATTGGTTGGTATAGTCGGTGTGGTTGGAGTCGTTGGCGCAGTACCGTTATAGATCAAGTTATAATATGCATTGGAGAATGCTTTATTATACGGTGTTCCTGCGCTATTGCTACCCAGATCCCAGTTCACTGACCATGTCATTAGACCTTTAAGCGATTGCCCTTGTGATTGTAATTTGGAAAATACGTTATAGACTACTGTTGGATCTTTGACAGTTCCATTGCCACCTGCATCTGGATTCGCTGGTAACCCTAGCACTAATTTATCGGCTGGAATCTGTAGTAATCCTCTTGTGCCATGAATAAAGGAATCTGCCATATAGTAAAGGAAATTGTATTTGTCTGCATCTGAATTTTGCGCTAACCATTTGCTCACTTCATCTACCCAAATACCGTCACCTGCTTGATTGTATAGTTGAGGCGCTATAAAGTCATAATAACCTGCTAGACTGGTTAAGTATGGTTCGTACGCTCCACCTGGCTTGAGGTATGGAAATTCCGGAGCCATACTGATCAAAAAGTTCTGTCCTTGAGCTTTGTAATGATTTTTGACAATTTTGAGAGCGGAAGGAATAACGGTTGTGTTGCTTCCTGCTTTGATCGAATTTTGCTCCAAATCGATATCTAATCCATCAAAACCATACACATCGACCAGACGAATAATTTCATTGGCAAATGCTTGCTCTTGTCCTGCACTCAGTTGCACATGTGCATCTGCTCCACCTAACGAAAGAATAACGGCTGTTCCTCTTGCATTTAATGTAGCCACTTGCTGACGAAATTCAGCATCCGTTCCTCGATCTGGCTTGAATGTAGGAATCCCGTTGCCAGTCATAAAAGCAACTGTAACGACATTATAAGCTGTTGGAGATTCACTTAAAGCTATTGTGCGTGAAGATCCTCCCGCGTATCCATCTTTGGCAGAAGACGTCCAATTTTGCCAGTAACCCACCATAACTTTTTTACCACTAATACTTGGCATTGTTGAAGCACTATCTGCGGCTTGAGTCGTTGGCATAGATGTTGCTAGCAGTGAACAACTCATTACTCCAGCCAGTACCCATTTCATTAATTTGCCTTTTTGAATGATATTCATTATATGCACTCCTTCAAATAGTGGAATAAGATCATGCGTTATACGACGGTTGCTTTTCACGACATCTCCATAGACAATACAATCACGAGCAGACGATCTTCCTCCTTTTCCAATAAATTCCTTATTTCAGGTATAACTGAATTATAATGCTTATATTGTGAAAAACTTATGTATATCCGCATAATATAAGGCGAATTATACATCGCCTTATTCCTTTTCCGATCCATTACTAGATCAACGGAAACGATCCAAACAAAAAAAACCTTCTCCATAAGGAAAAGGTGGACGGTGTATTGTGACAGCGACTATGAGGGGTCATCGAATGAAGAATTAATACGTGCAAAATAAATCTTGTAGCAACTGGAACTTGGTGTAACACTGCTCTGCTTTGAACTGTTGTCCAATCTGCTCATAACTGTAGCCACATTCATAATACAGTTGATCAAGGTAATAGCCGATTTTATGATTTTCACAATAGCGAATACCTTGCGTAGCATATTCAATAGCCATTCGATAATCTTGCGTATCCGAGTAAGCTTTCGACAAATAATAAAAGATAGGCGTAAACTGATCACTACCTTCACGATAGACATGAAGTGCACGCAAGCATTTGTGTAACCAACCTATACATGCTCTATAATCTCCATCGAATCCATACGCAATGGCTAACGCCTGAATCACTTCGATCTCATACAACGCTGGAATTCGCTCGCAATGATATGTTAATTTCAAAGCTAACTGAATCATAGGAAATCCACGATCTACAGCTCCCAGATGCACATAGGCGTTTCCTTTCTGATACAGTACAAATTGCTGATCCATCAACGAATAACGACATATCGCTTCTACTTGATGATCTTCAATATATTGCAATAACTCCTGATACATATGCTTTTTTTGCAAATATCTAATATTTTTACGAATACTCTGAATCTCATTGATCTGCTGTTCAGTCATATCGAAAAAAATACGGATATCCAGACTAAACTTATGTGCAATCTGAAATAAAATCTCAGCCGATACCGATTCGACTCCTTTTTCAATACGACTGATCTGCGATTGATTGCAAATCCCTAAAGCCAATTGTTGCTGTGTTAATCCACGTTGCTGTCGAATCTCTCGAATCCGTTGCCCGATCCAGCGGTAATCCAGTACAGTCTGGCTAACCAATGTGCACTACCTCCTGAATACTTCTGTTATACGTCTATCATAAAGATAGAATTGCTCTAGTATCAGGTGTAGAAATACGCATATCGAGAGAATTTCTTAGCATCTATCAAAAAAGAAGATTATTTGTACTATCTCGGAGAAACTGTTATTGATTCTGTTGAATAGAAACATACTTAGCTAGTATTCTACAGACTTTATGGATAATCTAGTGTCCCTTTGACGACGATATGTTTGCCTTTGCGATCTTCGAATACTTTCACATGGACTTTGGTACCTTCTTGAAATTTGGGAAGATTCATCGTGTAGACTGTTGTTTTGACTGTTGCTTGAAAAGGAAGTGCTGTTGGACGCTCAATCTTCACCACCAATAGAATCTCCGGTTGTCCACTACTATATTGACCTGTCGGGGTAATCGAGATAATCGTTGCTCGTGCCGAATAACCTTCCAGTATCGTCTGTTCGGTGATACTTTTCTTATTCAAGACTCGTGGTAATACAATCGCAATCACTGCAAAAAAAATCAGTAATCCGATACAACTTAATATCAGCGTTAACGGTTCCAATCCTCTGATCTCCTTCGGCTAACAATAGCTGGCATTATCCATTTCTAAGCCTGGTAATATCCAGATATCAGTCGTAGTGTTATATACATATGGCTTAGATTACAATGTATTATGGTCGTAGCAGTAACATTTAGCTGAGCTAAGTGTTGCTTTTTGTCTTTATGAGCTATTTATACGCTATTTATATTTTATCATGTTCGATGTATAAGCCCTATAGATGTATATATATTCATATACGATTAGAACAAATAGGATCTCAGATGCCAAAAAGCCACCTGATTTGAGTTTCAGGTAGCTCAAGCAATTGTTATCTTTTTTCATAACTACATCTATAGGAAGGTTATAAATAAGTGATTTCTTGCGCAGGAATAATCTGCTCTGCTTCTACAAATACACATAAATTCTGCAATATAGATTCAATCTGGCGCTTGTGCTCTACGGCTTGAGCGGAATCAAATAACGTTAATTTTTGCACCTGTAACTCCCGACGTTGGCGATCATTTTTGAGATCAATCACACCCATAATCTGTTCTCCAATCAAAATTGGCATTGCAAAATAACCATATTGTCGTTGTTCTTTGGGCATATAACTTTCTAGCTTATAATTCACATCAAATAACTTCAACAACCGTGACCGATCTCGAATCATATTATCAAAAGGAGATAACAGTGTCGCTGCGCTACCTTCTAACTTTTCCAAAGTAGACAGTAACGGAATATCTTGTGTACGAATAAAATGCTCTTCCGCCCAATCTTCCACCTGTATCTGCTGAATATTCCCTTGTTCCAATTGTTGCTGGATATACTCGCTGACTGCTGTTTTATTGAGGTTAAAGCAAGCTTTTAATTCTTTGAGCGTGGCGATCCCCAAATTTTCAAACGTCAAATCAAGCAAATATGTATTCAGCGTCGGTTCATGTTCCAGCGTCCGATGTTCTTCAATATTCTGATCTGTTATTGTATATAACTTATTGAAATGATGATCTCGACTGACCTTGATCAAGCCTGCACGCCATAATTGGTCTAATGCTCGTCTTGCCGGTGTCATACTCCATGTCGCTCCACTTGATGGCTGATCGTGTTCAATATCTCGCGAACGTAGTGGCTGATTAAGCTGTACTTGCTCATAAATATTTAATATAAAATCTAACTTCGGTTGGTTCATGATCTTCAAATGATGATGTGCAAAATAATGATGCAAATGCTCATAAGAAGATGCTGGCAACAAACACAAAGCAAACAAATACACTTCAAAAATCGACTGCTGCTCATACAATTCTAACAACCATTCCCGCTGATACCGATGATCTCTCGACCAGAAAAATAAATCCTGACTACGAGATAATACATTCATCGTATCCAGCTGGACATAACCAAGTCGGTTGAGTGCATGTAATACTCCATTAGCATCCTGATAGTGATTCAAATGAGGTTGTAATAGTCCTTGTTGATGCAATTGCAGACGCTTCATCTGTGCTCTGGTCGTTGTCAGCATAGAATCCTCCTGTTATGGACTGGATATGTTATTGATACACAAATTTCAGTTGATGATCATTATGTTCGTAAGCATATTCCATCAATTGAATAGTTCGCTCACGTGTTCTCGACAATTGGGCACTAACTGCACTTACTTGTCCTTGAGAACCAAAATACGAATCTTTCAAAAACGTATCTTCGACGAATTCTGCTTCTTGTTGATCATACGTTTCCCAACCTTTTTGAGATTGTTGTAACAAAGCATACTGGGATGCAGATAACTTGGACTTCAATTGTTGCATCGTATTATTCATTTCGATATCCCATAATTTCAAATACTTTCCTTCAAGAGCAACCCAACCGGCGGTCGAGAACTGACTAGAGTTCTGAAATTCATTATACTCTTTATTGTATGCCCGATCTAACGGATTGTTATGGATCAGATGATTAAATGTATCTTCCGGGTCCATCTGGTAATCGCCATAGTATGGAGTATCTTCTGTAGATTCTTCCGATTGCTCTGTAGAAGTCTGGTTTGCTTTGGTTGTCTTTTGATTAACTTCAGCCGATGCTGTAACACTTGGTTTGGATGTGGCAGTAGCCTCTGGTGTCGTTGCCTGATGATTCGATTGACCGCAAGCTGTTAATACCGTGCATGTTAAAAGTAAACTAATCGTCCATTTCATAAATATTCTCCTTGTATACGTTAGTTGTATCTGATTGTAGATTACATATTAAATTGATATGTAGAATCAAATCGCTATTTTGGTATTTAAAATCATGAATTTTCTGGATCATGATCTAATGTATTTAAAATCTCTCGTGCTGTAATATGACTTTCCGTTTCATGCTCCCATTGTGTGGGTGAATCAGCTATCCGACGAATTTCTGGTTCTAGCTTTCGAATCAAAGCTACAGGTAAAAAACCAACAATATATTGCAGACACCATTCGATCCATTCGGTATCATCTGTATGCAATACGTCTCGCACATGAGGAACAATTTCATCAGGAACTGTAAGCAGTATTTTGGACATCGGTATAGCAACAGGCCAGTTAATATCCTGCAACCAGACAAGTAGTTCTGGAAGAATAGGGATTAGATCTTGAGGGTCTAATTGCTGTAATCGCTGGATTGCACCAAAATCAAATTTGGATTCTGGTATTAAGTGATTGGATTCGGTCATGTTCAAGCCCTCCTTTACATATAAATTTCAAAAAATGTAGCTACCTCTGTAATACTTAGCCAAATCATGTGGTTCATCTTATCATGTTCAAAAAAGGGAAAAGTAAAAATGATATGAATAATGGATAACATTCTGTAAATTTTGTCTCGATAATTGAACTACATATCAATACTTTGGGTTGTTCAATCTATGTTTAAAACTAACCTCTATGCTCTGTATTTAATCTTCTCCATATTAATTTGAGAATATGCCTTGATAACCCATCATCACCTAACAGACCTGTTAGGAGAAAGTAATATAAAGGTTCACTTTCTGAAGTTAGTAAGTCTGGATCTTCTCCAGCTTCAGTAATCAGTATTCTTTTGTAATGTTCTACTAAATTTGGAACTTTCTCTGTATCAGATAATTCATATGCATTGCGGATAAACATTCCAAATGACCAATGAAATTCAAATAGATTCTTTTCTTCAATATCAAGAAAATGTTGTCTCATGCCATCATCAAGATGATATTGCATAATATGATCTACTAGACCTTCAAAAGAATCAATGATTTGCTTTGGAGGTAACGAATTGCTTTTATCCATGAAGTTCAATCCTTTCGTTAAGGTCACTTAGACAGGCATTTGTTAAAAAAATCATGTAACTGCTTAATTTGTAGTATGGATAATCACTCCTTTTTTTGTATACATTATAACTAAAAAAAAACCTCAAAACCTTAGAGATCTAAGATTTTGAGGCTTGGTTATCCTATTCCCACTCTAGGATTTCCACTTAAAATGAACAGGACGTTCTCTTTTATTATCATGACTTATGTATGCTAACTTAACTAAATAAGTATATAAAGAGTCTTTATTGTTTTTTTGGATAAATAAGTAAATATTATATCAACTTCTTGCCTTGTTTGCTGCATGAGCCTGTCAAATAAATTCCAAATTAAAAATAGAGCCAACGCCTATGAAATTCGTTTGGCTCTATTAAGCAAGGTATTTAGAAATTATTTAAGAGATTAAATTAATTCTATTGCTACGTGTGTCATTATAGGTCTTATTGCAGAAAGGACACTTTAAATGAGTATTTGCTGGCATAGCAGGGTGAATCTTATTTGCAATATCACCTTCAAAACAATGGTATAATGCCGTTTCTGATAAATAATTTTTTTCAGCTGAATCAAAGGTGAAATATTCAAAGTAGTCGGCTATTTGCGAATAAGGGTGATACAATAACCTACGTTGCAAATCCGTATCAGATCTTCCAACGTAGATTGGTACTACTGTATTTTTACTCTTTGTGTAAAGAATATAGGTTCCTTTAAATCCTTTTGGAATTAGGAGACGGATGAGCCATGGAGTAAACTTATACAACCTTGGCTTCATAAGGCAAGACCCAATTCTTTTTTATATGCCTTCCTTGCTTTACTAACTCTTGTTCGCATTGCCTTAACACTGGTATTGTAGTATTCTGCTAAATCTACAGCATCTTTACCTGAAGCAAGTTCTACTAAAACAGCCTTTATCTGCTTATTCAGAGCTATACGGCTAATTTCATCCGTTACTTCCAATTTGAAATTTTCATAGTCATTAGTAGTTTGATTAGTTACAAGTAATGATGCAATACCCGCCATCTCACTCGCTTCTTTAATTACATTAATTCTATTGCGAATTTTAGAGCCAGCACTCCCTAACACATCTCGTACAATGGTTTTTGGATTACCCTGCTTTAAAGGCGTATTCAAAAGATAGTCCATTGCTTGCTCAATTCGCTCAATTCGGTAGGAACCACTCGTGGATTTAAGAGCTTTGGCTCTCATGTTGTCCAACAGAATTAATGCATCAATAACATCATGACTCATTTGTAGATAGTTTTTATTCATTTTTTTGCCCCATTTCTAGTGTCCGCTAATATAGTCGGTCACTGAATCTTTTTGAAAAGTTAGAATCTAGTTACATACTTTTACTGTAGCCGTCCTCGGGATCGATTACAGGTAACTCTATTTTATAATTTTTTTACATAATTCACAATTTATTTTCTATATTTTAAAATTTTAGCAACTTTCCGTTCCTGCTTTCACTTTATATGCGGGAGAAGAAATAAAAAAAATATATCTACTTTTGTTTTATTAAAACGATTTTAACAATTCGCGAACATAAGCCCCAGAAAAGAAACCCCATTGTGTCCTTAAATCACTATACACATCATCTGGATTTGCGTGCATATTCTCAGCTTTAGCATAAGCCATAAATAATACATCGATAGCAGCTTCAGCCTTTCTTGCAAGTTCAATCATTTCATCAGGGTTAATCGTTGAAGGGTCTTGGCTAGACGCTTCTTTTATAGGATTATAAATTTGTTTAATAAATGGATGCCGATGATTTATTTTCACTACTGCTTTACCATTAAAATGTGTTATATCAAGCAACTCTTTACCAGGCCACGAAGAGTCTACTAAGGTAATAGGTTGCTCATTAATTTGCTCGGTCATTTTGTCAGCTAGTTCCTTGTTAATATCAGCATCTATCCCAGCATCTTCAAGTATATCCTTAATAACCTCTTTTACTTCATCTTCCGTAGCATTTAAACCAGCTCTTCCAGGTATAGCAGTCTTTTCAGCTTCTTTTACTGCCTTTGTTGCTGGAGTATGTTCTATATCATGTTTTCTTTTTTCCGTACTAGTTTTCGCAAATACATCTTGAATTTGTTTACGAGCAGCTTTAACTGGTTTATCTAGAATTTTACGAATTTCTGCCCTCAACTTACCAACAGGAACTGCTCCCCTTTTAACATTGCGAACTTGAAAATATTCATCAAGGGTTGCGGGAAAACTAATTTCCACCCCAATAAATCTGTCAATATTCTCAATCCTAGATGGAAACATGCCTTGAATTGGATCATAATAAATCTCTCTTCCATTTCTCAGGATACTAATCTTTCCATCGCGATCCTTTAGATACAGCTCTTTAAACCTTGATGCAGAACCTTTATATCCACCTTCTCCTTTAACTTTCCTAAGCACCTCTGGCAGTAAAGTAACCGTTATCACTACTTCTTCGCCCTCGATCTCAATAACTGATCGATCAATAACATCAGCAGGTAAGTTATTTTCACCGACGAGTTTAGAAATTCTTGGGCTGTCTAGTAACATTAATGGGTCATATAGGTCAAGAAATTTATCGCTTAATTGAATCAATAAGCCCTGATCAATAAACTTCCGATAAGCTCTCGCAAGAAACTTTGTTAATTCCTGTAAATATTCATTTATAGAATTTCCATATTTACCTTCATTAGTTAAACGATCAATTTTAGACCAGACAATCAATGTTCCTGAATCAAAAGGAGCCCCTTCATCCCACGCCATATGCATTGCATATTCCTTTGGAAACCCATCGATTTCTTGAGCAATAATGTGAGTTTGTTCCTCTGTTGTTATGAGGTCAAGATCTAGAAAAGCATGATAATATCGGTCTTCCCCTAAAGTCTTTGTATAAATATCTACTCTTCTTCCTTGGCTTAATGCAGCAACTTTCATTCCCACACCAAAACGACCAAGTCCCTTGCGTTGATTATATCTAGTCGAAAAACCTATTTTTAAAGTTTGTGCTAGTATATCCGATTTAATCCCAAATCCATTATCAGCGAACACAATTGTATTTATACTTTTATCAGTCTTATTTTGATAAGGAATCACTTTAACAATCTTTGAACCAGCTTCAATTGAATTATCAACTACCTCACCTACTGCCGTAGATAAATCAAAACCCGAATCACGCCAACTTTCAAGAGCCTTATCCACTTGAAAGATGTCTGATTTTAAAACACTTGATAATTTGTTTTCCATATTAATAATCCTCCTATTTTCGAATTGGCCTCAGGTCCAATTCAAATGTTTATTAAAGGAAGTAAAAAAATAGCCATTGTTGCACTCTCTTACTTTCCTTCACTCTATATGGGGTGTATGTTTGAAAAAAATTTCCTGGCAAAGGATTTTTTATTAAATTTAAGATTTAGAGTAACAAAATTATTGACATGAATGCTTTAACGATATGGTACAAATAAATATATTTATAAATTATCGAAGGCAAACTAATAAACTAATACATGTATTCACATATTATTTATCTAACAGGAAAGGCAGCTATATGTTCATAAACTTAGACTACATTTACAGTAGTCTTTGACAAATATAGTTTTTCCTTCGATTAAAAACTTTTGAAGAAAGTTTTAATATTGTAGTTCGCTTTAATAATCCATACTCAGAGTTATCAATTCGATTGGGCAAATCAATTTTTTCTGAGAATATACTATCCAAAAGTAAACTCTATTATGCTAAATCTAATAAAAAAATACCCCCATCAGAATTTGACAAGGGTATTTGGTTTCACGTTCTACCAATTTTGGGTAGAGAGTTTGGCGCGAAACCAATTAATTTTTATTTAAAATAAACCTTCTTATAACATGTAAATTCCTATTAAATTAGCGTAAAAACTTCATTTTTATTTTATAGTCTACTCCCACTCAATCGTAGCTGGTGGTTTGGACGTAATATCATACACAATACGGTTTACATTATCGACTTCATTGACAATACGCACCGAAATCTTCTCTAACACATCCCACGGGATACGTGCCCAGTCGGCAGTCATGCCATCGATCGATGTTACAGCACGAATACCTACGGTATACGAGTACGTACGAGCATCGCCCATAACGCCTACGCTCTTCATGTTAGGAAGTGCAGTGAAGTACTGCCAAATTTCGCTTTCAAGACCTGCTTTTGCGATCTCTTCACGCAAAATGTAATCGGAATCGCGAACGATTTGCAATTTATCTTCAGTCACTTCGCCCAAGACACGAATCGCTAGACCTGGACCTGGGAAAGGTTGACGCCATACGATTGCAGCTGGCAATCCGCATTGTTCGCCGACTTTACGTACTTCGTCTTTGAATAGTGCTTTGAGTGGCTCTACCAATTCGAAGTGCATATCTTCTGGCAATCCACCTACGTTATGGTGAGATTTGATCGTTTGTGCTGTTGCTGTACCACTTTCTACAATATCGGTATAAAGTGTACCTTGTGCTAGATACGCGAAGTCGCCTAATTTACGAGACTCTTCATCGAAGCAGTAGATAAATTCATTACCGATAATTTTACGTTTTTGCTCAGGATCGTCAACGCCTGCCAATTTGGACAAGAAACGTTCTTGGGCATCGATTTTGACAACTTTCATATCGAACTTACCAACAAACGTCTCCATGACGCTTTCCGCTTCGCCTTTACGTAAAAGACCATGGTCGATAAACATACATGTTAATTGAGGACCGATCGCTTTGTGCAAAAGAATCGCCACTACCGAAGAATCGACACCGCCACTTAGTGCGCACAATACATTTTTGTCGCCGACTTGTGTACGAATCTCTTCGATCGTATCTTCGATAAACGTCTCCATGCTCCATTCGCCCGCACATTTACAAATTTCATATAAGAAATTACGGATCATTTCGTTACCGAACACAGAATGACGTACTTCTGGATGGAACTGTACAGCATACAATTGACGCTCTGCATTACTCATCGCAGCAATTGGAGCCGATTCTGTACTTGCATCCAATACGAATCCTTCTGGCAAGCCGACTACATGGTCACCATGACTCATCCATACGGTGTGACTGGATTCCATGCCTTTATTCAATGCGCAATGAGCCATAAAGTCTACATCAGACTTCCCGTACTCACGCTTCGCAGAACGTTCTACTTTACCGGACAATTGTTGAGCCATTAACTGCATACCGTAGCAAATACCGAAGATCGGCACATTCAGATCATAGATCGCTGGATCGACATGCGGTGCATTTTCTGCATACACGCTAGAAGGTCCACCGGAAAAGATGATCCCTTTCGGTGACAATTCACGAATCTTTTCGACCGGGGTATTAAAAGGCATTAATTCACTGTACACGCCTAGATCACGGATACGTCTTGCGATCAACTGGTTGTACTGTCCCCCAAAATCGAGAACTACAATAATTTCACTTGGACTATTCATTCACGAACCTCCCACATTTCAATGAGTCTAATTATACCTATGTGCAAAAGCCACCGTCAAGGCTTCCAACCTTACTACAGCAATTAAAAGTGTACTTTCTTCCACTCTCTATCAAGATTACGTTTACATTTCAGAAATAACGAGATTTCTTTTAAAATAGACCTATTAATAGACTTTGTAGTTTCCGATAGATTATGATGTAATAGATTGTTTTATTTTAGGAAAAATAGTCAAATACAGAGAAATCATAGCACCACGGAGGAAAACTCATGCAATTTATACATTATATAGAATCTCTTTTTACACATCATAGTTATCTGGTGCTTTTTCTAGGACTATTGCTTGAATTTATCGCTCTTCCTTTCCCTGGTGAAACAATGATGGGATATGCTGGCTATTTGTCTTATATGGGTCGCCTGAATATAGTGCTATTATTTCTTTGTGCGTTTGCCGGTACAACGATCGGGATGACGATCACTTATTTTATCGGTCGAAAAGCAGGGCTTCCGTTCTTACGTAAATATGGAAAATGGTTGTTGTTGCCACAATCCAAGCTGGATAAAGCACAACTGTGGTTTGGTAAATATGGATATACACTTGTATTCTTTGGATATTTTATACCGGGAGTACGTCATTTCACCGGTTACTTCTCAGGTGTTATGAACTTTAAGTTCTGGCGCTTTGCTGCTTACTCATATAGCGGTGCATTGATCTGGGTTAGTATCTTTCTAGCATTAGGTCGCATTTTCGGACCACAATGGACGATGGTCTTTCACTGGATTCATCACTATTCATTTGAAGCGATTGCGATTATTGTGGTGCTAATCTTGTTCTTTATTCTTGTGAAGTTCCGCAGACGATTAGGAATTGCACTGGTGAATCGATTTGGAAAGAAAAAGCCTGATGATTCCGCAGGTGAATAAACTAAAAGTATAAAAAAGCAGCGAAGAATCGGGCAATAGATGCCACAATCTTCGCTGCTTTTTTTATTTCATATTGAATATGACACTACTTAGAAGATATGCTCATACTGCTATTAGTACTTTGTTCTTTTTTTGATGATATTTTTTATTAAGTTCTACATACCAAGTTCTGTTGTATCTTCTCTCATCGTATCATCCAGAATAACCTACAGTAATTTCTCTGCCGCAATGCCCAAAAAGACTTTACCTGCATTCACAAGCGCACGTTCATCGATATCGAACCGTGGATGGTGATGTGGGAATGCGGTATCTTCGGTTTCATTTTTCGATCCGACAAAGAAGAAGTTACCCGGACGCTCTTGTAGATAGTAGGCAAAATCTTCCGCTCCCATCGCTGGTGGTAACATCAGAAATGCTTCTTCACCCATCGTATCGACAACGACTTGTTGAACATGTTCTGTCTGCTCTGGTGTATTCACAACGGTTGGATAACCATGAATATAATTAATTGTATATGTCGCATGACTGGCTAATGTGATGCCATGTACCAAATCTCGAATATCTTGCTCAATCTTGGTACGAATCTCTGGATCAAATGCACGCACTGTACCTTCGATCTTCGCTTTATCGGCAATAACGTTAAATGCTTGTCCTGCTTGGAACACACCGATAGTCACTACAGCCGACTGCATCGGGCTGATATGACGGGATACGATGGTCTGCAAAGCTCCTACTAACTGGCTACCGATCACGATAGAATCGACTGACAAATCAGGCTGTGCGCCATGTCCGCCTTTTCCTTGAATCGTAATTGAAAAGGAATCTGCGGATGCCATTGCAGGCCCTGAAGCTGTGCCGATTTTGCCCAGTGGAAGAGCACTCGCTAAATGCGCACCGTACACTTCATCGACTCCGTCCAATGCTCCATCTTCGACCATTGCTTTGGCTCCACCTGGAAGAAGTTCTTCAGCATGTTGGAAAATAAACCGAACCTTTCCTTTCAAATGTGCTTGCTGATCGCTAAGTACACTGGCTACACCCAGTAATGCTGCTGTATGCCCATCATGTCCGCAAGCATGCATCACGCCATCATTTTGCGAACGATAGTCGACTGTATTTTCTTCATGAATGGGCAGTGCATCAAAGTCTGCTCGAAATGCTATCGTTGGGCCTGATTGTGCCCCTTGTAGATCAGCGATCAATCCGCCTTCACCTACACCTGTACGCACTTCATACCCGAATCCTTTTAACGTATCTGCAATATATTGAGAAGTTTTCACTTCTTGAAAAGATAATTCAGGGAACTTGTGCATATGTCTACGCCAAGATACCATTTGATCAAATTGTGCTTCGATTGCTTGTATCCATTGTTGTTTTGTCATAAGTGTGTGCCTCCTTGAATAGTGTGAATCAACCTCTAAATATTCCATTATTTAGAAAAACCCAATGACTCCAAACTAACATAGCTCACTCTTTATGTCAAATTTATCATATAAAAATGTGATGTTTAAACAGCAAATCGATTTACTTTTTGTACGCATGCAGGCGCAGTTCACCTGAGATATATTCACCTAGATAAATTTCAGATATATGATGATGAGTTTCTTGTTTGACCCGCTCTTCTAGCCATTTGATATCTTTATGAATCAGATCAAGTACATCTTGATTGACCTGCCCATCTACAATAATCGGGTAACGAATATTTTCATCACCGTATTGGATAACGGTTAATTGTCCGTTTTGCTCTAAAATGGCTCGTTTTACATTTTTAATCTCATATATCCCTATCGCTCGTAACTTGAACATCAATTCATTTGCCGATATGCCGCAACGTAGACATTCGCCAACATTGACTTCCCCGTTGACAACTAAGTTGATCGGCTTGCCATCGACAATACGCTTAATGTATGGATTGTGTTGTTTGAGGAATTTGATCATAAAGACCAGTAACGTCCAGATCATCAGCACGAGGAAAAATTGTAATGGCTTGACTGCTTCATTATAGATCACACCGCCTATAATGCCCCCGAGTACATAGTTCTGCACTTGATCAATCGCCGATGTGGGCGCTAGATTGCCTTTGCCCATTAGATTAATCTGTAACACCAGACAAAGAATACCAAGCGCTAATTTGATAATAACAGGATAATAAGCTTCCATAGATTGTTTCCTTTCTTTCTACTTATTGGTTGATGATGTGAACGTCTGGATTCACCAGATAGACCGTTTCTAATGTATAAGCACTCATATCATCATTAAAATGAGCGGTATAGTAAGCTGTTGGTGTTTTGATAATAACTTCGTCTACAAGCGTGGTTGAATTCACACTGATCGTTGTTTCATCCAACTTCTGGTCTTTGGCTAATTGATGGACAAATTGCACCATCTGCGAGTATTTGGAATAGGTGCTCTGATCTTGCGTATAATCCGAATACTGTACACCAATCATAAACACTATAATAAGTAGCAAAATAATACTTAGATCGCGATATTTGGTCTCAATACGTTTGCGCATATATAAGGAAAATAACACCAGCAATAAGATCAGTGCGACAAAAATAAAGATGTATTTGAGATAGACATTAAATGTCGATTGATTTTCCAAATAAGCAATAGTGTAAAAATTCATAAGTCGTTCTCCTCTCCTTTGGTATCGATTGCTATCCACAAGATGACTACAGGTAAGCGCTATTTTATCCATTAAAAAAGCAACGTCTTTGGAAGGACGTTGCTTTGGTAAAACTATCATAGAGCCATATTGATTTGTAGCAACTTTACTTGCTTCCATAACAATGTCTTTTTACAGTGCAGCAAATACTTCTTCAGTATGCCCTTTAACTTTCACTTTGTTCCAAGCTTTGATCAAGATACCTTCTTCGTCGATCAAAAATGTAGACCGTACAATACCTTCGTATTCTTTGCCATACATTTTCTTCAATTGCCATACGCCAAATGCTTCTGCAACTGCATGATCAGGATCGGATAGTAACGGGAAAGACAGTTCATACTTTTGTGCAAATTTATCATGAGATTTGACCGGATCAGGACTGATTCCCAACACAACCGCACCTTTTTGCTCATACGCTGCTGAACTATCGCGGAAATCACAAGCTTCCTGGGTACAACCCGGCGTGCTATCTTTCGGGTAAAAGTATAACACGACCTTTTTGCCACGATAATCACTTAACGAGATTTCTTGACCTCCAGATGCTTCTAATGTAAATTCAGGTACCGGTTGCCCTATTTGTAATTCACTCATGGTAATTCCTCCTTCAGCTACCTTATTCTTTTTAGCTTCGATGTAAAATATAAAGAACTCACTTTCAAAATACAAGCATGTTCCTTCTTAATATATTCAACTTATGATCCTGCTCCGCGATAACGCTTGATTCCACCATTCCAGAATACCAATCCTAGTGCGAAAAAGACAATCCCCATCACAGGTGTGATCCAAGCCATCCGAATCATTTCAGGTCGATCTAAAAACAGTGCCGCAGGATAGATACCTACAAATGCGAATGGCAATATCCATGTTAGCAAAATTTGAATAATACGGTTGTAGATCGTAATCGGATAACGTCCGTATGTCTGGATATTGTACATTAACGGAATAATCCCTGTCGGTGAATCCGAGTAAAAAGAGATCGACGTTAGAATCGTATAGATTCCGGTATAGATCAGTGTTGAACCGAGAACCATCACAATCAGTGCAGGAATATGCCACCATAATAGCTCGATTCCTAACTGACCTCCACTCCAGATCATAATAATCACACCAATCAACGAACCGATTAATGACGGTGGATCAAGATTTTCTAGAAAAATCTGAAATAGATTATGAGCAGGACGGGTCAAAATGCGATCCATTTCTCCTTTGACAATATAACGATCGCCAAAGTTCCATAGATTCACAAAGCAACTATACAATCCATACGGAATCATAAAGTATCCATATACAAATACCACTTCCGCTTCGGTAAATCCACCTAATGTATCTGTATGTGCAAATACGACAAAAATAAAGATTAAGTTGGTCGCTTGAAATAACAAATCCGAGATCACTTCTACCCAGAAGTCGGCACGATATGTTAGACGTGTCTTCGCATAATTCAGAAAGTATTCCCATACCAATCCAAGATAATATTTCATCTGCTTAGCCCCCTTGTACGAACAGCCGCACACGAGCAGCACGCCATATAAAATAAATTGGAATTAATAATAGAACAAACCAGACCACCTGAATCCCTAACACTTCTAAAATGCCTGTTCCTTTAACACGACCTGTAAATACCGAACCCGGCAAATACGTGATCGCTTGAAAAGGTAGAAAATTCATAATCGATACCAACCAACCCGGGAAAAAGCTAATTGGAATCAATAACCCTGAAAATAGATCAACGACAATTCGCTTCATCCGCATCATACCTTCGTTATTTTCAACAAAAAAAGCAAGCATTCCGATAATAATATTAATCTGCGAATTGATCAGAAAGCTAAAAAATAACATGATCAGAAAACCGATCCAAGAGGTGATACTTGTCGGCAATTGAACCGGAAATAATAGTAATGCGATCAACATCCCTGGAATCATAAATAATAAGAAACGGAACAATCCTTCACCGAATCCTTGCATCATTTTGACCATCAAATAGTTGTACGGGCGGATAAACTGAATCGCTATCGTACCGTCTCGAATCTCGGTCGCTATCTCCCGATCCAGATTGTTAAAATAAAACGACCGTGCCATCCATGAAACAGCTACATACGTGGTCATCTGTGCGGCTGTAAAGCCTGCAATCTGCTCTTTGCCCCCGTAGATCGCTTGCCATGTAAAATAATACACACCGATATTAAGCGTATATACCAGAATACCAGAGTAATAATTCACTCGATATGCCAGCATCGTCAAAAAACGAATACGAATAAAATCCCAATACAGACTAGACATGAATCTTAACCTCCGGCTTTTCGGCTGAACCGGAACTATAAATCTGACGTACAATTTCATCGGTACTGGTCTCGGAAATCTGAATATCCAGAATTTCGACCTGACTGAGTACTGCGGTTAGCACATCGGATACGGCTGTATCTGCAGTTACTAATGCTGTAGCTACAAGTTCACCTTCTTGTGTCCACTGTACAGGTAGACTGGCTGTCCACGCTTGGAGCTGAGATGCAGTCACTGCTTTGCCGAACTGGAAGCGTACTTCTTTGCCTTTACCCCAGCGAGTCTTCAGATCATCTAAGCCGCCATCATAGATGACGTTACCAGCATCCAGCATAATCACGCGCGAACAGAGTGCTTCGATATCTTGCAGATCATGTGTTGTCAGTAGAATCGTTGTCCCTTGTGTACGATTAAGGTCTTTTAGAAATTCACGAATTTCGGATTTGACGACGATATCCAGACCGATCGTAGGTTCATCCAAAAAAATAATCGATGGATTGTGTAACAATGCTGCAACTAATTCACAACGCATCCGCTGACCCAAACTCAGCTTACGTACAGGACGGCTTAATAAGTCTTGTAATTGCAGACGTTCCACCAGCTCATCGAGGCGTTTTTTGTAATCTGCTTCAGATACCTGATATACTTTACGAAGCAATTGAAAAGATTCTATTACTCCTATATCCCACCACAACTGACTTCTTTGTCCGAACACAACACCGATTCCCTGCACGAACTTTTCCCGTTCTTGATAAGGCACATACCCGTTAACCTTAATCTGTCCGGATGTAGGGACAAGAATACCAGTGAGCATTTTGATGGTGGTCGATTTGCCAGCACCATTTTCCCCGATATATCCACAGATTTCTCCTTGTGGAATAGAAAAGGTAATATCGTTCACCGCAGCAACTTCATTATATTGCCTTGCGAATAAGTCTTTCAGTGCTCCGGTTAATCCTCCGCGGCTCTTCTGAATCTGAAAGGTTTTGCGTAAATCTTGTACTTCGATCGCCTGCATGAGTATCTCCTTTATGCTTGATTGATGTTCATGTTAGAAATGCGCTATAATTCGCGTTATTTATAACAATCTTGTCAATTCGCTGTAATTGATTGTTGCCTAAAAAAAAATTATAATGTACGGGTGTCATGAAGAGCAATCAAAAGTGATAAACAATTTTTCAAATTGGCATTAAGATTCTGAAAACATAGTATAGACCTCACCCTCGAAAGGAAGAAAGAACATGAATGTAAAGACAAAGCGAACGCTGCTTTGGACCGTAGCGATCATTGTAGTTGCGGTTATAGGCTATGCGATTTATTACTTCACAGCAGTATATAATCAAATTGATGCATTACAAAAAACAGGCGATGCGTCACCTTTTAAAAATGTGCAACCTACCAATGTCGCCGCTACTCAGCCTCCTGTATGGGAAGGAACCGAACCTGTCAATATTCTTTTAATGGGTGTCGATTCGCGTAGTGCAGACGATGGTGAAATTCCACGCTCAGACACCATGCTTGTCGCTTCACTTGATCCTGTCAAAAAAACCATTCATTTATTCTCGATCCTGCGTGATACGTATATTCCGATCTCTGGTTATGGCGAGAATCGGATCAATAGTGCGATTACACATGGACCGAATACAGCGATGAAAACAGTTAGTGACTTGCTTGGTATTCCGATTCAATATTATGTCTATACGGACTTCCAGGGCTTTATCAAACTGGTAGACGCTGTTGGCGGTATTGATTTTAACGTTGAAAAAGATATGCATTATACCAGTGCAGCAGATAAACACGAATACGATATTGATCTCAAAGCAGGTATGCAACATTTAGATGGCAAAACTGCTCTGCAATATGTACGTTTTCGTCATGATGCCATGTCTGACTTTTCCCGTACGGAAAGACAACGTGCCTTTTTAACTGCGGTTGGTGAGAAAATGAAATCCACCACTTCAATTATGAATCTGCCGACGATCTTACAACAGGTCAATCCGTATATCGATACGAACTTGAGCACTGATGATCTATGGAAACTCGCTTCGGTCGCTTACGATAGTAAAATGAATGGTAGTGACCAACTGCCTCCAGACGATCTACTAGCCGAGAAAAAAGTAGGCGGTGCTGATGTGATCGGTATCAAGAGTAGCGAAGAATTACAAAAATATGTACAAGATGCTTTAAATAAATCAGTAGTGGAACCAACACCGGTATCCACAGGTACTAACAAAAGCGGTACAAGTTCAGACAGTTCTTCGGGCAGTTCCAATTCAAGCTCAAGTACAGAAAGTTCCAGTCCAACCAATACAGGCGGTTCTTCTTCACGCTCTACATCGAACAGCTCAAGTTCTTCAGTGCAGTAAGCCTGTTAAGATAATCACTCAACATTCTGTAGCAACAATGGTAAAATAGAAACAGCGCAGTTCAATCATCGTCACATCTGTAGTTATAGCGCCCATCTAAAGGGCGCTTTTTTCTTGTCTGGACGGTGGTTGCTGTTATTTTGAATAAGGAGCGATTGTATTGAATCCACGAACACGTTCTTCCCAATTATATGAACAAGCACTAGAACATATTGTAGGCGGTGTGAATAGCCCGTCTCGCTCATTTAAAGCTGTCGGTGGCGGTGCACCTGTATTTATGGCTAATGCGAAAGGTGCTCATTTTACAGATGTCGATGGCAATAAGTATATCGATTATCTAGCGGCATATGGCCCGATCATCACCGGACATGCCCATCCACATATCACTGAAGCGATTACAAGAGCTGCCCAAAATGGAATTCTGTACGGTACACCGACAGAACTTGAAATCCAATTAGCAATGATGCTCAAAGACAGTATTCCTTCTCTGGATAAAGTTCGCTTTGTAAACTCCGGTACTGAAGCGGTGATGTCGACGATTCGTGTTGCGCGCGCCTATACCAAACGCAACAAAATTATCAAATTCGCTGGCTGTTATCATGGACATTCGGATCTGGTGCTTGTCGCAGCAGGTTCTGGTCCTTCAACACTGGGGATTCCAGATAGCGCTGGGATTCCAACCAGTATTGCGCAAGAAGTCATCACGGTACCATTCAACAATCTAGAAGCGCTACGTGAAGCATTAGAACACTGGAGCGATCAGATTGCAGCCGTAATGGTAGAGCCGATTGTCGGTAATTTTGGTATGGTTATGCCTGCTCCGGGATTTTTGGAAGGGTTATGTAAGTTAGCTCATGATTATGGCGCTTTAGTCATTTACGATGAAGTCATTACAGCTTTCCGTTTCCATTACGGTTCCAGTCAGACATATGCTGGCTTAGACAATCACGATCAGATCATGCCTGACTTAACAGCACTTGGTAAAATTATTGGTGGTGGACTGCCAATCGGTGCTTATGGTGGTCGCAAACATATTATGGAACAAGTCGCTCCACTAGGACCTGCTTATCAAGCAGGTACGATGGCAGGAAATCCTGCGTCTGTCGCTTCAGGGATTGCTTGTCTGGAAGTGTTGCAAGGCGAAGGCGTCTATGAAGAAATGGAACGCCTAGCTATTCGCTTAACCGATGGATTACGTGAGTCTGCGGATCGTCATGGTGTAGCGATGACCATTAACCGTATTCGTGGCGCATTCTCTACACATTTCTGCGATCATCCGGTAACTGATTACGATCAAGCTCAAGATACCGATGGTGAGAAATTCGCATCCTTCTTCCGTCATATGCTAGATCGTGGTGTATGTCTTGCTCCTTCCAAGTATGAAGCATGGTTCTTAACAACTACTCATGTGGATGCTGATATTGATCAGACGTTGCAAGCGGCAGATGAAGCGTTGAAGTTGGTTGCAGCAGGGAAGTAATGTGCTAGCAGACTTTATAATAAAAAACGTTAATATATAGCTTTGATGATCCCAAACGTAAATCAAGCGACTTGTGAGTATATCACAGGTCGCTTTTTTTGCCTGAATCATCCTACCGTATGCCGTAAAACATTGATTGTAGTAGATGAAGACTATTACTCATGTAGCTTGGGCGTAATCGATAACTTACGAATTTCTTTGGCGATAATGTTCAGTGTGTGGTCAATCTGCTCTTCAGGTACATTGGATACATTCATCCGTAATAGATTAATCGTATATGGACTGTCTGGCAAAAAGTGCTGGCTACCATCGCCTACGATAATGTTCTGCTGTGCTAAACGACGGATCAACACAGAAGTCGGGAAATTATCGGGTAATCTTAAAAAGGTATGCACTGCCTGATTACGAGGAGCATTTGCAAAAATAGGATCAGCAGACAAAGCCTCCAGTGTGCGATGCAACTGCTTGATTCGGCGATCATATCCTTCAAGCAAATAGCGACGATAACGGGTAAACATTCCGTTTTTGATATACATATGTAATGCGGCTTGCGATAGCACAGAACTATCGATATCCAGTAAACGTTTATATTGAGCAAAGGTATCGATTAATGCTGCTGGCAACACTGCTACACCGATTCGTAGACCAGGGAAAAGAATTTTGGAATAGCTTTTGAGATAAATAATATGCTCTGACGTGTCATACGCATACATCGGGTCATTCGAGACAGAGTGTTCTAGATCAGACAAATAATCATCTTCTACGATATACACATCATACTTTGCCGCTAATGCGACTAACCGCTTTTTATCTACTGTCGATAGCGATGTTCCTAATGGATTATGAAATCGTGGAATCACATAAAAGAACTTAATCTCTCCACTCTGGAAAAGGGTCTCGATTCGCTCCCAATCCAGTCCATTCACTGTTCGCTCTACTCCTTCCACAGGTACATGAAGTGCTCCCAGTAATTCGATCAACAAATGGTAACTCGGTTGCTCGATCATAATCGTCTGTCGACCATTTGAAAAAGGCATCATCGTCAAAATCGACAATGCTCGCTGTATCCCTGATGTGACAAATAACTGAGACTCGCGCGCAAATACTTGTACTTCTTCTAACTGTTGTCTTACTTCACACAATAATGGAGGTAAGCCTTGAGGCATCCCATATGAAAATAATTGATCTCGATAGACATGAGTTGCTTGATTCAGACAACTTTGAAAATCGTCATAAGGAAACAACTCAGGTGCTGGCGCTGCTGATGACAAATCAATCTGTTCACGCACTGGATAACGCTGTTGATTATATCCTTGTTGAGCCACATAATATCCGCTTCGATCCATCGCATAAATCCAGCGTTCTTGCATCAATTGTTCATACGCTCCGATTACTGTAGAAGGGCTACACTGATTAGTTTGAGCCATAGATCGAATCGAAGGTAATTTCTGACCCGATACTAACGTACCTGCTTGAATCTGCTGTGCGATATGTACAACTAATTGTTGTTGTTTATTCATAGGTTTACTTTTTGATGTATTTTTAAATTTATTCATGAGTTGGCTCCTCCCTTACCCTGTAGTGCCTTCGTCTACTATACGTACTCTGCTGAATACTTATGGTATAGACCATATTATAGACTCTTCTCCATTGGATCTTCTAAAAGGTGTATACAATCTGTATCGGTACAGTTTGATTTTATCGTGATTGTGAGCTGTTTGTCCGCCACGTATATTGAATAAGCAACCTATTCATATTGCAAATGATCACCTGGAGGTACACACAAATGACTACCCAATCTAATCGTATACCCGCTTACCTAGCTGCTCTAGCTTATGCACTGATTATCGGATTTTCGTTTTTATTTATGAAAATGACGATCAATACAGCACATCCACTCGATGTACTGGCTCATCGATTTTTGTTATCTACTATCGTGTTGGGAATTCCTATTCTGCTAGGCTGGATCAAAGTCACCTGCACCTGGCGAGATATCTGGCGCATTTTACCACTGGCGATGTTATCACCTATTTTGTTTTTTGCTTTTCAAGCGTTTGGATTGTTGTATGCTTCTTCTTCTGAAGCTGGTATTATACAGGCGACTGCTCCTATTTTCACATTGATTCTGGCGACTTATTTTCTCAAAGAACAATCGTCATGGATACAAAAAGGATCACTGTTATTGTCTGTGATAGGCGTTGTGTTTATTTTTGTGATGAAAGGCGGTACCAACTTTTCGCTCAGTAATCTGGGTGGAATCTTGTTATTGATCGGGTCTGCGCTTTGTTTTGCAGGATATGGTGTACTCGCTCGCCCGCTTACCAAGCAGTATAATCCACTTCAATTAACATGGGTAACGATGATAACGGCTTGTGTGTTATTTAATATTGTAGCACTTGGTCGACATCTGATACTCGGGACGGTAATTGAATATGTTCAGCCATTTACAGAGCCACATTATGGATTCGCTTTGCTTTACTTAGGGATATTGTCTTCGCTGGGAACGACTTTGTTATCCAGTTATGCGCTCTCTCATCTGGAAGCGACCAAAATGAGTGTATTTAGCAACTTTGCAACTATTACGTCGATGATTGCAGGTAGTGTATTTTTGCATGAGCAGTTAATGTATTACCATATTATTGGCACAACATTGATTATTCTTGGGGTATTGGGAACCAACTGGGGCAAACGCTCAGGCGATCGATTCAAGCAGATGATAACATCAAAAAGTTAAAGTGAGGTAAAGCCCTCTTTTCAAAAGAGAAGATTCTCTAATCGTTGTTGTTGCAAGATGCCTATTCTAATGCGATAGAAAACTGATATGTGAAAACTAAAAAATAAATTTTACGCATCACGTCTATTTCGTAGCAATGTATAGCCTTTCTTTATTCCAATAAATGATTCTTATCTATCTCAGTTCCTTCTTCTAATTCAAAAAAAGAGCCAAAAGCTAGTAAAAGTCATCTCTACATTATACAAGATGCTTTACTGCCTTCTGGCTCTTTTACTCTTCATTCTTCATTCTTCATTCTTCATTCTTCATTCTTCATTCTTCATTCTTCATTCTTCATTCTTCATTCTTGTGCAATTATGCCAAAATTCCTTTACGTCTTGCTTCTACAATCCAGCTTGGGAATTCGTTCAATAGGCGATCATATAGCTCTTCATCGCTCACTTTAGAAATATCGTCTAATTCGAAAAAGCTGGCATTGTCTATAAAACGTCCTTTGAGCTCATCCAACTGACGCAAAATACCATAATTCGCATTGCCCAGTCCAACAAATTGCCAGAACAGATTTTGATGAGAACTTTCGGTAATTAATTTGGTAATTTTGCTTTTACTGCTGACTCCACCATCGCTAAAAAAGATAATATACGTTGGAATACGTACATTCGGTTCTTCGACTGTATATCTGCGAATCACATCTTCCATCACAGGCGGTTCGTTATTTGTTCCACCTTTACTTCCTAACTTATAGGTGCGCGCGACATAATCTTTGTAATCTTCAGCACGTACACTTGGCGCACGTAGAAATTCTTTAGCAAAAAACCATACATCCAATTCCCCATTATCATCAAATGCCGCCGCAATCGCCAATATACGTTCAAACGCTTCTTGCACGACCCCTTTTTTGTACAAAGAATACATCGAACCCGATGCATCGAACACTACCGCCACTCTGGCTTGAATCGGAGGGATTTGTTTCTTCTCAAGTGATAAGGTGACTTTGCGTTTGAGCAGATCGATTTTGCCTATCGATGTATTTACTGGTGGAGTGATCGGTTCAGGTGTGGATACAGGCTCAACAACCGGCACAGGTGTTGGATCAGCCGGACTTGCTTGCGAAGGCGCTGTTTCTTCTTCAGGACTATCGTCAATTTCTACACCAAATGATTCTGCTAAAGGCTTCAAACCGCCAAAAAATCCACGTCCAATCGCTCGCACTTTGAACCCTTGCTGATAGCGATACACTTCTATAAAAATAAGCGCAGTCTCTGCTGTCGCTTCTGTAATTGTATATGTAATCTCTTGTTCACCAAGCGTAAGCACCGCTTTGCAACCTTGTACTTCTGCAAATGTGCCTGCCCCTTCTAACGTAGCTGTAAATACACATTTGGCAATAGGAGCCGCTTGCAATTTAGTCATATTTAACGCAAATTGTGTACTCCGCTCTGTTGCTTGTTCCAAATGCACTGATTGATGCGGATCGACATTTTGATTGTAAAAAATAAAATAATCATCTGAAGGTACTTTGCCTGCTTCATTTACCATAAAGCAACTGATATCCAGCGGCGACGGTGAAGCATCACATTGAATCATTACTTTTAACGAATCCCCTTGCGCCAGATTGGTATTTTGTCCTTGATTCAGTACGATATGTTCACTAGCCATAAGAGCAACCCCTTTTTCAATCATTATTTTTATATTATTACCATAAAGCCTATTATTTACCTCGTCAAATCTAAATAGTACACATGCTGCAAATATACGGTATAATATATATAGGTATGCTACATAAAATAAAGGATGTGCAGAAAGGATTACCTGTGATGAAAAAATGGATTCTAACGTTAACACTATTGCTATTATTACCTGTACAAGCATTTGCTGCTAATCCTACAGATGATCATTTATCTTTTCCAGACGATTTTCGGATCGATACACAGATTGTGAATCTACCTCATGATCAAGCAGTTCTAGTAGATATAGCGAATAACCGCATAGAAATCGTGAATTTGAACACATCGATGCCTCTTTGGAACAATACGTATGATCGTATTTTCAGCTATAACGTATTGACCAGTTCTAACAAATTAGTATTAATTGTACAACATAAACAATCCCTAAAAAAAATCACATTATCAACAGCTCAAGCAACATCAGGCAAAATTTTATC
The DNA here is from genome assembly GCF_028606985.1 of Paenibacillus kyungheensis. Classification (NCBI taxonomy): domain Bacteria; kingdom Bacillati; phylum Bacillota; class Bacilli; order Caryophanales; family Paenibacillaceae; genus Paenibacillus; species Paenibacillus kyungheensis. The sequence goes on along the minus strand of NZ_CP117416.1, from coordinate 671,862 downwards.
AACGGTTACGTTACCTGCACACTTGTATCAAGTCGTGTCGGGCAATGGTTCGCAGTTAGCATGGTCTGCTCCTACATCCACTAGCAAAGAACAAATTGTTGTTCAGTCGAGCAAGCAGTTATCGGTCTATCAAGCACCTTGGAAACAAGCATCTCTGACTACAACGCCAACGATTCAGCAGACGTTTAACTATGAAAATGCTAATCCAACTCAAGTAAAAATGTTCTCTCATTACGTGGTCGCTCAATACAATGGTGGTAGCTTGATGCAAACGCAAAATGTGTTTTACATTTGGGATACTGCTCATCCTAACGTAAAAGCCAAAACGGTTACCGTACCGTGGAATCTAGATGCTGATTTTCAATTACAATCGAATGAATTGATTGTCTACACGACCAATATTAAAGGAAATCCGTTAGGCGCTAATACAGACAAACCTTTCCCAATCTATGCTCGTTACAATCTAGCTACAGGTCAACGTGTATATGAAATGATTCGTACGTTAGCTGATCGTGATGAAAAATGGACAACCGATTACAATAACAATCAAGTCTTTCTCATTGATAATAGTGAACAGAAGAATTATCTGTATGATCGTAATGGCAAAGAAATCTGGCAAATGCCCCAAACATCTGAGAATACGGTATCCAAATTTATTAAATACGAGAATGGTATACTCTATATGATCGTTGAGAATCTAGATCATCAGTTCTCGATTGTGAAGCAACCGTTATTGTAAATTTTCAAACCTAAAATACCATTTCAATTAGATAACTGAAATGGTATTTTAAGTTATAAGTTCAAATATTATTAATAGAAAAAATTAAAACATAAGCAAATATTTTGTCGATTAATTAGATATATAGACCTGAAATTTTATATTCAAATTATTTATTTAGGAAAAATAACACATTGTTACCAATTTCAAACTATGTTAAAGTTTAAAAATAATTTATATAAGGAGGAATACAATGAGAAAATCAAAAAAATTCTTATTACTATTATTTATTATCTTCACTTTTTTTGTAAGTCAACTACCTTCTAATGCTTTAGCAGAATCTAATCAGTTACATACAGATTCCTTAGAATATCCCCAAACAGAATTCAGGGAGTATATAAATAATGTAGCTACTGGTAAAGTAGAAGTAAATATTCCTAATCTAATAGAAACAACTGTAACAAAAGAAGAAGCAGAAAAAAAATATGCTATAGCTATTAAAATAATAAAAGATTACATAAATATAAATTCAATTACAATAGAACAGAATCTAGATAATACTGAATATCAATTATTTATTAAAGGTTTAGGAACTTCTCTTGATGATTTTTCAAGTAAAGATAGAAATTATATAATAGAATTTGTAAAGTTTATGGATTTCTATGAGAACAAAGAAAAAAATAAACAAATCAAAAATTTTAAAAATAAATTATATACAGCTTCTATTAACGAGAATGAACTCAATGAACTTTACGACTTGATCCCAGTTTCTTCTTCTGACCCAATCACTGTTCAATCTTCTGTATATGAAATACAATCTTCTGTACATGAATCGGTATACGAAGATAAACCCAAAAGTTTTTTAACACCTAATGCTTATTCAAATGGTTATAGTTCAATTAATGCAAGAGATTATGCTTATAAATGGTGGAATGGTAGAAATCCAACCTACTCTAACTACTATGCTAATTATAATAAGTGTTCTTTAAGTTCAAAAGCATGTTGGGCTAAATGGAATGATTGTACAAATTTTGTTTCTCAAGCATTATATGCAGGTGGTATGTCACAGTGGAAAGGTCCATACTTAACTGGAGATAATGCTTGGTATTTTTCAGATAATTTAATTTCAAAACCTTCACATAGTTGGGGTGGCGCAAATAATTTTTATCATTTTTGGCGTACACGTACTACTTTAGCTGCTAGTGCTTCGAAAGCTGATATGGGTGATCCAGTAAACGCAGACTTTACTAAAGATGGAGATATTGATCATACTGCATTAATTACACTTTTAAAAGATGGCCATTTTTATGTAACACAACATACAGATGACAAAAAAAATAATGCTCTTAGCTCTTGGTATTCTGCTGGCTACAATGTTTATATTTGGAAAATGAATAATGCTGCAAAAAGTCCTAATGAACGTTAATTCATAATGAGGTGTGTAATATGCGTTTTTTATTAATCTGTTTTGTTGTTCTACTTGCATCTTGCTCAAATTCTACATCTTCTCAACCATCAAAAGATACGTTCTCTTATGTGGCTGAATTAAATAACTTGCCTGTTCCTTCAAGTGCTACAGAAGTAGCTACGATTTCTGATAATGATCTAAAAAATTACAAAGTACCGGAAACATTTGATACATTAACTACAGACTATATTGCGAAATTAAAACAGGATAAGTGGAACGTTCAACCTATCGAAAGTAACAAAGTGTTATCTATTGAGAAAGATTCTAAGCATTATACTTTATTTATTACTAAAAGTTCTGATCAAAAAGTAACGAATGTTACGGTAAGACAAAGCAGCTAGAAATTTGTCGTTTCACTGCATGTAACCTAAAGAAAACACGCTGCTCTTTGAATAAGAACAGCGTGTTTTTTTATATTTTATTTGCTGAATTAAAATGTCCAGGAATAATACTATGCTATATTTTTTCAAAATAACGATCGATATGATCGCTTCATGATAATCAACCAAATACGTCTTCTTTGGTACGTACCAATTGAGCTAGAAAAGCTAAGCCCAGTCCTTGTCCCCATCCTTGAATACGTTTGGCAGGTACTTTGCGGTAGCCATCAATATCATTCATGACGGCTGTCCCTGCGGAAACGCCTGTTATAGTACCGTCTTCTTTGATCTTCGACAAAATGCCATCAATCGCTTTTTGCGTATATTTATTGTACAGTCTGCCTTGCAACAATAATGCTGTCGCGATACCCGCAGAACCGGATGTTTCCAGATATGAAGTCTCATCGGTCAGTACGGTATGCCACAATCCTTCTGGTGATTGCAGACGTACGAGAGCGCTTAATTGATCTCGCAAAGAACCGTCAATAATCATATACGATGGATGTTGCACTGGAATAAACTTCAATGCTTTTGCCATGGTCAGTGCCGCCCATGAATTACCACGCGCCCAATACATGCCTGACATATGATGCTGATTCACATGATCCCAACCGTGATAATACAGATTGGTATCGTTATCTTGTAAAAACTCTTCATGTCCATGATACTGCTTCAGACCATCCTCGATATATTTCTCATTGCCTAACAAATGACCGATCCGTAGCAAATAATACCCTGCCATAAACATCGTATCTACCCATGCTTGCTGTGGAAATACATCGGTAAGTGAATTGACCGTATGCTGGAAAATACCATCTGCAAAACGCTCTGCTTTGCTATCTAGAAATTCAGCCATTTCTTTTGCAATATCTAAATACTTTTCTTCGCCTGTTGCTTCATATAAGGTAAGCAGACAATGACCGATCGATACCCCGTTGACCGATAACTGTGGTAATCCTTCTTCAATCTGCTCATCGATCCAAATTTTAAGTTTGTCTAGATATTCCTTTTTTCCTGTTGCTTCATAGGCTTCGCAGATTCCGTAAAAAGCAACTCCACCCGGCCAATCCCAACGAAAATCCATATTAAATGTACGTTCAACCACACGATCAATCACATCACGGATATGCTGTTCATCAAATTGTAAAGCAGGCATAACTAATCATCCTTTCTGTATCGCATATTAGATTGTCAGTAGATTCGAAATGTCATGAGGATCACTCTATACAAAAGTAACGATATTAGCATTAGCGCAAATACATCACTAACGGTTGAATCGCCAACGTACGAATACTTTCAGTAACCAGTCCTGCTACCTGCATAGCACCTTGTTCTTGAAAATGAGTATTGTCTTCCATCCCATCGGGAAAATGTAGATACTCCCCTGGATAGAGCCAGACGAATAACGATTTACTTTGTTCTTCACCCAGTGACTCTAACAATACTTTGGTCTGCTGAGCGAGATCGATTAGTGGAACCTGTTGCTCTGTCGCTAATTCTTTTATTGCTACAATATAGTCGCCATGAGTATCTGTAAGAACGCCATCTGCTCCAAAGTAACGCCGACTAACCGGAGTTATCAAAATTGGAGTTGCCCCTTTGGTATGAGCGACTTCGATATATTGCAATAAGTACTCTTTAAATGTAGTAAATGGCTCTGTCCCGCGTGCCGGATCATTTTTTTCATCATTATGACCGAATTGAATACATAGAAAATCCCCTGCTTTGATCTGGTCTGCAATTATAGCCAGTCTACCTTCATCAATAAAGCTTTTGGAACTGCGACCGGATACTGCATGATTATCGACACAGACATCGTGCTTGAATTTTGCAGGTAACATCTGCCCCCAACCCGCATAAGGAGCTCCACCTTGCTTCTGATCAGTCACTGTTGAATCGCCAGCGATAAATAGTTTGAGTGCTTGCGGTACAGCTGTAATCTCAACCACATTTAGACGTGGAGCTTTGCCGCTGATATGCAATTGCAGTTGATGTTCAATCACCGGAACGGTAAATAGTTTATTTACAAATTGACCGGGCAATGTATCTACAGGCGGTAACATCAGCTTGCCAGCGCCACATTTAATGATCGTATGAGTAGCGGCTTGTTCATCTCCAACCGTAATCTGGATCTGATATGTACCGTTAGGCAGATCGGTTATAAATGAAGTGTCCAGTGGAATACAGAAGCTACTTAGCAAATGATTAGAAGTCTCTGCGAATAGATCTCCACTTAGCAGATTGCTTCGATCTCGTCCGTATACCCTCTCAGGATGTGCAAATCCATAACTTGATCCAGTCTGCACATTTTCATATCGATCATCAGGAGACACAGATATATAACCGGGAGTAACTTCTCCCGGTCCAAAATCATATCGCAATGGTGATAACAACGGTTCATGTGCTGAGAGATCGGATGCAGATGCATGAAGCGTAGATGAAGGATCACCTAATGCTGCATGGGCATCGCCACCTTCTGTGATCCGCCATTGTTCTGTAGCCGTCTCAGTAGCTGATTTGTGATTCATTTGGCTTCACCATCCTTGCATAGATCGCTTTAATGATTATCTATATGGTACATAACATCTATTTCGATAACTTCAATAATGAGCAACATAAAGTATTCAGTATGAGATATCTACCTAGCTATTGTTGATCCGTATCTTATCCTTTGATCCCGCTAGAACTGATCCCTTCGACAATATGTCTTTGGAAAGCAAAGAAGATCGCTACCACAGGCAATAGACTTACGATAGACATCGCGAACATCGCTCCCCAGTTAGAAGAAGATTCGCTATCCAAAAACATTTTCAATCCCATCGAGACCGTATATTTATCCGGTGAATTCAAGTAGAGTACCGGACCTAGTAGATCTTCCCAGCGCCAGTAAAAAGAGAAAATCGCTGCTGTCGCCAGAGAAGACTTGATCAATGGCAAAATGATCTGTATAAACAAACGGAATTTGCCACACCCATCAATCGTCGCCGCTTCATCCAGATCTTTCGGAATCGTCCTGATAAACTGTACCATCAAGAAAATAAAGAACGGTGCACCGAAAAATTGCGGTACCACAATAGGAGCAATACTGTTTAACCATCCTAATTTAGTGAAAATAATATATTGCGGAACCAATACCACATCATGAGGTAACATTAAGGTCACCATCATAATCGCAAACCAGAAGTTCCGACCTTTAAAATTCAAACGAGCAAATCCGAAAGCAATCACTGCCGAAGAAATAACTACTCCGACTGTCGATATCGCTACAATTACTAATGAATTCCACATATAATGCCCGAAAGAATAACCACCGACACCTTTCCAACCGGTAATATAGTTATCCCACATCCATTGAGCAGGCAATAATGTATTCGCTGTAGCAAAAATGGTACGGCTTTCTTTAAATGAACTGAGCAACATCCATGCAATCGGATACATCATCAAGATCGCCAGTAACCCGACAAAGATATGATATATAGGCCATTTGATTTTGCGCCAGAACCACCCTTTTTGCGCGCGTGTACTGCTCATTACATTGTATTCAGGGATAGACGCTTTACGTTCAGCCATAATTAACGTCCTCCTTCTGATTCATAGAACACCCACATTTTAGATGTTTTGAATAATACAAATGTTAGAATACCGATAAAGATCAACATCACCCAAGCCATCGCTGCCGCATAACCCATATTGTTGAACATAAATGCCTGACGGAATAAGTAAAGTGAATACAACATTGTTCCATCCAGAGGGCCACCTTCTCCTTTGGAGATAACATAGGCAGGTACAAATGTCATAAATGCACTAATCGTCTGCATAATCAGATTAAATAAAATAACCGGACTGAGTAACGGTAATGTAATATTCATAAATTTGCGTACAGGTGAAGCACCATCAACACTGGCGGCTTCATACATTTCAGGTGAAATATTTTTTAAGCCAGCAAGGAAAATCAACATCGATGAACCGAATTGCCATACCGATAACGTGATCAGCATGCCCAGTGCAGCGGTAGCATTACCAAACCAATTGACAGGTGCTGCGCCGAAAGCCATTAAGAAATGGTTGACGATCCCTTGCTCACTAAAAATATTACGCCACATAATAGATACAGCTACACTACCACCAATAATGGATGGTAAATAATAAATCGTTCGATATGTACCCACCATCCGTGATGCTGTATTGAGCACCATCGCTACAAATAAAGCAAAAGCTAATCGTAAAGGAACACCTACAAAAACATAATAAATAGTCACTCTGACCGAGTTCCAATATTTCGGATCATTGGTAAACATTTTTTCAAAATTACCAAGTCCTATCCAGCGTGGCGAAGTAAACAAGTTATAGCTGGTAAACGAAAGATACAACGATATAAACATCGGGATCAAAGTAAAAGCCAGAAATCCAATAATAAAAGGGCTAATAAAAGCATAGCCGGTCAAATTGGTTTTTAAAGACTCATTACGTATAGCCATAAGCGTTCGCACCTCCTCAGATCGTTGAGATTTTGAAAGAAAATCGTGAACCGATTGGATATACATTCTCCAGCGATCGGTTCACGTTCTCTACATCTATCAGCTAACGAGTTCGTTACGGTTGATTGTTTGACAAGATCGCATTCGCATCTGCCCGGAACTTCGGTGCAACTTCAGCAGCAGTAGCTTGTCCAAAGTTAATTTGCTCTACATAATCGGTTAATGCTGCAATAATCTCAGCCGACCCTACAGGTGGTGGTGGGCTCATTGGTGAACTGATTGGCTCCATTTTAGCGACAAAATCAAATACTTGTTTCTCGGTTTCACTTAGTTCTGGTGCTACAGCTTCTTTAACAGCCGCAGAAATTGGTACACCACGTTCGCCTTTGATCAATTTATTGGCATCTTGATTGTTGATCCAGAAGTCGATAAATTTAGCTGCTTCGTCTTTGGATTGCGAACTTTTCGCTACAGCCCAGTACATACTTGGTTGCATATAAATTCCTTTTTCCATATCAGGCCCTACCATCGGAGCAAGCTCCATCGGACGATTCACGACACGTTGTAACGCTACAAATTGGTTCGACCATTGCCAGATCCCGATGCCTGTACCTTTTACAATATCGGATTCTTCCAGAATCCCTTTGGTCTGGTTCAATTTTTCCTGAGAAGGTACTGCGCCTTCTTTGATCAGTTCAGCTAACATACCGAAGAATTCTGTAAATAGCGCATCATCTTCATATCCAAGTGCTGTTCCTTCAGCATTGTAAAGCGATTGACCTTTGGTACGTAAAAAGTAGTTAAAGAAAATATCTGCTGCCATTGAGCTATCAAAGTAGATTCCTTTGTCTTTCGCTTTAAGTGCGATTTCTTTGTATTGATCCCAAGTCCAATTGTCTGGAATTTCGCTGATGCCTGCTTTTTTCAAAATCGCTGGATCGTATTGGAATCCTAAAACGTTAACCCCTGTTGGCATACCGTATTGTACGCCACCTATTACACCTGTTTTAAGTACGTTTTCAGTCACATCATCGACTTTAATTTTGCTTCCTAAGTATGGGGTCAGGTCTTCCAATTGTCCGTTTTTAGCGTATTGGCTAATATAAGATACGTCCATTTGCATAATATCCGGTAATTGATTAGCGGCTGCTTGTGGAGCTAGCTTTTTCCAATAATCATCAAAAGAAGCATATTCGATATCAATATTTACACCGGGGTTTTGCTCTTTGTACATATCAATAATTTTCTGAGTATATTCATGTCGAGTATCTGATCCCCACCAAGCGATCCGAAGTGTTTTGCCGTCTGTACCTCCACTAGCATTACTACCTCCGCCACCTGAATTACCACAAGCTGTGATGAAAAGTAGGATTGTAACCATCAATACCAGTGCTGTCTTTTTTCTCATTATATTCTCCCCTTTCGTTAATCAAGCTGATGATTGCTGTTCATATTGCTTAAAATCAATAAGTAGAATGTAATAATGCTCCTTTTTTGTTAACGCTTACATTTAAGTTATACCTTCATTTTCGCAGATGCCAGATCACAAATGAATACACAAATCCGATGTGATCGTGTAAAAAACAGAGTAGTCTGAATTTGGATGATGACGGATATTTGTATTCAAATGAATTGGTTTACGGTATCAAGGGGCTGTCGCTACGATCATCATCTTATTCTTATCGTCGCTTGTTGTCATGAACTCCCTTGAATAACTGCTAAGCGGTAGGGAGTTCATGACAAAGGCGATCGCTTCGCTCTTTCAGAATATGATGATGCTCTTCGCTTGTGCGCTGAGATACGCTAGATAGATTTGAGTCAAAATAAAAAGCGACCATCAAAAGTCGCTTTATTCTTTGTTCTTTATTCTTTATTCTTTATTCTTTATTCTTTGTTGAAGTGTACTATTATTCGTATCCATTCATTTACATCACAGCATAATAGTTAGACAAGTAAACTCCAAAAGATAAAACTTCATTACAAGTTATAGCTACAATAAGTTATATCTACAAAAAGTTTATTTTATATTTGCTTTTGCTCTACTCTTCACTTTTCCGATATTCGGTTGGGGTCATGCCTGTCCACTTTTTGAATACCTGACTGAAATATTGAGAGTTACCACCGAATCCGAACAGTTCGGCGAGTTCGAATACTTTGACATCACCGCTACGACGAATATGATCGGTGGAGCGTTCGATTCGATAACGATTGACATAATGAGAAAAATTATCGCCAGTCACTTTTTTGAAAATTTTACCGAGGTAGTCCGGGTTCATATACAGCATTTGATTAGCGACTCCGTTTAGCGATAATTCAGCACTGGTGTAATTTTGCTCGATGATCTGAATCATTTTATTGACGACAGAAGATTGGCGATTCACATTGCTCTTATAGTAACTCATCGTTAAGTAAGCAGCGGCTTCCTGTACGAACTCATGTAATCCAGTTAATGTATCTAGCATTGCCAGTTCTGCCATTCGACCTGTAAATAAAGAACGTTCTTCTGGCAAGCATAGACGGATCATCACTGCATATAATTGCAATACATACGAGCGCGTCACTCCGATATCATGTCGCCATTCCGCTAATGTTACAAATAAACGATCAATCTCCGCGGTCACTTCTTCCATTTGTCCAGATTTAATTAACAATGTAAAAGCTTCTTCATCCATTTCAAACGAAGTATTATCTTTCTGGTCAGCCAATGCTAGATCCGACTTGGTAATAATACTGCCTTCCCCTACATAAAAGCGGTGATTCATACATTGCTGTGTATCCCGATACATTCGCCGTAATGAGATCATATAATCCGGTTCGCTTAGAGCAATCGTCACATCTAATTTGTAAAAGCCTGCAAACACTTGTTGTACATGTTCCAGATCACTAATCAGCTTGGTAATCGATTCAGGATCATCCAGTAAAAGTAGTAATTCATCTTGCATATGAATCGTTGTTCCCATCAATACACCATCTAGTAGATCATCAGCGATATTTTTGAGTGCAAATAAATGTTCATATTCATGCGATTCTTCGACACGCATCAAAGCCATTCGTACCGGACGGTCACGCAGATTCAGATGAAATAATTGCTCATAATAAGCAAGGTCACGCACCCCGTACATTTTATTAGCGATAAATTCTTTCAGAAATTGTTCTTTCACCTGTGGCAACATGCGTGTAAATTGCTCTTTCATACTGTTTACAAATTCATCACGCTCATGCTCAACCTCACGTTCGGATAACAATTCACTGATCGCTTCTTGAATCTGGCGTTCGTTACAAGGCTTCACCAAATAATGTTTCACCCCATACTGCATCGCTCTACGGGCATAATCAAAATCTTTATAACCGGACAACATAATAAAGCGCACCTCTGGAAATGCAGCATGGGTTTTGGCGACCAGTCCAATTCCATCGAGTCCGGGCATAGAGATATCACTAATCACGATATCAGGGCAATTTTCTTGAATACGCTCATAGGCTTCCAGTCCATTACGTGCGGTGCCGATCAATTCGGTTCCACTTTCATGCCAGTTCACGACCTGTGATATCCCTTCCAAGATCATCCGTTCATCATCGACTAACAATACTTTATACATCTTGCGCTTCCCCTCTCTCATAAGGAATACGAATATGAAAAGCAGTAATCACACCGGGCAAACTTTCGATCTCCATTCCGTAATCCGAGCCAAATGTCAGCCTTATCCGTTCGGTTATATTGCTGAGTCCAATCCCTTCACCACGCGTCTGTACTTGTCCACTATGTAGACGTTCTAGAAATTCAGCCGTCATTCCCGGTCCGTCATCTTCTACACTGATATAGAGCAGATCTTCTTCATGTCTCACTACAATACGAATATGGCACACGTTAACACTCGGCTCCAGCGCATAATGAATCGCATTTTCGATCAGCGGTTGTAGCGTTAATTTGGGAATTAGCGCATCTTTGAGATCGTCAGGAATATCGACTTCAAAATGCAAACGTTCTTCAAAGCGCATCTGCTGAATCGTGACATAGCTATAAACAATATCAAGTTCGCGTCCTAACGGAATCAATTTTTCGCTCATATTGACAGAGCTTCGTAATAAAAAGCCTAACGCTTCGACCATTTCAGAGATTTTGGATTGTTTGTTAACTTTCGCCATCCAGTTAATCGATTCTAGGGTGTTATAGAGAAAATGAGGATTAATCTGTGCTTGTAGCGCTTTAAGTTCAGTTTCGCGAATAATCAATTGTTTGGCATAATTTTCATCAATCAATTCACTGATTCGCAGTAACATTCGGTTAAATGTGCGGTGCAGTAACCCTACTTCAGTCTGTGATCCTTCAAGCACAGGCCCGAGTGTTAATTCTTCCAGACGATCCAGATTGCCAGTCTCTACGGTTCTCATTTTCTGCAACAAGCGTTCCATCGGTCTTGTAATACTGCGCGATAATCGTGTGCCAAATGCCAGCCCTAGCAAAAAGATCGCAATAAATATAATCGTCACCAGACGCTTCATCCATGTTATTCGTTCAAACATTGGATCAAATGGCGTCATATGCAAGTATGTCCATCCGGTATATGGCGATTGAATACGAGCAGAGAAATAACCACCTTCCGGCAAATTCACTACACCATAAGGCTGATTGCGACTCAATTCTTGATTGATTTCAGTTTCGCTAAATGACACCTTTTCAGGATAAACAATCTGTTGATGATCTGCGATCACAAGTGTACTTCCAGCAGACTGATGCACCTGTTTATCGACAATCCGGTCTATCCGAATCCGAATAATCACTGTACCTAGATTTTTCAGCGTGAAGGTTGATCCGGTAAAAGCCTTGAATTGACGAACTGCTAACAAAGAAGACTTGCCCCCGACATACCACGAATTGGCTCCATCATTCTGATCTGCTAATGTGGTTAGATCGGTTCGCAATTCAGCCGGTATCCCTTCTCGATTGCCTGCTGACATTACCTCACCTTCTTTGTCGATCACCATCATCGAATAGACAAAAGGCTCCGAACCTGCAAAAGCGATCAACCGATTGGTTAGCTTTTTGCGTAATACATTTTTTTGATACACTGAATTGGTCTGTTCCAGCTCTGTTAAGTAGCGTTGCAATTGTTCGTCGGTAACTACTTTAAATGATAAATGTTCCATATCTTTCAGTTGATTTTCAATACCGACAGAAGACATATTCAGTAATTCAGATGTCTTTTCGTACATTTGGCTATCATACGTTTCATACAAATTGCTTAATACCAATGCGTAAAAAGCAAAACTTCCTAACAACAATGCAGAGATCAGTAGCAACATTTTACGATGAATACCTAAATTATTGTAAGCGCTTTTAATTCTGGTAAACATAAGAATGGTTTCCACCTTTGCTACCCCGACGTATTTACATTTTTAATAATAACGTTTACATTTTTATTAATTAAATTCCAATTACTGTATGTTTATTATAGCGTGAATGATCCAAAATTTCAGTATATGTTTATAAATAGGTTCACAAATCTATTGATAGTATTAGCAAAAAAAGACATCCTTTGAGATAGAATGTCTTTTTTTATTGCTATATTTTCTATTGTCACTTGGTCATTATCATCGTTAATCATTACTTATATTATCAATTCACTTCAATTATGATCTGATAAAAACAGCTTTCCAGCGGGCTACATATTGTACATCATAATCAAATGCTTGAGTGAGTACAGTTAAAGGTACATAGACTTTGCTTATTCCTTTAGTTGTTTGGACAAAAGCAGCATAATCGACAGACTGCGTAGCCCCATTTACTTTTATTTTTTTACTATTTACAGGAATACTGATTTTGTTTTTGCCACTTTGGATCGTAGCTGTTTGTGAAGTATTAGACCAATTTACTGTGGCACCTAGAGCTGTTGTTACATCTCGCAACGTTACATACGTTTTGCCATTTCGAATAATAGGCTTATATGTTGTTGCTAACGGTTGCCCATTCGTTACAATAGCAGGTGTTGCAGAAGAACTAGATTGTCCTTTGACAAATGGACTCAGGTAGCCTTTGCTTCCCCAGATCGTCTGTATAAATGTACGTGCTATCGCATCATATCCAGTCTGATTCGGATGGATATCTCCCTCAGCGATATGAGTCATCGCTAATTCTTTACCCGGAAAATCTTTGGAGATATGAGCTACACGTACATCATATCCTTTGGCTACATACGATTTCGCTGTTTGATCTACAATCTGGCTAAATTGATTTGCGACTGTATTAAGCCCTGCATATAATTTGGTACCTACTTGAACAGGCATAGGTTGATATTGATCTGCAACCACGATAGTTGCTTTGGGATTGAGTGATGTGACTTGCTTCATAATATTGTCGATATTGATTTTGTACTTTGTCCCTACTTGATCTAGATTAAGACTGGAAATGTCTTGTGGTAATTCATTTAAAGAACCCAGCGCATTCAAAAAATCATTGCCACCAATCGTGACCGTAATCAGATCTGCTTGCGCAATATCTTTTTTCGCTTGAACTGTATCTAACGTATAGACGGCTCCTGGCAAATTGCTTTGGATATCTTTAGTCGTGATCGCTGTTCCTGCGGTGACTGCACTTAGATAATTATCCAGCCCTGTACTGGTAAGTCCAAGTATACTGTGATTATCTGATTGTACGGTTGCGCGGAACAATCCTTGCTCTGCTACTCGTGGTGCAAAGCCATCATAGTAAGAAGCTTTTACACCTGGTTCGTATCCTGCTGTAAGCGAATCTCCTAAAAAGACCATATGTGAAAAAGCTCGCTTGGGATCTGGAGTCTGACTTGTGGTTGCTGCATGTACAGATGAACTTCCTATACCTGCACTACTGACCAGAATAAACATAATCATGACAAAATACAGTATGCCTTTAGAATTGCTTTTCATTCACTGCTTCACCCTTTCTCTGTCTGTATATCTCAATCTAATTTGTTGACGTATGCACACCAAAAAAGCTGTTATCTATTTTCCCTGGAGGGTGATAGATAACAGCTCTGTACCCTGTATCCTATAATCAACGAGACTCTGTATCATCTGTTGACTCTGGGCGCTTGATTTTGTTCATGTACTCATCATAACGTCCATCAATTTCTTTTGCCATTTTGCGATACTGCTTGGTTTCTTCAGCGATTGGATCAAGTGTCGTCTGAATCCGAATCTCATACTTTGAAGGGATCATCCGTCGCTCTCTTGCTTCACGATCTTCTTCTTGCATCAGACCTTCTGTCAGACGCTCGGTCAATTCGCGTTCCAATTCTTCTGCTGATTTCTCAAATGAACTCATCGTGACTCACTCCTTTAACGATAATAATAGATTCGCCATAAGGACTTTATGCGTTATAGTATAACTTCTTTCTCTATCTTATGATTACCCAAAAAAGTAGAGATACTAATCGTAAGCTGAGCAATTGGTCGATGATCTCTAGGTTACTTTTGCGCAGGAATATGTTGTAAGCCTGCCTCATGTAATTCAGTCATCAATTCTTGATGAATATGACCGTTGGTTGCTAATACGTTACGTACAGCTAGATGATAATCTTCACCAGAAATATCGCCAATACGTCCGCCGGATTCGGTTACTAACAGTGAACCTGCCGCCAGATCCCAAGCATTCAATCCAATTTCCCAATAAGCGCTAAGCCGTCCTGCCGCTACATAAGCTAAATGTAGAGCTGCTGAACCCCCGTTACGAATACTGCGTACTTTCGGTACAATCGCATTCAGTCCACTCATATTCAGACGCAACGATTCACCACGATCTGCCGGGAATCCAGTAGCCACTAAGCTTTCACCCAGTGTAGCTTCTTGTGAGACTTTCATTAGATTACCATGTACATAAGCGCCTTTGCCTTTTTCGGCTACAAATAATTCATCATGAGAAGGATCATAGATCACACCAATAATCACTTCGCCTTTGTGTGCTAACGCAATCGAAACACAATAGTATGGGAAACCATGCACAAAGTTAGTCGTGCCATCGATAGGATCGACGATCCATACATATTCTGAATCTTTAACCGCATTGATCGCTTGAGCGGAAGCCGCTGCGCCTGCGCCTACACTTTCTTCGCCCAAAAATTCATCGTCCGGGCAGTACGTTAAGATCAATTTGCGAATCATTTGTTCTGCGCCTTTATCGACTTCTGTTACCAAATCTTGTGAAGATACTTTGGTGTTCAACTGTTTATAATCGCCTAGTTTGCTTTTGATCCATTCTCCCGTTTTGGAAGCTGCATTAATAGCTACCGCTACTTTGCTTTTTCCGCTCACTACATAAGGTACTTTTTGTTGTTCTTCCATCATTTCATTCCCCCTGATTTCTGGAATTGACATCTACCTACATTATATCATGAGAACACTTCGATACTTCCACCGTCTATGATCCGTACTCCATCGTTTTCGTACATTGTCAAGTCACGCATCAATTGAAATAACGCATGGTCTTTGTGCTTCGCTTCCAGCATCACATCCAGATGAGAAGAAGTACGTGCAGCTACTCTTAGAAAATCAAGTAAAGGGCCAGTTTCTACACCGTCAGCATGACTGCGGCGATCGGTTTCACTTTTTGGACTAGAGGCATGGATTTTGGGTGGTAAATGTACACCTTCAGGTACATCGGTGCGTGCTAATGGCGATTTCCATGTCTTGGCGACTTCTTCCCACCAGTCTGAAGCAGGTTCTCCATGACAATTCACCATATGATGATGGATATCTAGTACCATCGGTAATCCAGTCTGTTGAGCGACTGCAAGCGTCTCACCGGTAGTATACGTTTTGTCATCATTTTCAAGCGTAATCCGGCACTGAATCTCTGCACTCAAGCGACCAAAATGTTCTACAAAACGTGCAGCAGACGTAGGCTTATCCCCATACGCACCGCCGATATGAATATTATTCTTGGAACGAGCATCCAGCCCCATCGCTTTGAGCATATTCACATGATATTGCAGATCACGAATCGACGAGATCAGCACTTCCGGTCTTGGTGTACTGAGCACTGTATAATGATCGGGATGAAATGATACTCGTAGATCATGTTTACGCACATACTCGCCGATCTCTGCAAATGGTTCTGCTAACGCTTCAAACGGATTCCAATCATGCAAATCAGTATGAGTCGCTAGCGGAATCAATTTGGATGAAAAGCGGTACATCTGGATGCCTTCTGCTACATTATGGCGTAATAAACGCAGTGTATTGTGTAAGTTGGTTGTTGCGATTTGTTCTAACGCACGCAATCCTGCTTCGCGATCTGGCAGTTTGCTAAATCTAGCCATAGTCATTGTTTTAGAAGGTGAAGAATCTGCGATTTCAAGCGACATCGCCACATAGCCGAATCGTACAATCATATATTTCAAGTGCCTCCTCTAGAGTAATATTCACTGGTGTATACAGAAGAAAAGCATTTGATGATGATAGGATTCTGTATGTGTATGATTAAACCGATTCTTGCTCTCCGAAAAACATTTCATGTGCAAGATCGGTCTGCACTCGTGCTTCTTCTTCTGTTAATTTGCGAACTAATTCCAATTCTACTGCGGTTACTTCCCGACCTTGAAAATTGATCTCGGCGATAGATGCTGTGATTTTCACAATTGCGATTGCTACATTTTTCGGTGTATAAGCGATAACTTTTTGTCCGGTTGGATAGACGCGAAATCCACTTTTGAGCATTTTGCCTTTGCCGTATTCTAAAAGTTCGAGCAGTTCTTGTTCGTTTTTGAATTTGCATACAGAGTTAAATTCAGTTTGAAATCCCATGGTCATTGCTCCTTTCGAGTGGGCGGTGGTTGAGGTGAGGTACGGACGCTTCGGGGATAGATGTTCTTCCCATCGCTGTTAAGATCGGATATCTGAATTAGACTGCAAGCAGTCGATATCCGAGTCTTAAATGCGACTTTCAGAACATTCTATCCCCTCCGCTAGAGGTACCTACACTTTTTCCACGCGGGTTTGTACATAAACACCTTGAACATCTGAATGCTTGAAATACTCTCCATGCTTTGCATGCTTGATGTTTTGGTACTTATTTTGGTATTGGAATGTTTTGTAGTTTAGCTTTTATGGTTGTAGAGATGGTAAGGCTTGTAGAGATTTTAAAGATTTAGAGCTTTAAAGATTTTAGAGATTTTGAGACTTTAGAGACTTTAGAGACTTGGAGAACTTAGGGACAAATTCATGATTTACTGGGCGTAAATTGATGAATTTTTTGTAGGGATTTTTATGGTTAATCATTATGGGACATTATAAAAATAATATAAAACACTTTAAATACTTTAAATATATAGCGTTAGTGATCATTCGTATCGAATAATATGATGTAATGAGGAAAAGAATAATCATTTATTTACATTATTCGATATGGGGATCGCTATATGCCTCTGATTGGATAGAAATAGTTATAAATTGGACTATTCTCTTCCGTATTTCAGTTCATGGCGTTGGTTATAGCGATCTATACCTAAAGTGATCAATTGATCCAATAAATCTGGATAGGCTGTACCAGTTTCGCGCCATAGTAATGGGTACATGCTATATGCGGTAAAGCCTGGCATTGTGTTCACTTCGTTAATAAAGATTTCACCATCGCTACGGCGTACAAAGAAGTCGGCACGACATAAGCCGTTTCCGTCTATTGCGCGGAATGCGCGGATAGCCAGTTCACGTAGGTTTTCAGCAAGTTCGCTATCAATTTCAGCAGGGATCACCATTTGAGATGTGCCGTCGATGTATTTTGCTTCATAGTCATAGTAATCGCTATTAGATACGACTTCACCAGGAACCGAAGCTTGTGGTAATTCGTTGCCAAGTACACCAACTTCAATTTCGCGTGCGTCTACAGCTTCTTCTACAACCACTTTCAAGTCATAGCGTAGTGCATAAGCAATCGCTGTTTCTAATTCAGCACGATCTTTGGCTTTGGAAATACCTACACTTGAGCCCAAGTTAGCGGGTTTGACGAAACAAGGGTACCCTAAATTCGTTTCGATCGTTGTCAAAATATCGTATTGTTGTGTTTCCCATTCTTTTGAAATAAAAGTCTCATATTTGCATTGTGGCAAATGAGCTTGAGCGAATAGCTTTTTCATAATTGCTTTATCCATACCTGTAGAAGAAGCAAGTACACCTGCACCCACATAAGGCATATCCATCATTTCAAAAAGTCCTTGAATCGTGCCATCTTCACCATATGTACCATGAAGAAGCGGGAACAATACGTCAATTTCACTGGTTTGTCCGCTTAATTTTTTCCAAAGAATGCTCATCGCTTGTGAAGTAGCTTCTTCCCCACCCTGGATCTGTAGATCGCTTAATTGAGCAGGTGCTGCATGGTACGCGTCTCCCATATTCCAGCGTCCTTGAGGATCGATATAGATCGGTACTACGTTATATTTGTTATAATCGATTGCATTTAATACAGAAAATCCAGTCTGTAAAGAAACTTCATGTTCACCAGATTTACCACCGTAAATCAAACCTACTGTTAATTTTGTTGCTGTCATGTTAGAACCCCCGTTAGTCATTGTACATATGAAAACATATTGATACATGCTATTGTAAATGATCGTTATTGTATAACCTGTATTCAGTATAAAGCTTGTACAAAAACACTGCAAAAAAACTTTGTCTGCTTATCTAATTTTGTAGTAAAGGACTGACTTCACTTTCTATTTTGTATTAGAAAAAGGTAGTCGATAACAACTACCTTAAGCATAATTATTTTCTTTGTGATGATCTTCTTTATTGAGATGACGGTGGTGTTGACTGAATCCGCTGATGCTCTTGTAGCTCATCTTCAATAAAACTAGCAATCATCGCTCGATATACATTTTCCGCAATAGTAGGATTTAGTTGGTGCTCTGTTGCCAGTTGGCGGACTTTGGTAATTATGGCTTCTACTCTAGCGGGTGCTTTCACTGCATCTATATCTTTTTTAAAAGAAGCGGCTTGGTTGACGTATTGACTACGCTCACTGATTAACTGGATGATCTGTTCATCTAATTGATCGATACTTTCTCTAACCTCAGCTAAATTCTGACACTCTCTCATCTCTGCTCAGCTCCTCTATTATGCACTTGATTGATTACTGTCTTCTATTATAAAGGTATTGCTCCTAATCCCCAATGTCTAAATAACAAAAAAACAGCTCAAACGCTCAGCTGTTTTTTGTATTTTATTGTAGACTTCATTAATGATTGATGACTGAATCTATTATTGGTAAATACCTGCTTTTTTAGAAGTCGCTTTGATACCATTAGGATCATTCACAATAATATTTCCAGCAGTTGTTAAGCTACCTGCGGGGCCATTATTGAGATCAAGGTAAGACAGATCAGAGCTGTTACCATACCATGACCATGCTAACCAACCGACTCCTTTTTGCTGACCATATTTCATAATAGCATACTCATCTACATCTTCCCCTTGATGGAATCCACCAAATTCGCCGATGATCAGAGCAAGACCTTTATTGAGTACATTCTCCATATTGGCTTTGACTGTAGCATCGTCTTTCCCTGCATACTGATACATGTGAATAGAGAATACGGTATTCTTTTTAGAATCGGCTGCCAAAACAGCTTGTCCGTAATCTACAATCGATTGTGGATATTGTCCCCAACCCGCAGCATCTACAATTAGTGTGTGATTAAGACCTGCATTTCTCAATTTAGGAATAGCTTGTTTGTAGCCATTCGCCCAACCTTCACTGTTCCATGAGCCGTACCATTCATTAGCAATATTGATGATTACTCGGTCTTCTTTGCCAACTAAAGCATCTTTAATACTGATCCAATAGTTCACAGCATTATTTAATTTGGCTACATCGTCGCTTCCTGTTGCATCATGCACTTCAAGAACAGCGATCATTTTATATTGATTGACCAGCGCCAGAATATTTTTCACAGAGTTGATATCGTCTTTGGTATATTGAGTTCCATCAGATAATACAATACGTACGGTGTTTGCACCTGTTTTGGCGATAGCTGGAATAGCGGCATTCAGATCGTTTTTGAACCACGTATGAGAATGGTTAACCCCTCTCATGACAAAAGGCTTTCCTGTCGAATCATATAATTTGGTACCGCTTACATAAAATCCAGTAGCAGCAGAAGATTTGGATACCCCGACTGTCACGAATACCATTATCATTGCTAATACCATCATCAGGCTTTTTCTCAACACCATATTATTATTCCTCCTTTGTCATTTGAAAATCAGCTAACTGTTCGACATGTCCCTTGTAAATTATCATCAAAAGTATTCAATTACAATATTTGTTTTAAATGTAAAAATAAAATTATTCATATAATACGTTCTTAATCTGATACCACCCTACTTTAATTTAATAAAAAGGAAGTGAATTATATTAATTTATCTTTTATAAAAGGGAAATATTTAATTTTTATATAACTATATAGAACAAAATTGAGTGTATAAAGTAACTCATTATGTTTATACGATTTAGATCAAATTTCTACTATTGAAGAAGGATACAATTCAGAAAATTATTACTTTACTTAAAAAGATATTATCGAACCACAATCAACTCCTTTTTAAGATTGTAATTGAATCAAATTTCTTCCAAAAAAATCTTTACTACCTATCATGTAAACGGTATACTTAATACAAGAGTTACTTTTTGAAATTGTGTTTCACTGTATGAAACTACAAAACTTTTTACCTTTCTTCATTTTGAATAATTCGATTTTAGTTGCTTAATAGTATAGAATAGTAATGAATTGAACCGTTTTCATTTCTAATTTTATCCAGCAAGCGTGTCAAGATCATTTGCCAAAATGTAGAGGATTTTTCCCTGTAACGCAAAATCCAAAAAGTAAGCCGTATTTTATTTGAGGAGGGGCATCTATGTCACCAAAAGATTCATTTTCTGTTGGCCGAGAACTGAAAGTGAGAGACCAGTCTTACCGTTATTACAGCCTTAATGCTTTAGCTGAAAAAGGTTATGAGCACATTTCCAAACTTCCTTTCTCGATTCGTGTGCTTCTTGAAGCTGCTGTTCGTCAATATGATGGACGTGCGATCACTGAAGAACATGTGAATCAACTTGCGAACTGGAGTGAAGGTCGCGAAGAGAAAGAAATTCCTTTTATCCCTGCACGTATCGTGCTTCAGGATTTTACCGGTGTACCTGTAGTTGTTGATTTAGCTGCTATGCGTGATTTTGTTAAAAAATCCGGTGGCGATCCAAAACAAATCAATCCGCTTGTACCGGTTGACCTTGTTATTGACCACTCCGTTATGGTAGACGCATTCGGTACGCCTGATGCACTTGAATATAATATGAATATTGAATTTGAACGTAACGAAGAGCGTTACCGTTTCTTGCGCTGGGCACAAACAGCATTTGATAATTTCCGCGCTGTTCCACCAGCTACAGGTATTGTTCACCAAGTTAACTTGGAGTATCTTGCTTCTGTAGCAGCTACTCGCACTGTTGATGGCGAACTACAAGTATTCCCTGATTCCTTAGTAGGTACAGATTCACATACTACAATGATCAACGGTCTTGGTGTTGTTGGTTGGGGTGTTGGTGGTATTGAAGCTGAAGCAGGTATGCTTGGACAACCGCTATACTTCGTTATGCCAGAAGTCGTTGGTTTCAAATTAACAGGTAGCTTGAGTGAAGGCGCAACAGCAACAGATTTAGCGCTTACGGTGACTCAAATGCTTCGTAAAAAAGGCGTAGTTGGTAAATTCGTAGAATTCTACGGTCCAGGTCTAAGCAATATCAGTCTAGCTGACCGTGCAACTGTAGCTAATATGGCTCCTGAGTACGGTGCAACTATCGGTTTCTTCCCTGTCGATGATGAGACGTTGTTCTATCTTCGCAATACAGGACGTGCTGATGAGCAAGTTGAATTGGTAGAAGCTTACTACAAAGCACAAAACATGTTCCGTACTGCAGAAACACCTGATCCAGTATTCTCTGATACGATTGAATTGGATCTAGCTTCTGTTGTACCGAGTCTTGCTGGACCAAAACGTCCACAGGATCGCATCGAACTGACTAATATGCAATCCAGCTATCAAAATGCAATACGTACTCCTGTAGATGCAGGTGGTTACGGATTGTCGGATGAAAAAATTGCTGAGAAAATCACAGTCAGTCATCCAAACGGTAAAACGACTCAAATGGGTGCAGGTGCAGTCGTTATCGCTGCTATCACAAGTTGTACAAATACATCTAACCCTAGCGTTATGCTTGGTGCTGGATTACTTGCGCAAAAAGCGGTTGCTCGTGGCTTGAAAGTACCTAGCTATGTGAAAACAAGCTTAACACCTGGTTCATTGATCGTTACCGAATATTTGCAAAAAGCTGGCGTAGACAAAGATCTTGAAGCGCTTGGTTTCTACCTAGCAGGCTATGGTTGTGCAACATGTATCGGTAACTCCGGTCCATTGCCAGACGAAGTAGGACAAGCTATTGCAGATAATGATCTAACTGTTGCTTCTGTATTATCAGGTAACCGTAACTTTGAAGGACGTATTCATGCTCAAGTGAAAATGAACTATCTGGCTTCTCCTCCACTTGTTGTCGCTTACGCTCTTGCAGGAACGGTTGATATCGATCTACAAAATGATCCAATCGGTTATGATCCTACAGGTGAAGCAGTTTACTTGAAAGATATCTGGCCTACAGCGAAAGAAATTCGTGATGCTATCGGCTTATCCATTTCTCCAGAAATGTTCCGTAGCCGTTATGAGCATGTATTTACAGCGAACAAACGTTGGAATGAAATTCCTGTTCCAGAAGGTGAATTGTATGAGTGGGATGACAAATCAACTTATATCCAAAATCCACCATTCTTTGAAAAACTGGCTGATGGTATCAAAGATATCGAAGATATTCGCAGTGCACGCGTTCTTGCATTGCTTGGCGATTCGGTAACAACCGATCATATCTCACCAGCAGGTAATATTTCTCCTTCTTCACCAGCAGGCGAATACTTGAAAGAAAACGGTGTTGAGCGTAAAGACTTCAACTCTTATGGTTCCCGTCGTGGTAATCACCAAGTGATGATGCGCGGTACGTTCGCTAATATCCGTATTCGTAATCAGGTCGCTCCAGGTACAGAAGGTGGCGTAACCACATACCTTCCTACCAATGAAGTGATGTCGATCTATGATGCATCGATGCGTTATCAAGAAGAAGGTCAAAACTTGATTGTTATCGCAGGTAAAGAATACGGTACAGGTAGTTCTCGTGACTGGGCAGCAAAAGGTACATTCTTGCTAGGCGTCAAAGCGGTTATCGCTGAAAGCTTTGAACGTATTCACCGTAGTAACTTGGTAGGTATGGGCGTATTGCCACTACAATTCCAAGAAGGTTACGGTTGGAGCAGTATGGGACTTAAAGGTACAGAGACATTTGATATCGTAGGATTGAGCAACGATGTCAAACCAGGTCAACAAGTTACTGTCAAAGGTACTCGTGAAGATGGTACAACATTTGAATTCCAAGTAACCGCTCGTCTGGATAGTGCTGTAGACGTAGATTACTACCATAACAGTGGTATCTTGCAAACTGTACTTCGTCAAATGATGCAAAACACTAACAAAGGTGAAACGGTATAATTGATTAACCATTTCGCTTAGATCATAAAGTCATACAAAAAGAGGCTTCCCTAATGTGGGAGCCTCTTTTTTGTGTTATAAAAAATAGTGAACGCCTTATCCTGCGGGCATTCACTGTTGGTTTAGTTAGATCATATCTTGGTCACGCTATATACTTTTAATATGAATAATTGAACGGTATATATCATTTGATCCAGTGTTAGATTTGTTATTTCTACGTTCTTACTGCTCTATCTATCCATTATCTCAATTTAAAACCCATCTCTTGCGCCGCTTGAATCAATACAGGCGCATACTCATGTAACTTGTCCATCGACAGACGGCTAACAGGTCCAGATAACGATAATGAAGCTCGCAATGCTCCTGTTCGATCAAAAATCGGTACAGCGACTGCTGCTGCTCCGGGTTCGCGTTCTTCATAACTGGTCGAATATCCGTTACGTTGTACCTCTGCGATCTGTTCACGATAATGCGTGACATCTACAGTTTTCGGCCAATCCGGACTATTCAACAACTCTTCTTGCTGTTCGCTACTGGAAAAAGCAACAAGTACTTTACTCGATGCGCCCACTGTCAAAGGCAATCTTGCTCCTACAGGCGCAACACGTCGCACAGCTTGGTTACTTTGCACCGCTTGAATCCGTAAGCGCTCGTCGCCATCTCGCAAGTACAGACTGATCGTTTCTCCCAATTGCTCGCGTAATTCTTCCATATCTGCAAGCAACAATAATCCAGGATCATCGTTTTGGGAAAGGTGGGTCGATAACTCCCAGATTTTGATACCCAAGCGGTATTTATCTGTACTGCTATTGCGAATCACAAATCCTTTTTCTTCTAAAGTCGCTAACAACCGATGTACTGTACTTTTGTGTAATCCAATCTCGGTTGCAATCTCGGTGAGTCCAAGATCGCTCGTTCGGGTAAAACACAGTAATATGTCTAACGCACGTTCTACTGCTCGTACAGTTAACTTGCGATCTTCCATTGTTGTCGCCTCCGCATTTGAATCTATTCATACGCACACTGTCTAATTTTGTAAGTTTCATTGGATGAAACTTGGTTACATAAATTATATCGAAGCTAGCTCTAATCGTAAAGAGAAATACGTCGATAATAATGAAGAAGACATTGAGCTGACATTGACTTTGCTGTCATAGACTTTTACCATAAGTAGATAATGTCGAATCAAATCGGTTCATGGAACAATGGATGCTAGAACGAACAATACATTTTCACTTCTAGGAGGAGCAAGATGTCCACTACTTTGCAAGAAAATGCAAAGCCCCATTCATCTGAGCTAGAAGAGACACCTCCTGTAGTTTCACCAAGACAGATTCGAATAAAGCATGTTGTGGTAGCTTTCCTGTTATCCATAGTGTTTTTTTTCCTGTTTTGCTTTGTGGCACTGCATGCCTATATTGCTTGGGTGCTGTCTAATCCGACAGTAGCAAGTGTCTATTCTAATCCGATGCAGGCAAAAGGAATGGCGTACGAAGATATTACATTTCCAGCAGCAGATGATAGCAGGATGATGCAGGGCTGGTATATTCCAGCAGAACAAAAGTCGTCCAAAACGATTATTTTCAGTCATGGATATGGTGCGAATCGAGAAGAAACATGGATTCCTATGTACGATCTCGCTCACTACGCACACAAACTTAATTTTAATGTAGTCATGTTCGATTATGGATTTGCCGCCAAAACGAATAAAGAAGTCGCCACCGGTGGTAAAAAAGAATCTCAACAATTACTTGGAGCGATTCAACTTGCCAAGCAAAAAGGATCTCAAGAAATTGTAGTCTGGGGCTTTTCAATGGGAGCAGGTACAGCCTTACAAGCTGGACTCAAAACCAAAGATGTGACTGCAATGATTTTAGATAGTACATTCTTGTTAGAACCGGATACACTTTATTACAATATTCAGCAGCAGTTGGATCTTCCACGACATCCATCACTGGAGATTCTGGAATTTCTACTGCCGATCGTTAATGGTACTAGCTTGAATCAGATTCCATATCAACAGGTGAAAAAGGAAGATTATCCATTCCCGATTTTCTTTATTCATGGAACCAATGACGATAAAGCACCTTACCAGATTGCAGAACAACTTGCCGCAAATCAAACCAATCCGAATTCAGGAAGCTGGGTAATACAAGGAGCTCACCATGAGCTTGAATTCCGCGAACATCCGCGAGAATATTTGCGGAAAGTTTCAGATTTCCTGAGTAGCCTCAATCTGGCTGAAGAAGATGATGTCAATAATGAGCCATTGTTAAATGATGGAGCAACAGATAGCACTTCTTCGACTTCCAGTTCATCCACTTCTACTGGAAAGACTGCAACATCTTCTTCCAGTAGCAAAAGTACATCTGGTACAACATCTACTTCTAACGAGACTACAAGTAAATAATGGATCGGTATAGCACAAACAGCACAATTCACCTTTAGCTAAGGGATGAATGGTGCTGTTTTTTTATTATTGGTGAGGAGTATGGTTTTACTTTAAGATTTTAAAGCCCGTCCTATCACCCATTCAAGCACACGCCAGGGTACCCATTTGCGTGCCCAGATCATGATGTGAGAACCTTCTCCAATAGCATACCTCAACTTAGGAGAACGTTTCTCTACAATACGACCGACTAGATCAGCAACTTCTTGTGGATCAGGAGCCGATGATGCGGATTTGCGAGAGTAGCGTAATACAGCTTCTAAGCGAGATTGATAAGGTGAGTTAGGAACCGTATAGATATCTGCTAGCCCTTTTTCCCAAATAGAGGTGCGATAGGAACCGGGCTCGACCAGAACCACTTTCACATTAAAATCAGCCATCTCATGGCGCAAACTTTCGCTGAATCCTTCGATAGCAAATTTGGAAGTCGCATAAGGAGCATATCCGGGAAAAGCAGACAGTCCGCTAACACTGCTCATATTAATAATATAGCCATCCTTTTGCTCACGCATGATAGGCAGAACAGCGCGGGTAACAGCAATCAGTCCAAATACATTCGTTTCCAGTTGCGCTCGCCAAGTCTCTATCGGAACATGTTCGATAAATCCGCCAACAGCATAACCTGCATTATTGACCAGAATATCGATCGTTCCATATTGCGCCTGAATGTTCTCTATCGCTGTAGATATCGACACTGTATCAGTCACATCTAATTGCAAATAATGAATCCGGTCGGCAATTCCTTTTTGTTCTGCAATACGTGCCAGCTCTACTTGGCGTGTCAGATCACGCATAGTCGCAATAACGATTATTCCTTTTTCCGCTAAGGATACCGCAATCAACAATCCAAATCCGCTAGATGTACCTGTCACCAAAGCGATACGTTTGCGTTCTGATGACGCTTTTACTTGGTTGGACATGATACCCTCCTTTATCTACTCAAGCCTGAATACATATGACTTTATTTTAGAATGATCTGTTTTCGATATAGAAAAGGTTGTAGCGCTACTGATCTGCTACTCACAACTTCCACTTTCGCTCCACTCGCCGTAACTTTACGATCCCGGGCGTGAACTCATATGCTGTAAATGTAATCACTGGCATGACGGCTTGTAAAGTATCGCAAATATGCTGAATACGATCGCTTATTTGTGCTTCGACAGCTTCATCGTGTGCTACATAATCTTTATTTCCAGTAAGACGATAACTTATTTCCAGTTGATGGCTGTCATACTGGATCACACGGTAATGTTCTATTGCTGGCGATGCGCCTATAATCGCTCTCGTAACAAGATCAGGAAATAGCGGTACTAATTCTTTGGTTATCTGATGAGCAATATAGATAATATCATCGTAACGTCCTTCTATTCGTTCGATTCGGAGCATTGGCGATCCACAAGGACAAGGCTCTACAGATTCGGTCAAAATATCATTTAAGCGATACCGAATAATCGGTTGCGATCTACGCGAGAAATCAGTCACAATCGGTACAAAGCGTCGGCTCTGCTCATCTAATACTTCCTTTTGAATATGTACAATATCTTCATTCAGATGCAGATGACCATACGCACAAGTCGCCGCTAGAAATCCTTCGGTACCTTGATAGACTTGATGTACAGTCTGTGCGAATACAGACTCTATATATTCACGATCTAACGGATCAAGTACTTCTGCTACTGAAATTATTTTTTGTGGCTGGATCGTTAATAGACCGGCTATCTTCTGCTCGGCTAACAAACGTAACATAGAGGCAGGTGCAATTAACAGACTTGGACGATAACTTTCCAGTTGCTGAATATGTTCTGATAAAGGCACCAATAGATCGAAATAGCGAAATTGCAGTTTGCCTTTTTGTACCGATTCATACAAATTGCTGTTCGCTCTTAAAAAGAAAGCGATCTTCTGGGGTTGCCGAATACTACCGGGTAACAACTTGGCAAGCACGGTTCCTGTCCATTGTGCTTGTTCTTGTGGACTGACTAGAAATAGCCCCCGATTACCCGATGTACCCGAGGACAGACCGATTGTCACCCCTTGTATAGTAGGCTCAAAATCTCGCGTCTGCTCAGCTTGATCAGCAATCTGCATCGCTTCCTTTTTTGTAATTCCAAGTGTATTCAATTGATCGAAATGTTCCATCATTATCGACTTATCAATCAGCGGAAAGTCTCGCCATTGATGATCAAGTATTCCTTGCCACCATTGACGATAAAAAGGAGATTGCTTACGGATACGACGAATATGCTGGATGATTTTCTTTTCTTGCCAGTTCATCAACTTAGGTTTACTTGTCCACCCAGCTAAGCGGCGAGTGCGCCAATAATGATACAGTATCCGAAGCGTGTAGAGCAGTTCGCTCATTCTTTTCATAACCATTGTCCTCCCCAATGCTGTAATACTTGATTACAGTGGCTAGGTACTATTCGAATAGATGGATATTCATTATGAAGCTGACGTAATTTGTTCAAGTTGAGCATATATTGCTGACGATCAGACATAATAATACCTGCTAACCTATGCGGTGGACGATTTTCGGTAAATGCTCTACTCGACCATACGGTATCTGCACAGAGCAAGTAATCTGCTTTCCCTGTCGATAACAGAATCCCGATCATTCCTTCTGCATGACCTGACAATTCAATCGCAATCAGACTTCCATCTCCCAGTAGATCATAACCTTGTTGCCATGGGAAATTTGTCAAAGAAGGAGCTGTGGCTAAAGATGAATCGTTATGTAGGAGCGACGTTACAGGTAACGCTTCTGATCGATGTAACATATGCGAGCGCTGAGCTAGATCATGCGGTAATAACCCAGCTAGAAAGCCTGCTTTGACAGCACGTATATCACTCAAGTCTTTGACTGCTTGATACGATTCAGAAAGGTAGATAAATGTCGCTTGCGGAAAGTCTTTTGCTCCAGCAATATGATCTCCATGAAAATGCGACAAGATTACATATGCAATCTGATCACTACGTATCCCTTGTTGTTCTAACTGAGTGACTACTGAATCTGCTTGTTGGTATACGACAGGCGTAATATAACGATATAACGATTGCGGTAAGGTAGCTGTCTCTTCAAAAAAGCGCGCACTATATCCTGTATCGAACAAAATATAACCATGCTCTGGATGATGAATACAAGCAAACCCTGCCGGAAATGATACAGATCGTAACGAACCGCCACGCAACGTCAACCATTCAGGATGTGTACAATATCCTGCCGCCCCTATCCATAATCGAACTGCTGTCGAAGTGATCACTGTTCACACCACCAATCTGCAAATCGTTCTAACCCTTCATCTACACTGATACGTGGTACATAACCCAGTTGTTGCTGTGCTAACGAAATATCCAACGTATGCGGTACAGCTATAGAACCGACACTATAGCGAGTTAACGGAGGCTCACCCAATGCAGGGATAAGTCGGTACACCATTTCCATCGTTCCAGCTACAGCATGAGCAACAGGATAAGGCACACGACGAGTATGTAAAGGAATATCCAACCGTTGAAATAAACGGGTCAACAATTCGATAAAAGGAATCGGCTCACCGTTAGATATATTATAAGCTTGACCCAGTGCATTTTCAGGAGCTTGTACACCTAATAACATCGCATCCGCTACATTATCGACATATGTAAGATCAATCGGAGCACGTCCACCTTGCAATAAAGGTACACCGGATTGACGATTAGCTTCTAACAGACGTGGAAATAATGTCTGATCCATCGGTCCAAAAATAGCACGTGGACGAATCATCATCGACGGTAATCCTTGCTTCTGATACGCCTGTTGCACAATCTGTTCCGCTAATAATTTGGTACTTGCATAGTGATTTACTGCTTTTCGAGGGAGAGGATCAGACTCTCTAATCCCGTAATGAGCTTTGCCATCAAAATAGACACTTGGCGTAGAGACATGAATCAATCGCTCGACATCATGCTCAATACAACCATCTACAATATGTTGAGTCGCTTCTACATTACTTCGATAAAAAGAAGAATACGTGCCCCAGGGCGAAGATAGTGCCGCACAATGAAATACTACATGTTGCCCTTTACAAGCTTGTCTCGTCTGTTCTGCATCGCCTAGCTCATAATAGTTCATCTGTACGCCTAAATGCTCTAAAGCTTGACCACGACTACGATCTCGTCCTGTTCCTGTCACATCCCAGCCTAACTCTACTAATCGTCTTGCCATATGCCCGCCTAGAAATCCTGTAGCGCCGGTAATCAATGCTTTAGTCATAGGTTCTCCTTTCCGTTCCATTCGATATCATACGTTAAAGCTTCTGTAAGCGATATTCGCTGTGCACGACTGGTAAGATATGCTTGCATAACGAGCCGAAATTGTTCCCCAAATGGCTTACGATCCTCTTTTTGATACACAACATCAGTCGCTTGTTGCAGACTTTTCCACCAATAGCGCCAGTCTTGTGTACTACGATTGTATTTGAACCCTGCTACCCACATCGGTAAGGTGAGAACTCTAGCTGTTCCAATATTCGGCATAATCACTTGTCTACGTTGTACACATGAATCGGGATCGATGACTGCTTGTACCAATTGATCTTGTCGCTGAAATAGATGAATACCGCTGGTCGCTCGTGGATTACATTCGATTGGATATAATATACCTGTAGAATCTTCTTCTATAAAATCAAAACTAATCTGACCGCTAAATGCTGAATTAGATGTCTGCTGATGATCGACGTGTAGATGTTGCACAAATTGACAGACCCATGTATATGCTTGATCATGCTCTATCGCTTCGAAGTATACACTTGCTCCTGTACGTGATGTTCTATAGTCGCTTGTATAGGTTGCATGAGCGATAACGACTCCTTGATGAACGATACTATACGTACAAATCGCTTTGCCTTTAATATACTGTTGAGCAATCCAGCGAGGTGAATCAACCTTTGTGTTTGTTGCTTTTATTTGTGTTGTGGTAGACAAGGTTGGTATAGTAGATTGTTTATTTGGAGCAGAAATGCGTCTAGATTCCCGAGGCATAATAACATTAGATGCAAATCGTGAATAAACCGGCTTACGTACAAACGTATTGCCTGCTTGATCAGGTACAGCATAATCATAAGAATCTATAGATGGATCTTCTACTGGAAAAGTAATAGGCACAGCGAGATTACTAGATATCACCTGCTCGATAAATGTCCCTTTGTGATGCAGATGATGAAGTGTATCTATATTCGGTGTTAGTACACGACAATAAGGCTGTAACCCTTCTAATCCTTCGGCAATATAGAAAATCTCCTCACACGTAGGTATAAGAAGATCGATCTGATACTGTATAATCAACTGCTTCAATGCAGTGAGATAAGCTTGCGGTTGTTGACGTGGTGGTGGCACTTGAAAGCTGGCTAGAACAGCCTCAGATACACGACAAAGATGATAACGACTACTTTCAGCTACATAGACCTGATGACCGTTACGATGCAAAAGACGCGCCCATTCAAGCGCTACAGGAGCACGTCCACCTGTTATCAGTATCCGTTGTGGTGCTTGAGCTGACTCAGTATCAGTAATCAAGAACCATTCCTCCCAGTGATAGACCCGCGGCTGTTCCCATTAGTAATATACGATCTCCTCGCTGAATCCTGCCCTGCACAATCGCTTCATGAATCCCCATTGGAATCGAAGCAGCTATCGTATTACCATGATTGGGGGTAATATCAAGGAATTGCTGTTCATGGATGCCTAACTTTTTGCGTATCAGACGCATCGCCATAGCACTCCCCTGATGAGGAATCACCAATTTGAAATCTTCCATTTTGGTCTGGGATTGCTCCAAAATTTGATCGATAAAATCAGGCAATAAGCGCGATGCCATGCGGAATATTTTCTGTCCATCCATAAAAAATAAAAAAGGATCTGCTAACTCTTTTTGCATATGAGCAGGTAATCGAGTTCCTCCGCCTTGAATTTCAGAATAACGTGCACCTTTGCTATACGTTTGAAGCGATGTATGTATAATCCCGGCAGACTCTTCTGACGTAGATGCACCAATAATGACTGCTGCTGCACCATCTCCGAATAACGCTGCACTTTCTTTTTCATTCCAATTAAGCCCTGCTGAAGCAATCTCTGTAGATACTAACAAAACATAACGATACCGTCCGGCGGCAACCAGATAAGACATGGTGTCTAACCCTACTACAAAGCTAAGACATGTCGCATCAATATCAAAAGCAGGCACACCTGAATCTTCTTGTCCCATCGCTTGCTGAATAAATACCGCTGTACTCGGTAACGGTTGTTCTTTCGTTCCGCTTGTACAGACCAGACAATCGATATCTGCAAAAGTAAGACCAGCGGCATCCAGAGCATCTTGCGCTGCCTGTGCGCCCATCGTTGAAGCTGTCTCGCCTTCACTCACATAATGTCGCACACCCACACCTGTAGCTTTATGAGTCCATCCTGCTTGTACACCTAACTTCTGATCCAATTCCTCATCGGTCACTGTACGCTTAGGTAGATATTTTCCAGTACCTACTATTTTCACTTTACGAAGTTGCATTATAAGCCTCTTTTCTAGTCCAACCTGTTGCTTGTTTGCGATTGTACTATCTTTGATTAATTATCGTATCTCTCTATCAAGTAAGCTTCCATCTGCTGAATCTCTTCTTTGGTAAATAGCTCTTGCTCATCTATCTTCTGAATCGACTGACCTTGACTTAATATATATTGTAATTGCTTTGTATACGATGCCACATCCGGTACTTGTGCTAATTCAGCCAGACTTCCCATCGTACCTTGCTGTACTACAGGATATCCTTTATCTTGCTCTCCAACTGCCTGATCGTAAAAGCTTCGAATACCCGCAGATAATTCGTCTCCACTGCCTTCTACAATAATAAAGGCAGTAATAATATACGCTTTGGCTTGTCTACGCTGAGCAATTCCGCAAAATTTGCGTCCAGCAATACTGACATCATAATCTCCCGGGCAAAAAGCACCTTCAATCTCACCTACATACGACTGATTATTCCATGGATCAACTGCTCTGCTGATCCAATCCGCCATAAAGCGAAAATCACGATGAATACTAATATCACGCTTCGGATTAGGCAAAATAATTGATAGATTCACAATCCCTGGATGTAGTGGCACAGCCGCTCCACCGGAAGGACGTACACAGACCGAGGTCCCCTTTTGCCGAAATTGCTCCATCGCTTGGGTCGCATAGGTCAATCGCCGATCTCGTAGACCGATTGCTATTCCATCGGTATGTCTCCAGATATGAACTACAGGAGCATGGCCTTGTCCCACTTGACGACACATCAATTCTTCCCATGCCAACGGTGCTAATATTGACTCTCCTTGCTCTACCAATGGTCGCTCTACCCATACCGCATGTTCTAAACCTATCGGCCGATCTACTAATGTAGGGATAGCAAGCCGATGATGATTTTCTGCTGACACCATAATTCCTCCGCTTCATTTCGTCGATCCTGATGATTATATTATAACAGTTTATGTATGCTCTCCACATAAAAAAATGGCAGGAACGATGCCATTTGGCATAATCCCCACCATTTTTGAATGATCATTTAGTC
The DNA here is from genome assembly GCF_028606985.1 of Paenibacillus kyungheensis. NCBI lineage: Bacteria > Bacillati > Bacillota > Bacilli > Caryophanales > Paenibacillaceae > Paenibacillus > Paenibacillus kyungheensis. The sequence continues at coordinate 638,178 of NZ_CP117416.1, read as the reverse complement.
TTTAATCAACGATAAAAATTCGGCACGTAATGGAGCGTCTGTACGGAATCCACCACGAACTGCGGAAGTGATTGTTTTGCTACCCGGCTTTTTGACACCTCGTGCACACATGCATAGATGTTCGCCTTCAACCACAACCATAACGCCTGTAGGGTCAAGTACTTCAACCAATATATCAGCGATTTGCGAAGTAATACGTTCTTGTACTTGGAGACGACGACTTACTGCTTCGACCAGACGAGCGAATTTGCTCAAGCCAGCGATCTTGCCACTTGGCACATAACCAATATGAACTTTGCCGAAAAAAGGAGCCATATGATGTTCGCATTGGCTGTAGTATACAATGTCTTTTACGATAACCATTTCTTCATGATTTTCGTTAAAAGTCACACCAAGCGCTTCTCTAGGATCTACGCTATAACCGGCAAAAATTTCTTCATACATACGAGTGACACGTGCAGGTGTATCAAGCAACCCTTCACGTTCTGTATCTTCTCCGATCAATTTCAAAATCTGACGGATATGGTCTTCAATCTGTGCGCGGTTCTCACCGACTTCAAGATTGGTATAATCTTTGATACCAGCCATAGTGACCTCCTTTTTCCATTACAAGGTCTTTATGGACCTAATCCCTGTGATACGGCTTACTATCTTCTACGTTTACCTGTATTGCCGCGACCCATAGGAGGCATTTTAGCTTTAGGCGCTTTGCCACCTTGTGTATTGTTTTTCATCATTTGTTGTGCTTGTTGCATCTGCTTACCATTCAGGTTGTAACCCATTTGCTTCGCCATTTTTTGCAAAGCTGCTGGATCGTTTTGCATTTTTTCCATCTGTTTGCGCAAATAATATGCACCAATAAAAAAGCCGCCAATCAGACCGACAATTAAAGTCACGATTGGAATGACCCAGTTTAACCACGTCATAACTGCCACCCCTGTAGATGAATTATAGTGTAAAGTTCCTTCTCAAAGGGTACACTACTCCCTTTACCATAAAAGGCAGGAACAGCATTTATCATAACATTTCCGTTATCGGCTTAGCAAACATTTTCAATCGTTATTTGCTACATCATTACAGCTTCAATAAATGTTGTTGTAGCATTGGCTAGATCAATTTCTTTCACATCCAGATCGCCGCCACTACCACTAACAATGCGTACAACCGGACGACCCGGTAATCCGCGATGCTGTCTTACAATCACACCGGTTTCTTTATTGGATAAGCGGACACCTGTCCCATTAGGATACACCGAGATAATACGTGTAAATTCGACTAGCACATCATGATCCAACATCCGATCAGATTGAGCCATCATTTCTTCACATGCTTGATGTGGTAGCAATCCCTGCCCGCCGTTTTCTTTGGATGTGATCAGATTATCATATATATTTGCTGTCGCTACGATTCGAGCATACATATGAATCTCTTCTTCATTCAGTCCGCGTGGCTTGCCTGTACCATCGATTCGTTCATGATGTTGAAGTGCAATATGAGCGATCATCAGATTGAATTCCCGTTTGGTTTTGATCCATTCGAATCCGCGCCAGGTATGGTGGTTTTTAGAATCGATATTCAGATCATCTTCAGCCAGATTGGAAAATTTGCCTACATCATGCAATAGCGCTCCTGTTGCCAAATCTTTCAATTGATGCTGATTCAATCCCATATTCATCCCGATCATTGCTGATAATAGACAGACATTCATCGCATGAACATACTGCACATTATCACGTGTTTTGATATCGGTTAATTGAATCTGGACTTCACGCATCCCGGTAATATCTTCAAGCAATTGTTCTATACTAAATCTAACTTTGTTAGGGCTCCATTCTTTGCCAGAACGAACAGCATCGAACGTATCACTCATTTCACGAATCATCATCTGTTTGGTTGCTTCACTGAGTACTTCTTCCATTTCTATATCTGCAAAGTTCTCATCTTGAATATACAACATAGTGACTCCGATACGATTGAGCGTATTGATCATATAGACGGTCAGTTGTACGCCAGCAGACAACAGAATCGCTCCATTGCCTGAATAGATCGCTTTCCCTAAATATTGCCCTGTCTCTACTTTATCGATGTTTACGTACCTCATGGGAAGTCTCCTTTACCGATATTAGGATATGAGCTCTATTTCATTAGAATAGTACAGGTTCAATATGATATCCTTCCAGACTGAGCAACCATTCTTTAAGTGGCAGACCACTACCATAGCCGACCATTTGTCCGTTCATTCCAATCACACGATGACATGGAATAATCAGCGGGATCGGATTGCGATTGTTAGCTCCGCCTACTGCTCGCACTGCTGTAGGATGACCGATCTGCTCTGCTATCCATTTATAAGAAACAGCCTTTCCATAAGGGATAGTTAACAATCCTTCCCATACTGAACGTTGAAACGCTGTACCTTGTAAATCAAACGAAAGATCAAACACCTGTCGCTTTTCAGCGAAATATTCGTTCAATTGCTCAACTGCTTTCTGTAAATGAAAAGGCGAGTGAATATACTGATGTTCTCCATACCAACGATTTGCCCAGACTTTCATCTTATCTTTATTATCGGCATAAGATTTAAAATCTAAACGACAGATCCCTTTTAGTGATGTCGTGATCGTAATTACACCTGTAGGCGCTTGAATTTCATCGTAGTATAAAGACAACACTAGACCATCTCTCCTTCCAATATTTCTTTAGCAGTAAGCAAGCGTTCTGTCACTTCCGGGTCTACTTCTTTGGTTAGCGCATGAGTAACAGCTTGTAACGCATCTTCGCCACCAATTCGGCTGAGTGCCCATGCGATAGTTCCTCTGAGCTCCGGTCTAGGATCACGATGCAGTAATTCTGTTAATTTGGGAACAGATGATTTGTCACGGAAATTACCAAGTGCAATTACAACATTCCGTTGAATCGGCTTTTTGCCACGCCATGCGGCTGAAGTATCGCCAAATTGTTCTTTGAATTCACGGTTGCTCAGATCAAGCATCGGTAATAATAACGGTTTGGCTTTTTCTGGATCAGGACGAAGTTCTTCTTGATGATTCCAGTTCTTGCCTTTATTTTTGGGACAAACGATCTGACAAGTATCACAACCATACAATCGATTGCCAATTTTGCGCATATGTTCATCCGACAACATCCCTTTGGTCTGTGTTAAAAAAGAAACGCAGATTTGTGAGTTCAATTGTCCGGGCCCCACCAGTGCTCCTGTTGGACAAGCATCGATACATTTGGTACATGTACCACAATCTTCGGTTACCGGGGTATCCGGTGGAAAAGGAATATCGGTAATCATATCACCGAGGAATATCCATGAGCCCAATGTAGGCGAGATCACTGCACAATTTTTACCGTAAAAGCCGATCCCTGCACGCTGAGCGACTGCTCGATCTGATAGCACACCGGTGTCCACCATACTTTCGATGCGAGCTTCCGGTACTTTTTCACGAATAAAATCTTCTAACCGCTGCATCCGATCACGAAGCACATAATGGTAATCTTTTCCCCAAGCCGAACGTGCCATAATACCTCGATATTTTCCGGGTTCTGACTTTGGTGGATTTTCCATTTTGGAATGGTATGTGACAGAGATCGCTATAATCGACTTCGCTCCATCTAATGCTAAGCTGGGGTTAATGCGTTTTTCGATATCTGGTTCTTCAAATCCAGATTCATGCCCTTTACGACGATGCTCTTCCAGAACTCCTTTTAGATACAAAAAAGGATCGGCTGTCGTAAAGCCTACATCATCTATGCCCAGCGATGGCGCAGCCTGCTTGATTTCAAGCTTGAGCTGTTCCCATCTAGTTGTTGATTGTTGTAATACTTCTTGCTGCGTCATACACTGTCACCTCCTCTAGTACTCTCTATAACAATGCCGTTTTGGATAACGGCCATATAATAAAATCTGCACGCCCGACAATTTGCTTCAATGATATCGTACCAAAAATACGACTGTCTTTGCTCATTCCTTGATGACGATTATCACCCATGACATAATATTGCCCTTCAGGCACAATAATAGGTGCCAGATCTACATCGCCTATGACTGTATCAATATAAGGCTCCTGTTGCTTGATCTGATTGATATAGACTTCATGATTACGTATCTCAATACGATCTCCACCGATCGCTATTACTCGTTTCACTAATAATTTCGATGTAGGCTGTTCACTGAGTACCGGATCATGCAAAATAATCACATCTCCACGCGCAGGTGGATGAAATTTATAAATAAATTTATTGATAAACAACCGTTCTTGCTGAACAAGTGTAGGTTGCATCGATTGTCCTTTGACTGTTGAAATATTGAATACCCACATATTTAACACTCCGAGTATGATTAATGCCCAGACCATCGTCTTGAGCCATTCCCGCCAATACATAATACACCTCATTTAAAATCTTATCTTGTTCTATGTTTATTATACCTTACATTTTCCCTAAATATAGAAAAGCACATCTTTATTCCCATCCGTGTTTCGGAGGGCAAGATGTGCTCATATGTGGATATTACATAAAATTTTTCTCTCTAAGCTTTACGCATGAACAGCAACGATACTGAGTTTGTCAAAAGTCTTCAGGACTTTATTTTCTCCATATCCCATTGCTTCGTAAAGTGGTAATACAGCATTGTTGTGCTCATCGCCAGCGACCATAATTCCACTGACATTGCGTTGCTCAAAACGTTGTTCCATAGCTTTGACAAGTGCTGTACCTACACCTCTGCGTCTAACATCAGGATGTACAGCGATGCGGTAATAACAACCAAAATTCCGATCGATTGTACCGATTAACAGACCTACAATTTCTTCGCCTTGTTCCGCTACTACGATTAGCTCGGAATCCCATGATAATTGTGTGGCGAATGGTCCCATCGTGTTCTCGTAACATTCTTCAGATAAAGCTACCTTCAAAAGTTCTGTAACGAGACTCAAATCACTTAATTTAAAGGAACGAACATTCATACTCCAAACTCCCTTTTCATCAGCTTGATTAAGTACACCCTTATAAAAAAACAAAAAGAAGCACACTCGCTTATAGAAGCGATGCGTCCAACAGTAAAGGATTGTATAAAATCCTAATAATGCAAATAGACCAAAAGACAACAAAAAACTGCAAAAATGTGCAGAATATAACCTCACCGATAATTAAACCACATTTTTCGCCAGATTACACCATTTTTCTTTTGAAAGCGCTTAATTACTCTGTATTTCGCCTATCGATTCCAACTTAAACATAATTTGGTAATCAAAGGATGTACAAACATATTTATAGATAAACGCTTATAAATATTCATACAAATTATTATCTCTCAAATTCAAGTTATATGCAGCACAAGATCTAGTATACCACTACCTAAGCAACCTAACTATACTTTTTGTCATATTTCGTGTATTTTCGACTCTTTTATAGATCATGATTGTAGGTTAGCAAAATAAAATAAATCGCTCTCAACCCGCGCCACATCAACTTTCTAAACATAAAAGTTGATTTAATCAAAAATATACGGTTTAATAAAGAGTGTAATATGTTTATTTACATAGGGAACGGTTTTTAGCAGTGATCAGTAAGTTGAATTATTTTTTCTTATTCTATCTGCTATTTTTCGTTTCTGAATTCTAAATTCTGGGAGGTATTTTACAATGGCATTCGAATTACCAGCATTACCGTACCCTAACAACGCTCTGGAACCACACATCGACGAACAAACGATGATGATTCACCATGACCGTCATCACAACACATATGTAACTAGTCTGAATACCGCTTTGGAAAGTGCTCCTGAATTGCAAGGCAAAAGCTTGGAAGAATTGATCAGCAACCTGGACAGCGTACCTGAAGGTATTCGTACAGCAGTTCGTAACCACGGTGGCGGACACTACAACCACAGTCTTTTCTGGGAAATTATCGGACCTGACGCTGGCGGCGCACCTACTGGTGATATCGCAGCAGCAATCGATAGCGAACTAGGTGGCTTTGAGAAATTCAAAGAAGACTTCGCTAAAGCAGCAACTACTCGTTTTGGTAGCGGTTGGGCTTGGCTAGTTGTTAAAGATGGCAAATTGGCAGTAACAAGTACTCCTAACCAAGATAGCCCGGTTATGGAAGGTGCTACTCCATTGCTTGGTATTGATGTATGGGAACATGCATACTACCTTAAATATCAAAACAAACGCCCTGACTACATTGCAGCTTTCTGGAATGTAATCAACTGGGATGCAGTTAACAAACGTTACGCTGCTGCAAAATAAGAATTTATCTTTTGACAATATAAGCATTTCAAAAAAAGACCTCTTGATTAGTATTAATCAATGAGGTCTTTTTTGATTTATATGATTTTCTTCTGCTTTTGAATACCGTTCATTAAAATAATACCTGCCAAAATCACCAGCAATCCTATAATCGTTCCTACTGTTATCTGTTCATTTAATAACAATACGCCCCATAAAATACCGAATAATGGCACTAAGAACGTCACACTCACCGTTTTGGTCGGGCCTACACGTTCTACTAGATAAAAGTATAATAAATATCCTATCGAAGTTGATAATACCGCCAATCCCAATACCGCTAGTATCACGGTCAAAGAAATAGGCGCTGTCGGTACACTAACTACGCTAAACGGAATCAAAATAAGCCCTGCACTCAATTGCTGTCCAATTGATAAAGCAAGCGGAGGTGTACCGGTAAAAGTACGCTTGGTATAGACTCCACCAATACCATAAAATAAAGCCGCCATTAACGAAGCTCCAATAGATAACCAGACTTCTACAGTGAATGGAACTGAACTCCAACCCATCAGAATACATACACCTGTAAGCCCGACTAGAATACCGATTACTTTGCGAACTGATAACAATTCACCGAGCCAAAAGCGAGCAACAATTGCTGTAAATAGAGGTGTAGTGGCATTCAAGATCGCTGTTAATGACGCATTGAGATGAATCGCTGAATACGCGATCAAGACAAATGGAATCAATGCATTCAGTAAGCCTAACATCAGATATGATTTCCATTGGCTTTTGAAATGAGGAAGTTTGCGTACTATTAGTGCATAGATCAGCAATACGATCCCTGCAATCAATACCCGTAGATCAATAAGCCAGATCGGTCCTAATACAGGAGCCGCTACACGAATAAATAAAAAGGATGCTCCCCATAGTGCACCCAATAACAGTAAAGCACCTAACTCTTTGGGATTCATAATCTTGCGCCTCCATCTTCTCCAAAATATCACTTATCTCTCTGAGCACTATGTATTTCTTTTTCTACTTTTTACTCTTTGATAGAGAGATGTCTTTTTACTATAAAAGATCAATCATGATAAAACTTTCAATTTATTGCTATTCTATTCACAACAAAAATAGCGTACATATAGCCACTCCTATTGTACGCTATCTTTTGTTGTTATATGGATAGTCTACTCAATTCCTAATCATCAAGCTTAATAATAAGGCAGATCTTCTAGCAACTCGGTAAAAGAATCTCGAAAAGCAATAATCGACTTATCTTCTTCTAACCAGACCACAACTTCTCCGTAATGTTGAGGTTCAATGCGTAATAGAAAGCTATTCCCTCCAGGATCCGAAGCAAATGGAATACAGACTTCTTGCAAAATATCCCACGCATACTGCATATCGATCATCGATTGCTCAATCGTTAGTGAACCATGTGTAATCGGCATAAATCCATGAATCAACGGAGCATATTCTTCTCCATCTATAAATAACGTTTCTAAATAACCACCATTATGTTGTAGATAAAAGTCTTTGAATGACTCGGGTAACGGATATTCTATCTTTTGAGCAAAAGTCTGCCATTCTTGTTCGGTTAACGATTGTTCACTTTCCTCTAACGATATCATGGCTATACCGCTCCTTTTTTTACTTGGCAAAATGCTGTTGCAGAATTTTGAGGAATAGATTAGGAAAAGCGTAATTTTTCATATCTTCTGCGCTAATCCAGCGATAGTCATAAGCAAAAGCTTCACCGACTAAAGTACTTGGAACCGCTTGATACACTTCAGGATGCTCAGCAACCGCATCTTGATGCTCTACAATCAATGTATCATCCAGTTGAAGTTGTTCTTTGATCTTCTGTAAGCTACCCGGTGTAGAACCTGATAATTTGAGTTCTAATGTCGCTTGTTCGTATTCCAATGGATCGATATCTTTCAAAGCTCCTTGAGACGCTTCTAACGGCTGTGTCATAGAACTTGTATCATTCTCTGTATCTTGTGAATATTGCCCTGTAGCCTGCACTCCAGCTTCATGACAGCGGAATACACGCATCGTCCAATGGATATGGCTAAATGTATGTTCTTCGGTAATCCATGGTTCTAACGGCTGAATATCTACGCCTTCATTATGAATACCATTAGTCAAACGCTTCATCGCTTCTGCATCTGGCAGATCTGCACCTGCACCTGCTTTTTTGGAATCGTCAGCAAGAATATGAGGCAATTCCCACATCCGTGCAAGTAATCCGGTAGCCGGGCGCTGGCGAATCAATACCTGACCTGCACGTTCGCCTGTACCTTCGATCAGAGCAAGCAAACGATGTTCAGGACGTGGTGGCTTGGATTTGGTTTTGATCGGCAAAATAAGTTCCATCCCATTCATTCGACCTTCGCAATGCTTCATAACCGGACAGGTTAGACAGCCAGGTGATTTGGGCGTACATACCATAGCACCTAATTCCATTAATGCCTGATTGAAATCAGAAGCACGTCCACGTGGAATTAACTCTTTGGCTAACACTTCCATTTTGACTCTGGTTGGTCCTTTGGCAATATCATCTTCCAAGCAGAAATATCTCGATAATACACGCATTACATTTCCATCGACTGCTGGAACAGGTACACCGTAAGCAATACTAAGTACTGCACCTGCTGTGTAAGGCCCTATTCCTTTGAGTGCAGATATTTCTTCCGGTGTATTCGGTACAATGCCTTCATGACGCTCTACTACTTGTTGCGCTGCTGCTTGTAGATTGCGTGCACGCGAGTAATAACCGAGTCCTTCCCAGCTTTTGAGCACTTCTTCTTCCGGTGCAGTTGCTAATGCTTCTACTGTCGGGAATTTTTCAACAAAGCGAGTAAAATAAGGAATAACTGTATCGACACGCGTCTGTTGTAACATAATTTCAGATATCCAGATATGGTAAGGGTTACGGCTTCGTCTCCATGGTAAATCACGCCTATGCTCGTCATACCATACTAACAATTCACGACTAAAATAAATTTTGGCTTCTTGCTGTAATGCTAGATTAGACATAATACTCTCCTTCAGTGATCGAATATCTTTTCGACCGGATATGATGTAGAATCGTGTTGTTCATCTGATGCAATATGTTATTTAATGTATAAATTCTATTTTTTCAATCACCGCAAATGCAGAAGCAAGTTCTGTCTGATGAGAAATACTTACATGCATCTGGTAATATTCAGCTTGATATTGCAATCCTAATCGCTCCCATGCTTGAGCTGATAAGGTTACAGTAGGCTTGCCTGAAGCATCCGGTACAATCTCGATATCAATAAAACTCAATATTGCGCCAATTCCACAGCCGAATGCTTTAGAAATAGCTTCTTTAAGAGCAAACCGACCAGCTACAAATTCATATAATTTGGCTCCTTTGGTCTGAGCAATCTCACGTTCAGCCGGTGTGAGAATACGATCGATAAATCTTTGCCCGTGTGAGCCACTCATAATCGTAGTCACCCGTTTGATTTCAAGAACATCGTGTCCTATACCATAAATCAAAATACGTACCTCCTGCACATTCTAATTTCGCATACTTCTATTGTACCATTGCTCACACTTTGACTGCCAAGCACTACTGTAAGATATTTTGCGAATACCAATCATTTTTAATCTATAGAGGTCGCGCTTTGAGTATCAAGCACTTTGGGTAAGTAGTATTTAGAAGGAGGTAATGATGATGTCTAATTCATTTACAATCCCCGGAGCAGACGGGGCAGTCATTCGTTGTACTCGCTACCCTGCTAAACATGAAGTACGAGCAGTGATAATTATCGCTCATGGGTATAAAGGATTCAAAGATTGGGGGATGTTCCCTTATGTTGCTCAGCAATTAAGCAGTATCGGCGATGTGATTACATTTAACTTTTCACATAATGGTATTGGCGAACAGCCAGAAGAATTTACCGAGCTTGAATTATTTGCTCATAATACGTATGGTTTTGAACTGGAAGATTTATCGAACGTGACGAATTATATAAAAGAACAACCTGAATATCAAGAATTGCCACTATTTGTGCTAGGACATAGTCGTGGAGGTGGAACCAGCCTTATTCATGCACTGGATCATCCAGATCAGATTGCAGGTGTATTATCATGGAATGGGATCAGTGATCTACCTAGCCTGTTCACTACTGAACAGAAAAAAGAAATGGTGACGACCGGCAGAAGCTATATTACCAATGCACGCACAGGTCAGCAGATGCCACTGGATCGTAGCATTATTGATGATATCGAGCAACATCGTGAACAATACGATCTACTTCATCGTATCACTGAAGCGGCTTTGCCGATTATGCTCGTGCAAGGCACAGAAGATCATCCGCATCTTCTTGAAGGATCACAAGCTTTGTTGAATGCCAATCCTTCGATTAATTATGTTGCTATTGAAGGTGGCAACCATATGTTTAATACGGTTCATCCTTTTGTTGATTCTTCTCCTCAACTGGATCAAGCCATCGAAGCAAGCAGTACATTTATTCGTAGCGTGATCGGTAGTCGTTTGGATTAATCTATATGAAACATCTGTATTTTCTATAATAAATCAAAATATAAACAGCGCTCTTTCAACCTTTTGCTACGGTTAAAAGAACGCTGTTTTCGTGTGTATAAAAAAATTCGTAATTATGTTCGGACTTGATAGTGTACCAATAGTGATTTAGATACCTGGAATCGGATCACGTTTGTGTGCAGTGCGTTTGTAATAACTTTCAAGACGCTCTGCTGCTACTGGATCTATTGTTTTGCCTTCTAGATAGTCGCTGTTATCGTTATACGTAATACCTAATTCGTCTTCATCTGTCTGATCTTCCCATAATCCAGCAGAAGGAGCTTTATCCAGAATAGATTGTGGAACAGCCATATGTGTAGCTAACTGACGAACTTGACGTTTGTTTAGTGTACTTAGCGGCGTAATATCTACAGCGCCATCACCATATTTAGTGAAAAAGCCTGTGATTGCTTCAGAAGCATGATCGGTTCCTACTACTAACAAATTCAATTCATTTGCCAGTGCATATTGAGTGACCATACGTGTTCTTGCTTTGATATTTCCTTTAGCTTGTGGAGTGATTGGATCTTGGATATCGATACTAGGCAATACTTTATTCACTAGATCTGTAATCGCATCTACACCACTTTGTACATCAGTTTCGACAGTATGCTCAAGCTTGAATGCTTCAGCAACTGCATAACTATCAGCGATATCTGATTGTTGTCCATAAGGTTGATATACACCAAGTGTCATGTATTTTTTACCTGTAGACTCGCTCAATTCATCAGTCGCTTGTTTGCACAGACCCGCCGCAACAGCACTGTCAATTCCACCACTAATCGCAATCAGTAGACCTTGTGTACCTGATTTTTGAATATAGGATTTGAGAAAATCAACACGCTTGCGAATCTCTGCATCGGGTTCAATCGTTGGTTGAACGCGTAAATCATCAATAATTTGCTGTTGTATACTCATCTTCATTTCCACTCCTTTATTTATTCTGTACTACATGTTTACCCATTCCATTCTATTCATATCAGCGAAAAAAAACAAACGTCCCGCAATTTTCAGCTTTGCCGAAAAAAGCAGGACATTTGATGATGTTTATATAAACCATGCGGTTAGATTACAGGCAATATTTTTCAAATGCATCATTCAATGCATAAGCAATATCTTCTGCCGAGTTGTTTTCAATCTGGTGACGCTCGATAAAGTGGACTAATTCTCCATCTTTCATCAAAGCAATCGAAGGCGAAGACGGTGGGAACGGTGCGAAATATTCGCGTGCTTTGGCTGTTGCTTCTTTATCTTGTCCTGCAAATACCGTATACAAATGATCCGGTTTCAATTCATTTTGTAGGGCTTGAGCAACGCCTGGACGACATTGACCTGCTGCGCATCCGCATACTGAGTTCACGACAACCAGTGTTGTTCCTTTTTGATCAGGAAGATGTGCTTCTACTTCTTCTGGAGTACGAAGCTCCGTAATACCTAGTGTAGTAAGTTCATCCCGCATCGGTTGAACCATATCTCTCATATATTGATCAAAAGACATTGACATTGTTATTCACTCCTTACTTTTAATAAGCGTTAAGTTATATTATACAGTCATGTGTGATGAAAGCAAGAGACAGAATCGAATACTTGTTAAGACAATACTGTAAAGAAAGTTTTAAGTAGGCTTTAATCGATCTGATCGTATGCAGAATCAAATGTAACGATAAAGGTTGTTTTGATTCCTTGTTGCGATTCCACCTGAATCCGTCCATGATGACGTTCGACAATACTCAAGCACAGCGATAATCCCAGACCAGTCCCTTTTGATTTGGTAGTATAAAAAGGCTCAAATAGCTTTTCTAGCTTGTCTGGAGAAATACCTGGCCCTGTGTCTTGAATACTCATCGTGACTTCATTGCCGTTACTGTGAGTCTCTATCGTTAACTCACCTTTATCCTCCATCGCTTCCATCCCATTACGTGCTAAATTCAAAATCAGTTGCTTGATTTCTTTTGAATTCAAATTCAATTCAGGAATATTAGCACCCTGTACGAATACAATACTTTGTCCGCGTAGATTCGCATCTGCCCATAATAACGGAAGCAATTCTTCTATAATAGAATGTAAATGAATCCGTTGCTTCTCTACTACACGATTCTGGGCTAATGATAAAAAATCGTTAATAATGCTATTCGCCCGATCCAGTTCATCCATCACAATCACATAATAATGATCTAGAGAAGGCGGGCTCTTTTCTTGCATCAACTGTAAAAAGCCTCGAACGACCGCCATAGGATTGCGAATTTCATGTGTGATACTAGCCGCCATTTTGCCGACTAGACTCAATTGCTCTACATGATTCAGTTCATTGCGTAATTGCTCAATCTCTGTTGTATCCTGACTCAATATCACCACACCGGATAACTCTTCTGAAGGCGTAAATAGCGGTACAATATTGACATAAAATGAACCATACCCTAGACGAAGTAATTTGTTAATCGTTTCTTGTCCGGATTGTGCTGCCTTGATTAGTATAATGATCTCGTACAGACCTGGTGTAATATCTTCTTTTTTTAAATCTGTAAGATGTAAGCCAATCGCAGACTCTAATGTAAGATCAGGAATTGAACGTTTTATCAATTGCAGAGCACTCGCATTAATAGCTGTGATTCGTCCATCTTCATCTAAAGATGTAATAATTAAAGGGGCTACATTCATAATCTGACGTAACTTTTCAGCTTCAGTAATAAATTTATTCGATAAACGAAGCATTTGTCGGTTCAATTGCTTCTTCTCTATAATACGTTCAATCGCTTGCACGCAATAATCGCCTGCACCCAATGCTGCTACAACAATCATTACAACAATAATCCACAGTTGCGTGTTCATCGGTAATGTATTTTCACTCAATGTTGAAATTATCATAGATAATACAGCGCTTAACAAAATCAATATGGCGACAAATAAGCGTTTTACTTTTAAAGTAGCTGTACGAAAACGTAAAGAAAGAATACAGATAAATGGAAACAATAATAATCCGGTATCAATCAGTAATCCTGTCCAACTCCAACGATCGTTAAACAAAAAGTACATAATAATACCCAGACCTAGCAATACCATCCCTCGAAGAGGCCCTATATACATCACTCCTACAATCAATGAAACAACGCCCATATGAAGAGCGTACGGAGATGCACTATATATTGAGAAAAACCAACAAATCATTATACTGATGGCGAAAGAAAACACGACAACAGGAGAATACCCACGCCATGCTAATCGCCCATTATGCAAGGAATCGTAACCACTGCGTTCAATTACTCCCAAAAAGAAAAAAACAGCAGATCCTACAGCCAACATTTGCAGCAGAATTTCCTTGACGACAATGATAATGACGTGTCCCTCCTCTACAACTGTCCTATTTCGATTAAAGTATATCAGATACCATATTACAATATATAGTACCTTACTCTAAGATTTTGAAATCCTATACTCAATACCCTTGATGTCTACTATTATAAACAATAGTGCTACGTTAATTATTTTTGAATACTATTTATGAATTGTGCCCCTTTCCTACACCCATTAGTGGTATATTGAAAAAGAACGATTCTTTTAGATTCAAAGGGTCGATTCCTATTTTTAATACAAAGGAAAGATATATGTTGATATACGATATTATAGTTATTGGTGGCGGTTCAGCCGGGTTGATGGCAAGCGTCGCAGCAAGTGAAGATGGTGCTCGGGTATTACTGGTTGATAAAGGAAATAAATTAGGACGCAAACTCGGTATTTCTGGTGGTGGACGTTGTAATGTCACTAACGCTAAAGAAATCGACGACTTGATCAAATACATTCCGGGTAACGGACGTTTTTTATACAGTGCTCTCGCTAATTTTAGCAACCGTGATATTATGAGCTTTTTTGAAAATATGGGTATTCAACTTAAAGAAGAAGATAACGGCAGAATGTTTCCCGTATCTGACAAAGCCAAAACTGTTGTTGATGCTCTGGTCAACAAAGTTCGTTCGCAAGGAGTCGATATTCGCACCAATAGCCCTGTTGATGAAGTTCTCTATGATCAAGGGCAAGTGGTTGGCGTACGGCTTCGTTCTGGTGAAGTATTTAAAAGTAAAGCAGTTATTATTGCAGTCGGCGGTAAGTCTGTACCTCAGACCGGTTCTGAAGGCGATGGTTATGCCTGGGCAGAACAAGCAGGTCATACGATTACTGACCTCTATCCTACTGAAGTTCCGATGACTTCACCAGAACCTTTTATTCAGAGCAAAGAATTACAAGGATTATCTTTACGTGATATCGGCTTAACCGTCTGGAATCCGAAGGGCAAAAAGCTGATCTATCATGATGGGGATATGATATTTACCCATTTCGGGATATCTGGCCCTACCGCTCTAAGATGTAGTCAATATGTGGTCAAAGCACTCAAAAAATTCCCGGTAACTTCGATTATGGTGACACTGGATTTATTTCCTGCTAAATCGGTAGATGAAGTATATCAAGAAACATTGGCTTTAGCAGAGACCGATTCCAAAAAAGCGATCAAAAATGTGCTCAAAGGCTATCTACCCGAGCGGATGATTCCTATTATTTTGAGCAAATCAGGATTAGCTGACGATATTACGTTCTATAATATTCCTCGTCAATTATGGTTGGAGATGGCTAAATTAATCAAAGCATTTCCAATCGCTATGCATGGTACACTATCGATCAAAGAAGCTTTTGTAACAGGTGGCGGTGTCAATCTAAAAGAAGTTGATCCCAAAACGATGGAATCCAAACTGATGAATGGGCTATATTTTTGCGGTGAAGTGCTAGATATCCATGGCTATACCGGTGGATATAATATTACCGCTGCTTTTACAACAGGTTATAACGCAGGCAAAAGTGCAGCGCTTCAAGCTAGCTTTGTATAATCATTATATACTGCATTTGTGGATACACAAAAAGAAGCTTTTCCTATCATCAGGGAAAGCTTCTTTTTGATATTATGATAGCTATCTATTCATTCAGATAAGCATACAATCCTTCGGGATCATCCGTCTGAATCATATTCACACCGCGCTCAATATGCCAACCCCATCCTTCGGATACGTCTACTCTCGAAATAATATCGGAATGCCCGCCACAGATCGAATCCCACATCGTATTCGTCCAAATTCGGCAACCATTTTGCTTGATTCGTTCTAGTACTTCTATAGAGATACGCTCATACTCTTCATATTCAAAACAAATCTCAAACGCTTGCGGATGTACCATAGCACAAATATAATCAATCTCATTAACCATCTCAGGGTTAGAATCATCAAGAATCTGCATATACAATGGCTGTTCTAATTTATTGTTTAGAAATGCGTGTACTTCTTCTGGACTGGCTGTGCTTTTGAATAATGCTTGCGATACAGTACCTGTGCGTTGTAACACTTCATATACTTGTTCCCGATAATCCCAACATTTATCCAAATTAATCATTACTTTATTTTTGGTTAAAATTAAAATTTCTTCTAATGTAGGAATACTGTAATTGGTTAAAGGTTGATTGGCTCCACCTTGATACCGACGTAAGCGTAATTCGCGTAACTGTCGAAAAGTCATTTCACGAATAGCACCTGTTCCATTGGTCATTCGATCTACAGTCTCATCATGCATCAAAATTAAGACACCATCTGATGTCTGTTGAACATCGATCTCTATCATATCTGCTCCAGCTACGATTGAATATTGAATCGCTGCTAATGAATTTTCGGGCGCTTGCTTCCAATTTCCTCGATGCACCGTCATCATCACACGACCATTATGATCCCAAAAACTAGACAAAATCTCTGTTAACGAAGATTCGAAAGGTTGTTTTCTCGGCGTAGCTGTATGATTTCCCATTTATTATCATTCCTCTATTGTTTTATTCGGTATGATGAATTACATCTGATCAAAATTGATGTCTGCGTTATAACTGATCTTTATACTGTAATCAATAAGAGTCAAAATCAGTAGATAATTGATCTCTTTTTGTGTAAATTCATTTTTTTGATTATAAACAGCTTATACACAAATTAGTACCAGATATTAAGGTTTTACACACAAGTTATCAACAGGTTGTGAACAGATTGAGGATAGATTTCAGTAAAATAATTCCACACTATACATCGAAAAATATAATTATGCAGATAAAATAGGGGATAGATTGTGGAAAACTACTGATTTAGAGCACTTTTGCTATATATTCTATTCTGATTTTGCATATATTGTCCGTAAATAACCTTTTTCTTTATTTATACACATAGTTATCAACAGTATTTATCCACTTATACACAGTTAACACACAGAAAACAATTCATAAAAAAATCACTTTTTATGTAAAATCAATGTTTCAAAAATCGTTATCCACAATTTATACCATCATTGTTCGTTTGATTGGAATTTAATATTTAAATTTAATATTTAAAAAGTCTACCATTGTGACAAATCGCATGTTTTTTCAAAAAAATTACACGTAAAATAGATTTATATCCAATCCATTAATTCATTTGATGAATATATTCCACATTAAAATGCCTAGAAAGGGTGAATTTATCATGATTAATATGTCCATGAATGATACTGAACAATCGATGCATCTTTACCGCGTTTTTGCTAAAGCTTTTAAAAGTTTGAGTGAACATGCTGTAGCAGGAAGCAAAATTGAAGGCTTCAACTCTACTGCTTTTGCTGTAATGGAAGTTCTTTATTTTAAAAGCGCCCAACCGATTCAACAAATTGGTGCTAAATTATTACTACAAAGTGGTAATGTTACTTATGTGATCGACAAGTTAGAACACAGCGGCTTGTTACGTCGCCATCCTTGCCCTACCGATCGTCGCGTAATCTATGCTGAATTGACTGATGTAGGACGCGCTGTGATGGATGATATTTATCCAAAATACGAAGAACGTCTGAACTATGCGCTAAGTGGTCTGAATTTCCAAGAGAAAGAACAAATGATTTTCTTACTTAAAAAATTAGGTATGGAAGCAGAACGTTTGTCTCCTGCTATGCGTAAATAAGTAGCTTGTACGTGAGCGTACGAATTGCAAAAAGGATCATTCCCTATTTTCTCCATCTTGTTTTAGGAGAGAATGCGAAATGATCCTTTTTTGGGTTTTGTTTTTGGAAATGGGGGAGGGTGGGGTGGCGCTATGTGGAATTATCGTTCTTGTCGTCGCTGTTGTAAGCTGATCCCTTGAATAACCGCTTTGCGGTAGGGATTAGCTTACAAAGGCGAGCGCTTCGCTCTTTCAGAACGATAATTCCCCTCCGCTTCACATCGTGGGTGGTGGCATTTCAAGAAAAACATAGACCTTTGGGGCGGTGGGTACTGTAAAAAGATTTAAATATAATGCCTTTAAAGATTGTGTTAGTTTTCTATACAATTAGAGATACATATATCATCAGATTTCAAATGATTATGTTGACCACTTTTGGCGGATATCTTGGGCTTCTTGGGTCATTCGTTGGATGAGTTCAGAGACGGTTGGGATATCTTTGATGAGACCGATGACTTGTCCTGCCCATGCGAATCCTTGTTCAGGTTGGTCGTCGTAGATCCAGCGTTTGTTGGCTTCTCCGCTGATATAGGATTTTAACGCTTCGTAGGTTGGTGTGACTTGTTCAACCTGTAGAATTTGATTGGTATAGTCAGTTCGTAATACTCTGGCTGGTGCTTTGATAGAGCGTTTGATAATAACGGTATCGGATGCGGCGCTATCGACCAGTGCTTTTTTGTATGAAGGTGAAGCATGGATACATTCGACTGTAGCGATAAAGCGTGTACCCATTTCAATACCTTCTGCGCCCAGCGCATGAGCTGCCATCCATCCACGTCCGTCTCCGATTCCTCCTGAAGCAACCACCGGAATCTTCACAGCATCAACCACTTGAGGCACCAGTACCATAGTGCCGACATCATCAATACCTAGATGTCCGCCTCCTTCTTGTCCAACGACAATGACAGCGTCAGCGCCCAGTTGCTCGGCTTTTTGAGCTTGTCTAGGTGAAGAGACTAGCACTAATGTTTTGATGTCTGTTGGTCGTAACATGTCAAGCACCGGTGCCGGGTTACCCCCTGTAATGGTCACTACCGGTACTTGTTCATTAATAGCGACCTGCACTCGATCTTCATAGCCGAATCCATATTGTCCTATCGCAAAATTCACACCAAACGGCTTATCCGTTAAGGTACGCAGACGACGAATATCTTCGCGTAACGCTTCGGCATCTGGCAGGCTCATCGCTGTGATCTGCCCGAGTCCTCCTGCATTACAGACCGCAGCAGCTAGATCAGAATAACCTAGATACGCCAGTCCTCCTTCGATAATCGGATATTCGATTTGCAATAACTCTGTGATTCTTGTTTTCCAGTTCATGATAACCATCCTTTACAGTATGCGTCTATCTATTCATTATATTTAATAATAACAGACTTACCGCAAATACGATGGCGATACCGATCACTATGTAATCAATAGATTGCAAGTGAAGTTGTCGATACGATGTTCTTCCTTTACCATTCCCATAAGCACGTGCATCGATTGCATCGCTTAGATGTTCAGCACGTTGAACAATAGTAAATAGAAGCGGAACTAGAATAGGGATATACGCTAGTATGCGTTGTGGGAATCGCAGTGTTGTTATATCGTATCCTCTTGCTTTTTGAGCTAGCAAAATACGTTCCAATTCTTCTAGAATAGTCGGAATAAATCGAATAGCAATCACAATCATAAGCGAAAATTGTTCCACAGGTACGTTTAGCTTAGACAGTGGCGACATTAATTTTTGTAGACCATATGCCAATGTTAAAGGTTGGGTAGTCAGCGTCAATATAGCCGCAAGTAAGATCAGTAAGACTATTCGCCATACAAACCGTCCTCCATTCTGTAACCCTTCTGTCGTAATCTCAAGCCATCCCCATGACCAGATGATATGCCCTTGTGTGAATAACAGATGATATGCAAACGTAAATAATAAAATGATCCATAACGGCTTCAATCCACGCCAAAACACCACAACCGGAATACGAGTTAAATATACTAATCCGATAACAAATACACTGGCAATCAGATAGCTAATCCCTGTATGCAGACTGATAAAACTCAGCATCAGTATCAACAAACTGATTAATTTGATTCGTGGATCTAAGCGATGAAATACCGAATGCGTCTCTATATATTGACCGATAAGCACCTGATTAGTCATAACTCTGTTCCTTTCGATGCCAGATCGGTAAGATGCGGGCGAAAATATCTTCTTCCCGACAACTATCTACCTCAATCTTCTGTCCATAACATTGTTCGATTAACTGAAGTAACTGAATCGATTCTGGCAATATCAGTCCATGTTGTTCTAATAGATGCGACTGTTCAATCAACAAAGTAACCGGATCATACTGACCTATCAATACACCTTGATGCATCAATATAATCTCATCTGAATATTGAGCCACATCGTCCAGATGATGCGATACCAGAATAAGTGTACGATTATTTTGCTGTTGCCATTGGTGCAAATACTGTAACAACGTTGCTCGACCTATCGGATCAAGACCTGCGGTAGGTTCATCGACAATCAGCACTTGCGGATCCATCATCAAAATCGAAGCAAGCGCTACACGTCTTTTTTGCCCGCCACTTAATTGAAAAGGAGCTAGCTCTAGAACATCTTCAGACAGACCGATTTGAGGCAAAATCTCTGCGATCTTTTGCTGAATATGCGAAGTCGACCATCCTTGCTGTCTTGGTGCAAAAGCTAATTCTCTAGCTACAGTAATCTCAAATAATTGATGCTCCGGATATTGAAACACATAACCAATCTCTGGTCGGACTTGTAATCGTCCTCTGGCATCTCTTGATACCGCTTGATAATCTATCAGATATTCTCCTTGAATAACAGGAATTAATCCTTTCAATACTTGCACCAGTGTGGACTTGCCTGCGCCTGTCTGTCCAATCACTGAAATCCATTTGCCCGCTTCAATCGTACAATGAGTATCTCGTAGCGCATCCTGTTCCTGATAACGTACACTTACGTGTTGGAGTTGATAGACCATTGTCTACGAATCGCCTCTTTCCAATCTGTTGCCATAGGAGTTGTGAGTTGTAATTGACGGTGAACCTGGACAGCAAATGGAAGCTGTAATTGATAATCATTTACAGGTATCTCGTCAAAAAAAGAAGCAGGAGCTCCATCAAATACCAATCGACCTTGATCGATCAGCAATACTCGCTGTGCTGTCAGTACTTCATCCATATGATGTGTAATATGAATAATCGTAATTCCTTGTTGATGGAGCTGATGCATAATCGCAAGTATCTGCTCTCTCCCCTGCGGATCAAGCATTGACGTTGCTTCATCGAAAATAATCATCTGCGGACGCATCGCTAATATCGCGGCTATCGCTACCCGTTGCTTTTGCCCTCCAGATAATTGATGAGGTTGTGCATCAACATAAGATTCCATCTGTACTGCTTGTAATGCTTCTTGTACACGAGGTTGCATCTCAGCGCGGGGTAACGCTATATTTTCTAAGCCAAATAACACTTCATCCATCACAGTTGTGGTGATAAATTGATCTTCTGGATTTTGAAAAATATAGCCGATCTGTTGCCTGATCTCTGCTAGTTCATCTGGCTTGGACGTATCCCATTCATTCCAATGTACAGTTCCCTGTTTTGGTACAACCAAGCCATCAATTAACTTGGCGATAGTCGACTTGCCACAGCCATTTGCCCCCACGATTGCTACAAATTCACCTTGCTGAATAGTCAAACTTATATCGTCGAGAACAGGTCGACCTTTTTTATAATAAAAATGAACATGATTCAATCTAAGCATAATTTCACTTCCTTAACGATTCGCCCTTGCTTCGATAGGACTAATTGCTTTTAATTGCCATACAATGATAGCGGCAATTACAGCTTTGATACAATCTCCTGGTAAAAAGGCTACGCCTCCTACAAGCCCTGCCCATACAGAAGTATTCGTTATGAACGCCATAAAAGGAGCACCAATTACATTGATTAACAACACCCCAAAAACGATATGAATCACAATCATTTTCCATACTTTTAGACTTCCCCATACCTTTTCTGTTGCATAGCCGATACAAAAAGCCGCAATCGGCCAGCTTAATAGATAGCCACCCGTAGGCCCTACTAATACAGATAGTCCTGCACGACCGCCTGGTAATACAGGTAGTCCGATAGCAACCAATACAAGAAATAGGATTAAACTAATACCGCTAATCTTTTTACCTAAAAATGCTCCAGCTATCATAACTCCAAGAGTCTGTACAGTAATTGGCACTGGAATAAACCCTAAAGGAATCGGTGGAACCAAAGCTAATACGCTAATAAGTGCAGCAAATAAAGCCGCGTATACCATTTCTTTTGTTGTCATTTTTTTAACCTCCATTAATTGTTAACCACTTTATATAATTTAGGTTAACAATTAAAATAAGTCAATTTCTTTTTTTAAAGGCTCTGTTAAAGATAAATGTTGATATTTGAATCCTATCAGAAACCTTAATATAATTAACATAAGAACAAATATTTGGGAGGGGATAAGGTTGAGCAAAGCATTTAATAATCTATTAAGAGATATTGGTAATTTGACACATACACAAAAAGAGCGAGCGTTTCACTGGATAAACACTACATTGAACCTTATTCCTCTGTCTGTGGTCAGCTAATTAATGAAATGCGAGAAACTCTTTGATTGTATGTTCAAAGATTATTCCTTACGAAAATCTGCTGAAATCGTAAGAGTTACTTGAATTACGCTTTTTATTGGAGACATAAACTGCTAAACGTACTTAAACAAATAGATTTTGAGAATTTTGAAGGTAGCGTTGAAGTTGAGGAGAACTATATCCTATAATCTGAAAAAGGTAAGCGAGGCATTTCAGAACGCAAACCTCGTAAGCGTGGTGGGAAATCTAAATATTGAGGAATCAGCTACGAACACGTCTGCGTTCTTGTTTCCAGCGGCCGAACAAAAGCAACTCCCAAGTAATGAAAGCACAAAACACAATATTAAAGAATTTCTATTAACATCCTTTGTATTTGAGATGATTGATACCTATGATAGCTTGTATCTATCTCGTTCTACCACTTAATTAAAGTTGATAGAAATTAGAAATGGAGGTTTAGTTATGAGTGAATACCGTGAAATAATTAAGAATTTAATTCAACTAAATCTTCTAACTAAGAATTCAGGCGAAGAAATTATCAATGAGATTGCATTAAACTTATATAATGAAGAGAATTATCATTTAACTGAAAGGGATACATTTTATAAGTTGCCTATTGTAATAAGAGATATAGTACTTATAATTAACTTAGATACAGAACTGAATATGCAAGGTATTTTGGGTTTCTTAGAGAATTCAACAGGATTATTCTTAAATGATACGATAGAAACTTTACAACGAATACAGGCAAAAGAAGATTACGAAATACTAAAGTCAATAAAATCAATACTGGAACAAAACAATGTATCGACACAGGATTTAAGAAATAATGTAAATAATCAAATCAAATACTCTATATCTACTTTTTCGGAAACTCACAGTTCTAAATATAATGATATGGTATCAGAAATTAGTGAAGTAGCTGATAAACTTTATCTTTATAATGGTGATAGAAACTTATTTGATTACCTTATAAAATACGTGGATACAAACAAAGATAATTTAGTAGAAGGGCTTAATAATTAAGTAGAATTTTTATTATCTTTACGGGAATTACACATTAATGAATTCCCTATTTCTTTTATTAATTATCAACATTAACAATTAACAGAGCCTTTTTAGTATGGATATGTTTTTCCGATGATCATCACATCAGTACTCTCTAGATTCCGTTGCAACACGGCTTCTTCTGGAAATGGATTCATACCACCTGATGCGATTACGTATACGTCCTTCCATAAAGGAGTCTGCTGACATTATTGTATTACGTGAACAAGGTCAAATGAGTTAGCGTGATAAAATGTACCCCATAAAGCATTATCAAACAGAAAAAATAAAAATACCAACAAGCGTCAATCCATTGTACTTGGAACCGACAGTAACTGAACCATCAAAATCGATCATAGAGAAACAATGACTGGCTTGAGCAATCTTGAAAGCACTACATGCTCGTAAAAGCTCATCTTCAAACTGATCAGAATATGGCACCTCAATTATAACTTCTTCAACAGACGTGGGACCACCCGCATTATAAACCGAAAACTTATCCCAATCAAACCATTTCGTTTGGGTATCTTTGCAAAATCCACATTCGTTCCCGTACTTTTCAACATCGAAATATTTCTCCCATTCTCCATCACTACCATGGTAAATGCCAAGCCAAACATGGATTTTCTTATCAGTTTTCATTAGTTACCTGCCTTTGAGTTTTCTAGTTATAGATCTATCATTTCTTACATAGTGCCGTATGAACTTCTTTTTTATTCTTACCCCATCACGTTTTGTATTAGCTCTTTTCAACTCGCACTCCTGGTAAATGCAATAAATACTAATTCGTTTTACGAATACATCGTGTTTTGCCGATCCAGTGTATTTAACCAATCAAGATAAAGACCTATTTGATTATCTGAGAGTGTAATTACTTTTATTTAGATTATAGTCTGCTACGTATATCGTCAAATAATGCTCTACAAACTCGATTCGTTTTGAAGACAAATCGTAACCTTTTTCTGATTTAAACTATACTTTTCCAAGCTATACGCAATACATTGTGCTGTTTGGAACAAAGTTCGATAAATATCTATCACAGCCACTTGATCTAGACATGTAATTGCATAATCAATCAAAGGTTTAAAGATATTCATATCAGATTAAATCTATTATTTAGATATAACTATAAGAATCATCTGGTAAAAAGTCTATTGCTCCTACTAGTCCTGTACATATAAATGTATGAATAGGTATAAATCCAACAAGGATAGGAAGAAACAATGCTAATACGCTAATGAGTGCAGCAACTAAAGTCACATATACCATTTCTTTTGTTGTCATTATCTTCCCCTGCCAATCGTTAACCAATTCATATAATTTAGGTTAACAATAAAAAGAAGTCAATTTCTTTTTCTCTATATACTAAAAAGAGCGCTGGTATTCGCTTTAGTAGCGAAGATCAGCGCTCTTCTCAATATCATCATTTTATTTAGACTTTATTACATGACTACAGAAGGTTCTTTATACGATTTGCGGCTACTACTTTGCTTGGAAGAACCTGGAACGACTTCTCCGCACAATAACGATAACCGTTTACGAATCGCTTTTAACTCTTGAATCCCTGTACCTGTAATTATATATTCATCGCTACTGGAGGTCAGCATATTTTCCTGCACCAGATATTCTAGTTCTTGCTTGATCTCACGTTCGCCTACACGATAACCCCGATCTTCCAGAAACGGTTGCATATCATTGACTGTTAATTTTTCTTCATTGGAATGGTGAAGTAGATGAATACGAATAAACAAATTCTGTACTTCAGCGTGCATAAATTCCTCTCCTTCCGGTTAATAGATTCACGCTGTAATTACCCGTCGCCCTAGAAGCGGAAACAATTTCTGGGTTATTTATTTATCATTTACCTAATTGTTGTCATTAGGCACAATTTCGACTTTACTATTTGCAAATAAATACACCAGTTGTATACTGTTCTATAGGCTTTATGGTTGTAATCTATCGGAAAAAAGGTGAAACTCATGTTTGAAAATATAGCGTATAGCGGTACACGTGAAGAACAATATCAGACCGCTTTGAGTCAATTGCAAAGTCTTATTGCGGATGAGCCAGATCGTGTAGCAAATTTGGCAAATGCATCTGCATTGTTAAAACAATGCTTGAACGATACCAACTGGGCAGGATTCTACCTGTATGATGGTAAAGAATTAGTATTAGGGCCTTTTCAAGGATTACCTGCTTGTATTCGCATCCCTTTAGGTAAAGGTGTATGTGGTACATCTGCTTCTGAACGTCGCACATTACGTATTGCAGATGTACACGAATTTCCCGGACATATCGCTTGCGATGCCGCTTCAAATAGCGAAATCGTTGTTCCTTTAGTAAAAGGCGATACTTTGATTGGTGTACTTGATATCGATAGCCCGCTTAAAGAACGCTTTGATGCACAAGACCAAGCATTTTTAGAACAATTTGCTGAAATATTGGTCAAAGCGCTATAATTCTATAGCATGTATGTTCGATGTTGTAAAAGATTAAAAAGTAGCTACTTTGATCTGATCAAGTAGCTACTTTTTTATGCGTTGTATCCATAATATATATGAAAGGACGAATATTCATCTGATGAAATTTCTAATAGCTCTTCTTGTGATTGTAGCAGGTGTAAGTGCAGGATTATATGCACAGCACCTTAATAAACAATCATCTGTATCTTATTCATACAGTGATAATGACTCAACGTTCGGTTACACTGAACCTCAAAAAGTATCTCACGAAGAAGAAGCACCTTTTTATCTCAAAAATAAAAATTTCACTTCTCTTTATACATACAAAAAGTTAAAAAACACCGATTTATTAATCGGTACTTCTCATATGCTGTCTACTTCTTTACCCGATGGCACAGGCACTGCTCAATTTCGAGGAGCTTTAATTACTTTGTTTGGTGCACCTATTTTGCAATCACAAAATGCTGAACAAGCCTACGATTATATTATTCAAGCTCAAGATGACAATGGACATCAATGGATACTTACCGCATATGAAGGGCCAAGTGGTCCTGCTATTGGTGGCGATTCAACAGATCGTACAATTTATCCTGTCGCTAAAGACTTATTGCAAAAAATCGAATCTACACAACCTTCTTCTTTTGAAGAAAAAGTATATTATGAAGACTTTGGTAATACGATTGTGTATGGTTGTACACAAAACAAATGTTATTACAGCGAACACTCATAGAATAAATAATTGTATCCACATGTGTATAACTTTTTTCGAAAAGTTATCCCTATTTATCTTAACATTAAGATTATTTTCTTTTTTCTCTTGATTTATAACAAATATGTAGTATCATTATAAAAGTAAGTAACAAACATTTAGATATTCCAAGGAGGAACCACATTATGGCTTTAGACTTTTTCCAAGCACTTGAAAACAGACGTTCTATCTATGTAATCAGCAAAGAATCTCCAATCGCAGATAACCGAATTCAAGAAATCGTTGAAGAAGCAGTAAAATATACGCCATCTTCTTTTAACTCACAAAGCGCACGCGTAGTTGTATTGCTAGGCGAGCAACATGATAAATTATGGGATATCACAACAGAAACATTGCGTGGTATTGTAAATAACGAAGAAGCATTCCAAGGAACTGCTGACAAAATGAGCATGTTCAAAAACGGATACGGTACAGTATTATTCTTCGAAGATACAGATATTATCACTAATCTTCAAAATCAATTTGAAGCATACAAAGACAACTTCCCACTTTGGGGACATCATGCTAACGGTATGTTGCAATTGGTGATCTGGACAGCTCTTGAAGCAGAAGGTCTAGGCGCTACACTACAACATTACAATCCAGTAATTGATGAAGAAGTAAAATCTACTTGGAATATTCCAGCACAATGGCAATTAGTTGCACAAATGCCTTTCGGTAAACCTGCGGCTCCTGCTGGCGAAAAAACATTCCAACCGGTTGAAGAACGCGTTAAAGTATACAAATAAGATTGGCATTAACCACATAAGTTAGGCGTAGATCTAACAGGCTAATGCTATGTACTAGCTGTTAGATCATCCCGATCCATATGTATAACAAAAGCACCTCTTATCCGAAAACATTCCCAGTGACTTAGGGAAGGTTTTCACCGATAAGAGGTGCTTTTTAATTAGCATTTATCTTCTACATAGATGCAATCAAGAGCAGTTAAATGAATAGATCAATTAACCTGAACTTGTATCTTGATATTGCAAGCTAACACGTTTAACATTACCATCTGCATCCAGTTCTAATTGAACGGTTTTGCCTGTCATATCCGCCGCGCCAGCTTCTACATTTTCTTGGAAATCAGCCGCTTTGTTATAAGATACTTCTTTTTCACCTTTTTTGATCATAACGGTCTTCGTATCTTCACTTACATACGTTCCGATTGGATCTTTGGTAGTGTTGTCTGCATCGTTAGCTGCTGTAGCTAATTCCGCACTAACAGCGGATTGACTTTGATTATCAATTTTCACACTGATATCTTTGCCATCCATATTATCTGGCAACGAATCGCCTTTTTCAAATGAACTTTTCTTCGGAATTACAACTTCATTACCGCTTACTTTGATCGTCAAATTATCTTCATTTTGACTGACAAATGTACCTACTACGTTAAAGTCAGCGTTCATATCTGATTTGTTCGGATCAGACGAATACTGTCTTAGATCCGCTAAATCAGATTGTTCGCTTGCATTTTTTTGGTCAGTAGTGCTGCTATCGGTCTGACCTGTATTTGGACCTTTATTTTCGGTCTGGTCTTGTGCAGCAGGTGTTGCATCCGGGTTGGAACATCCGGTTACTGCTCCTGCAATCAATAGACTGCCTAGTACAGTAAGTGTCGTATACTTAAATGATGTCATTGGAATGATGCCCCTCTCTTTGAGAACAATAGAATAACGATTCTGTATGCATCTTGCATTAGATGCTTTCGTTATCCTTTACCCCAAATACACAGGGTTCCAAACTATCAATCATTTACAATATTAAGCCTGCTATCATATCATGTCGAAATTGATCATACAACCTCTTTTTGTAACCCTTTTCATTTTTTCGATTTACCCTTTTCTAAAATCCAAATCGTAGCATAATGGTGATGGTTAATAGCATTATTGTGCAATAGAAAACGTAAAGAACCCCTTACAATAAAAAGAACAACAACACACTTAGCAAAATGTAAGCGCTACAAAAAAAAGAAACCGTTTAAAGCACAAAGGAGGAATATCACTTGGATACAGCCAAATCGATCCCTGCTGTACGTGTCAAAAATTCCAAACGTAAGCAATTCCGCAATAGCCGTGTGCTCCTGCTGATGTGCTTGCCAGCTATTGTATTCTTTTGTATTTTTGCTTACTTGCCGATGCCTGGATTATATCTGGCTTTTGTCAAATATAATTACACCGATGGAATATTCAGCAGTCCATTTGTCGGATGGGACAACTTTAAGTTTCTGATTATTACCGGAGACTTATGGCGACTTACTTTTAACACAGTGGCATACAATATAGCGTTTATTGTACTTGGTAATATTGCCCAGATCACCGTAGCTATTTTACTTAATGAAATTCGCAAAAAATGGTTCAAAAAGATATCGCAAACGCTGATGTTTTTGCCTTATTTTATCTCGGCGGTTCTGATCGGGTTGCTAGCTTACAATATTTTGAGCTATGACTATGGACTATTAAATGGGATTTTGCGGTCTCTTCATCTTGATCCTGTCAAAGCATACTCTGAACCTCATCTATGGCCTTTTATTATTGTGATCACTTACTTATGGCAGACGACTGGATATGGTTCTATTGTTTATTTTGCCGCTATTATGGGGCTTGATAGTGAGATTGTAGAAGCTTCAGAGATCGACGGAGCAAATGCATTTCAACGGATTATCTATATTGTACTTCCATGGCTCAAACCTACCTTTATTATTCTTTTGCTGTTCTCACTAGGCGGCATTTTGAAAGGAAACTTCGGACTATTCTTCAACCTGGTTGGTGCGAACAATACTGCACTGTATGCAAGTACAGATATTATCGAAACGTATGTTTTCCGTTCGTTAATGACTAATTTCAACTTCTCTATGGGTAGTGCAGTCAGTCTGTATCAATCGGTATTTGGATTTGTGGTGGTAATAACTGCGAACTGGATTGTCAAAAAAGTATCGCCTGAAAATTCACTATTCTAGGAGGTGAACATCTATGGATATTCGTAATGAACGTGATCTGATTGGAGGCAATACCCCGCGACCTGCACGTATTCGTACTGACTACACCGAGATTATTATGAGTTGGTTTGGTTATATTTTTATCGGCTTATTTGCCATCTCGTGCTTACTTCCATTTTTACTCATTTTGGGAACCTCATTTACCAGTGAAGAAGCGGTGAAGAAGTTCGGTTTTAATATATGGCCTCATGAATTTAGTACATTTGCTTACCAGATCGTTTTTGAAAATCCCAAGCTGATTATTGGCTCTTATTTGGTCACAATGGGGATCACGATTGTTGGTACTGTAGTTGGTTTATTTATCGTAGCAATGACCGGTTATGCGCTACAGCGACCGGATTTCACATATCGTAATAAGATTTCATTTTTTATCTATTTTACGACGTTATTCTCCGGTGGATTGGTTCCTTTTTATCTACTAATCACCCAATACTTAGACCTCAAAGACAGCTATCTTGCTGTACTATTACCTGGATTATTAACACCCTTTTTAATCATTATGATGAAAAGTTTTGTTCGTTCGATTCCCCATGCGATTACAGAGTCTGCCAAGATTGATGGCGCTGGCGACTTTACGATCTTTTTACGTCTGATCTTGCCGATGACTACTCCGGCACTAGCGACGATTGGACTGTTTATTGCACTGGGTTACTGGAATGAATGGTACAACGCGATGTTATTCCTTTCGCCGGATATGGATTATCGTCCGCTGCAATTATTCTTGTATAACGTAGTGACCAGTGCCGACTTTATTCGTAACTCTGCGGCTTCTTCTAACGTAGCGATGAGCGATGTTCCACTGGAAACAATGAAAATGGCAACGGCTGTTGTAGCGACGGGTCCTGTGATTTTGTTTTACCCATTTGTGCAACGTTATTTTATCAAAGGGATTACTGTTGGTGCAGTCAAAGGCTGAGCGTATTCTACCCTTGATATCGTACAAGCAAGATACGCTTTTATTCTAAGGAGGTTAGCAGATGTCCAGATTTCGTAAATTAACGATTTCAGTATTGATTGCTGTTATGGTCATTAGTCTCGCAGCGTGTGGTGGTAAAAAAGAAAGCAGTAGTGCAGGCGGTGATACCTCTCAATTTGTAACGATCAGCTTCGTCGTACTTGGCGATAAGCCGAAGAACGGGCAATTTGAAAAAGTCATGGAAAAAGTCAATGCGATTATGAAAGAAAAGATCAATGCAGAACTGCAATGGAAATGGGTCGAATGGGCAGATTGGCAGACCAAATATAATTTGTTACTTGCATCCGGTGAACCTGTCGATCTTGTCACGATCGGAACGGACTGGTTAGATACATGGTCGAATGCACAACGGGGTGCTTTTTTACCATTAGATGATCTTCTTCCTAAGTATGCTCCTCAGACTTGGAAAGAGATTCCTCAAGAAGACTGGGCACAAAGTAAATATAATGGCAAAATCGTTCTGATTCCTGAGAACGATTACACGCAATGGATTAATCATGGATTCTTCTATCGTGGGGACTGGGCGAAGCAAGCAGGAATTACAGAACCGATCAAAGATTGGAATACGATTGGCAAATACCTGCAATGGATCAAAGACAACAAACCAGATGTGATTCCTTATGATGTACAAGCAAGTACAAGTAACTTTGGTGGCTGGGTACAATCGTATACGCCTCATTTAGAGTTACCGATTTCTACAGGATATATGCCTATTTTCAATACAGAATCGTATGATGATCGCTATAAAGTCGTTAGCCCTGTATTTGAAGATACGTTCCTCGACTTTGCTAAAATGATGAAAGATTGGGCTGATAAAGGATACTGGCGCGAAGATGTACTGAATAACAAAAATGATGCACGTAACGCACTACGTGCAGGTCAGAACGGGATGGACAGTCATCATACACAGACATTCTCTGGACTTCGCGTGCAAATGGATAAAGATCAACCGGGTTCTGAATTGATGATGTATCCTTTCTCCCGTACAAGCAATAACTTACTGGAAATGCCAATCACGCATGGTGGTGTATCTCTAGGTGCACACAGCAAAAATCCTGAACGTGCATTGATGGCTTACGATCTGATTCGCAATAACAAAGAAATTTACCAGTTGATTAACTACGGTATGGAAGGCGTTCAATACGATATCAAAGATGGTAAACGTGTTCTTCCTGCCAACTACAACGAGACGAATGATTCGTTCTACTCTGACTTCTGGGCAGGACGTATGGACAAATTCGAGATTCCTAGTGATACCACATGGGACAAAATCGATACGATGTACAAAGAATACGACAAAATCAAAAAACCGTATCCATATGGACAATTCGTATTCGATAAAACAGCGATTGAGTCTGAATTAACAGCGATCTCTCAAGTTACAGGTGAAATGGGCCCTGCAATTTCTTACGGTAAAGCTGGCGACCCTACGCAAGCTGTACAAGAGTATCGCGATAAGCTCAAATTGGCGGGCTACGATAAAGTGATGGCTGAACTACAACGTCAATTAGATGCTTACAAAGCCCAGATGGATAGTACAGCTAATAAATAAAAATAAAACTAATTTGAAAACCAATATAAAAAAGCAGAAAACTCTAAATGATGTATGTTAGAGTTTCCTGCTTTTTTTTCATTTTCGACAAGGTGTTACAAAACTTTATTCCTGGTTTATAAACTATCAGTGACTTATTATAGTACTAGCGACTTATTTTAAGAATAGATATCATTTATTCATGCGTTATTGTCGGCTTGTATGATATAAATAATGAGTCAGTTTTAATTTCTAGTATTTGGCTTTGCTTCAATTCATTGCTTTGCGTTGATGACTTGTCCGAAAGTTCCTGCCCAATTGCTAAAAGTTGTTGAGAAATTGTTCAGAAACAGCGTGTATACTGTCAAAGCAGGTATTTACAAAAATGAAAGGAGCAACTCACACAAATAGCTTAATTTTAAAACTTACAGTAAGTCAACTATTGTGTCGTCAGACTCGCACGTTATTCATCATTAGATTGCAAGGGGATATTAGATGAAAAAAGCAAAACAAATAAGTGCATTTGTACTGTCACTGATACTTATGGTACACCTTCTTGTCGGTGCCACCAGTACAATCTATGCTGCCGATACGTCATCGTCATCAAGTACGGAATCTACAGATTCCTCACAAGTCGCTAATTCGGGTTCAACAGATACTACAAGTACCAATGATCAATCTACTGTACAGTCGGATACATACGCCCCGACGGATGGAAGTGGATCTGGTAATAGTGGATCGACAGGAGATCCAAGTACAACTCCACCCACTGACCCTACAACCCCTACTACACCGGAGCCTGCTCCAGTAGCTAACTCACAGAGTATCTTAACGAATGTCACTATTGTTGATGCTAACAATAACGTGATTGATATGGTCAAAAACCCTGATTATCAGATCGAAGCAGGCGCACCTGTAAGTCTGATCTATCAATGGGCTTTACCGGATGACGGATCGTACAAAGCAGGTTCTACGTATGAATTTGATATTCCTGCTGCTTTCAAATTGTACAACGATATCAATAATGTACCGTTAAGTTTTGATGGTGATTCTGTAGGTAGCTTCAATGTAACCAGTAAAGGTCATGTTACTATGACATTTAACAAATTCGTTGAAGAACATTCTCAAATTGGCGGTATGCTTCAGATCAATACAGAATTTAGCAAAGAGATTCTAAAAGGTAGTACAGAAATAGAGATTCCGTTCCCGATCAATGGTTCTGATAAAGTGATCGTTATAGTGATCAAACCTGAAAAAGGTGCGGCAATCAGTAAAAAAGGCGATGTTCAAAAAAATCAACAAGTCAACTGGACAGTTGATGTGAACACGAACCTCAAGCATATTCAAAATGGTGTATTAACTGACCCGATTCCTACAGGTCTTACACTTGATCCTAATTCTATTCATGTCTATAACTTAGATGTCAATGTAGACGGTAGTACAAAAGTCGGTCAAGAAATCACGTCTGGTTATCAATTAACAACTAACCCAGCGGATTTCAAAATCACATTTGCTCAAGATATTCGTTCTGCTTATCGTGTGACATACTCTACAGCAGTAGATAAAGGAACACAGACTAGCTACACGAATACAGCTACTTTGACAAGCAGTGTTGAATCAGTAAAAGCCAGCGCAACAGTTAGTGTAAAACGCGGTGAATTTTTGTCTAAAAATGTAGTTGGTTATGACGATAAGACTCGTACGATCTCATGGTCTATCAATTACAATATGAATGAACAGCCGATTACAAAAGCTAAAGCATTGCTTAAAGATCGCTTTAATGGCACACAACAGTTCCTTCAGAATACATTTAAAGTCGTTAATGTAACTACAGGTACTACAATGGTCGAAGGTACAGACTATACATTAACTCCTGTAACGAACGACAAAGGAACAAATGGTTTTGATCTTCAATTTAATTCTGATATTACTTCTGGTTACACGATCACTTATCAGACACAAGCTACTGGACGTGTCTATACGGATGAGAAAGTAATTAACAAAGTAACTTCAGATGGAACAGGCGTACAAGCAGGTCAAAACTTGCAAAGTACGATTTTTGTTAAAACATTATCAGATGCAAATTATATTAGTAAAATTGCAACATGGAAATTAGTCGTCAATCGTGATGGATATACAATGTCTGATGTAGCGATCAACGATTATTTCACAAACGGTGGCTTAGAATTTTTACCATCTACACTGGTTGTTCGTACAGCTGATGGTGCTAAACTTCCAAAATCTGCTTATACCGTAACCACAAGCAATGCCAAGTCTGGTTTTGATATCAAATTTGCTCAAGACGTTAAGGAACAGTTAACGATCCAATATGGAACAACGTTCAATAACGATTGGAAAATAGATAAAACAAAACCTGAGTTCTACAATGGTGCTAAATTAACTTGGACAGAAAACGGTACACCTCGTTCTCAAACAACAGAAGCACGTTTCTGGCCAGATAATATGACTGTCAACAATGGCTCTAAAGAAGGCGTTTATAACGCAACAACCAAAGAGATCACTTGGACAATCAAAGCAAACTACAACAAAAAAGAACTACCTAATGCTGTGATTACAGATACACTTGAATCCGGTCAAACGTATGTACCTGGATCGCTAGAAGTGAATAATCTGAATTTGTTAGGCTGGTGGAATGGTACTTCTAAAGGATCGACTGTAGATTCTTCAGCATATACATTCACTGCTCCTACAGCACAGAATACGAATCAACTAAAAATTGCTTTTAATGACACAATCAACACACCTTACTGGATTACATTCAAAACAACGCTTGAGAATCAAGTAATTGATTCCAATATTCATAATGAAGCTGTACTTCGTAGCGGTAATGATTATTATCCGTGGGCAGCTGTTGTAGAGATTCCTAAAGGTGGCGAATATGTCTCCAAAACAGGTACACAAGATGGAGACAAAATCAATTGGACGGTTTACATTAACCGCGGTCAATCTTATGTAGAAAATGCCAAGATTGTAGATACTCCTACACCGAATCAAGTGTTATCCAGCAGTTCTTTCCACTTGTTTGCAGCGAATGTAGCTAGCAATGGTGGATTGTCTAAAGGAACTGAAATGGTAAAAGGAACCGACTACAAATTAGCATTCTTTGCAGGCGAAACACCTCGTTTTGAATTAACGTTCATCAAACCGATCCGTTCTGCTTTTATTCTTGAATACTCAAGTATGATTACAGCAGCGGATAGAGAAGCAGTCAGCAACAGCGTAGCCTTTTCCGGTAACGGTATTACAAAAGGAACGGTTGCCACAGAACAAGAAATTGAAGTACGTACTTCTTCCGGTTCAGGTACAGGTTCAGGCGTAGTCGGCAAATTAGCAGTACAAAAAGTCGATAAAGACGATAAGAGCTTACCGCTAGAAGATGCTACGTTCAAATTACAAGATGTAGCTCAAAGCAAACCAGCAATCGAGTTAACAACAGATGCACAAGGACAAGTAATGTACACGAACCTGCTTTATGGTAAATATACATTACAAGAAATCAAAGCAC
The DNA here is from genome assembly GCF_028606985.1 of Paenibacillus kyungheensis. NCBI lineage: Bacteria > Bacillati > Bacillota > Bacilli > Caryophanales > Paenibacillaceae > Paenibacillus > Paenibacillus kyungheensis. The sequence continues at coordinate 602,386 of NZ_CP117416.1, read as the reverse complement.
CTGCTGGATATGTACTTGATCCTACAGTACATGATGTAACTATTGATTCTAGTACTTTGAAAAAAGGCAATATGTTGTCACTGACGATCACGAATGAGAAACAACCGGTCGTGATTCCACCAGTAACACAGCCACCAGTGGTAACACCACCGGGCGGCGGAGGTGGCGGAACACCGGAGACGCCTCCTACTACACCGACAACGCCAGATGGTACAACGCCAACGAATCCTGGGCAACCATCTAATAATGACGATGATGACGTGCCAGGTGGACGTGTAGAGCCTACACCGGATGACCCATTTGCTAATGTTCCAGTAAATGATGATCCGATTCCACAAGGTTCTGGAGAGCCTACACCAGATACACCGACACAACCATCACAACCAGGGAATGAACCATCTACTCCGGTAAGCAACAATCCAACGCCGGATTCACCATCAGACCCGGAGGTTCCGATCAATGATGATCCGATCCCTCAAGGGAATGTACCGGTAACGCCGGACAAAGATATTCCGGTAAATGATGATCCAATTCCTAAAGGAACCGTACCATCGAATCCGTCTACTCCAACAAACACACCTGATGTGGATCGTTTGCCACAAACAGGCGAGTCTAGCAATATGCCTTTCTGGTTAGCTGGATCAGCATTGTTATTGTTTGGATTGATTATGAGACGTGTTCACCATAACAAACAAGCTCGTTCTAAATAAAACGGATAGCCTTTGTTAAATAGATACACCAAAGCCCCTGTGCTAGAGCAGATCGATAATTACTATCGTTTCTGTTCTAAGCCACAGGGGCTTTTTGTGTTGATTACGAAGTCAGTATAATCGGTTGAAGTGTATGTCCCTGACGAAATGTCGAAGGATTGACACCAAAGTGCTCGGCAAATTTACGAGAAAAATAAGTCTGTGAATTAAAGCCTACTTCATAAGCGATTTCGTTAATATACTGCGGGGTAAAGCGCAACAGATATTCAGCTTGTTCTAGCCTCATACGAGTCACTGTATCGACGATCGTCTCTCCTGTCTCTGCTTTGTATAAATGTAGCAATCGTGATGGAGAAAGACAGACACGCTGTGCCAGGTGCTCTATACGCAAGTCTTCTTTGTAGTGTTCCTGCAAGTATTGGATAATCTCTGTAATTCTCGAATCTGTACGATCTTCTTGAGGCTCATAATAGACTGTAATAGAAAGTAGAATTTCGCTAAGGGTGTGAAAAGAAAGTTCGTTATCGTATCTGCTTATAGGCTCTGTGCAATATTCCAGTAGACGTTCAAAAGCATGTTGAACACGTGAAGCTAAAATAGAATGATCCATGTGGATATGTAGGCTAGGACAGAAATCTTGAATACTTTTGAGTAAAATAGACCATTGTGGATGAGCGGTAAAAGAGCAACAAATGCCTTCTAGTCGATGATCGGAAGGTTGACATACACTTTTTTGCATACCAGGCGGAATAATATCAATACTGCCTGCACGACATTCGAGACGGTGATCTTGATCATGGATCATTCCCTGACCGGACAATGTATAAAGAATAACCCATTTCTGTTGTACCTGTGGACGGTAGCAAGGCGATGGTCCAGCTAATAAATAACGATCAGCCGTTAATTCTGCATACATAATGATACCCCTTTCCTTTGAATAATGAAGGAATACGTACCTGTCTTTTCATAAAATGTAAGCGCTTTATTTCGATGATATCTGAATTACTGTAGTCTGACAAGAGGGAAATTACGCATTCGGATATAAAAAAAGCGCAATCCTCTATATTAGGATTGCACTCTTTTACAAAGATATAGCTGCATTTACTCTTCCAAAAAATACGAAAGATCTGACATCGCAGTTGGATAACCATAGATTGTTTTTTTCCACTCATCAATATTAAGATCGAATTGGATCGCTGTCGCAAAATGGTTAATCAAATCATCTGCTTCCCCACTTAAAATATGAGCACCCAGCACTTTTCTAGCTTTCGTATCTATAATTACTTTGATACGGGTATGCTTTTCATTTGTTCGTTTGTAGGTGTACCATGAGGAGGTGTCCATATCGTTAATTTTGATATGATCTCCTAACTTTTGCGCTTCTTCAGCCGTCATACCGACCGATGCCAATTTGGGAATAGTAAATACAATACTTGGCATCACTTTGTAATCCGGTATTTGTACATTATCTTGAAGCAAATTCGTACGTACAGCTTGAGATTCCATACTTGCTATTGGTGTTAACGGTAATCCTTTGGTTGCAGCGACATCTCCGGCGGCATAGACACGTGGATTACTGGTACTTTGCAAATATTCGTTGACTGTAATGCCTTGTTTCTCTGAAGCGATATTGGCTTGATCTAGCTGAAGCTGATCGATATTCGCTACACGACCCGCACCATGCACCACCAATCCACATTCTATCTCTATAGATTGCTTTTGTTGATCCGATTTCTGCGTCGCTGTTACTTTATACTGTTGATCTGCTAGTTGTGTGATAGATTCAATCTCGGTATTCAGATGAAATTGAATGCCTAATTCACGTGAACGCTCGACCAATTCATCGACCAGATCAGGATCGAATTTGCCTAACGGCTGATCTCCATGATGGACAATATGTACTTCTGCCCCTGCTCTCACAGCGATATGCGCAAATTCCATCGATATATAACCTCCACCTACAAATACAATAGTAGATGGCAATTGTTCTAAATTAAGAAAATCATCGCTATTGGCTAAATATTGCTCGCCTTCGATCGATAATGGAGCAGGCTTTGCACCTGTAGCAATCAGAATATGTTTACCTGTAAGCTGATCGTCTCCGACTTGAACTGTATCCTCACTCACAAATGAAGCGAATCCATGAAAAGTATCTACTCCTGCTTCTTGTAACTTTTTCTCATGTGCTGGTGGAATCTCTTCTACAAATGTTTCTTTAAATGCCATCAGATCTGCCCAGTTAATCGTAGGCTGGTGTTGTATGCCTTTGCCTTGCATCCGTTCATTCCAATCGATAATCTCAGCGGCACCTACCAATACTTTCTTCGGATCACATCCACGAAGCGCACACGTGCCACCGTAAGCTCTAGAATCGATAATTGCTACCTTCCAGTCCTCCTTGCTACAAGCGGTGGCTACACCCGCTCCTGCGCTACCTGTGCCGATGACAATGAGATCATATTGTTTGTTCATTTGTATTTCCTCCTTCATTCTATTGGTATATCCATATTCTTATAGTCGATTAATGGAGTAGGTTCTCTTTACTACTTAAACCTTAATAGAAGATAGCAATCTACCATACGTTGTTAACGTTAATTATTATTTTTAAAATTTGACTAATTTGGTATTGGTTTTTTTTAATTTACGTGGTAAATTTTCAACATAATCATTTTATATACTGCCAGATGCTAAAAGAGATATTTTGTTTGGCAAAAATCATTTTTATTAGACTGGTCGCGTTTTTACTGCCAAACGCTAAGGTAGATATTTTGCTTTACAAAAATCGTTTTTTTATTAGATTGGTCGCGTTTTTGTTGCCAAACGCTAAGGTAGATATTTTGCTTTGCAAAAATCATTTTTTTATTAGACTGGTCGCGTTTTTACTGCCAAACGCTAGAAAAAGGGGATTATTACAGATGAAGAGAAAACTCATGCTTACGCTGGTGTTAACCGCTGTTTTGACAGGTTCCAATGTGATGTTTGCAAACGCTACCTTTGCGGCTACGGATGATGTTTTGCCGGATGGCACGTATACGATGGATCTGGAAACGATGGCTTCTTCTTTTTCCGCTTCTTCATTAGAGGATCCTCCTGTAGCGGTAGATCAAGATACTTATGACGAGAGCGAAAGTGTAGAGAATCTTGACCCTGCTTTGGTGGAAGAAGCGACTCAATTTCTAGAGTATAGTGATCAGATGGCGCCATTACTGGAGTATGAGAAAAAAGCGTGGACAGCCTATTACAAAAATGATTATGTTAACAATACCAATCGCAAACAAGAATATGCACTGGTTACAAATACGATTATTCCAAACTATAAAAAATTCTTAACAGGTATCAAACAAATCAAACCGACTCATCCTGAGTTAGCTAAAATGCATGCTAAGTATATCAAAGGCGCTACCCTTGAAATGGAAGGCTTCCTTTTGTTTCAAAAATATGTATCCAAAACCAAATTAAATGATGATATACTAGACAAGTCCAATGCTAAATTAGACGTAGGCGGCAATTTGTTACTTCAATTTGATAAAGAAATGGAAGCATATATTTCCAAATTTCTACCTGCACAATAAACCTTAGCATGTGACTATTCTAAAAATCGTACGCTATACACACTAAGGGGCTATTATTACTCATGAACAAAAAGATTCTTGCTACCGCATTACTTGCTTTTCTACTGATTGGTACTTCTTTGATCCCTACAGCTTCTGTTTTTGCAGCAGAAGATACCGCTACTTCAACAGACAGTGAATGGATCACCGAGGACGATAATACCAATGTAGATGAAGATACGTATACAGATGAAGACGTTGATCCTGCCCTGTTAGAAGAATACGAGCAAGCTATGTCTTATATCGATCAGTTAACTCCTCTTCAAAACTATGAAGATACGGCTATCGATCAGCTTCATCAATTGGGTGTATTGAATGCCAGCACACGTAAGCACGTTTACACCAAACTCAACAAAACGATTATTCCGAACTACACCAAGTTCGTCAAAGGCATGAAAAAAATCAAGCCTGAAAATGAAGAGTTGATTGCTATTCACAACAAAACGATTCAAGCGATCTCTTTACAACTACAAGGAATGACGCTGATTCAAAAATCAGTATCTACCAACAAAATCAATCTCAAAACGCTTAACACAGGAATTGATAAATTAACAAAAGGTAGTACGATGATTGATGATGTATATGATTATTTTGATACGTATGTTACTAAATTCCAATAATTACATTGCAAAAAAGACCTTCCTGATCACTTGAGGAAGGTCTTTCTGTATACATATCACATGATCAATATCGAAATCATATACCTTTATTCTACATTTGATGATGCAGGAGGATTGTCTTTATTCAACTGAATAATCACTTCATACACTTGTCCCATACGTTGCCATTCTTCATCATCAGTAATATGATTCAAGAAAAATTCGTCTTCTCCCTCATCATACTCCACTCGTAAAATCGTACCATCTAACGGTGAAGGTTCTTTATGTAACAAAAGAGCATACGGAATCTGATCATACGTAAATGTTTTGACGATCATCATATCATGTTCATTACCTTGTTCATCCAAAATGAGAAACCCTTTTTGAAATGCTTCGTCTTCTAGCAATCCAAGATCATCGCGGAATTGCCCTAGTTCGATCGGAAAGTTGTTGTGGTTACTCATCATTATTCTCTCCTCAAATATACAGATATTGTAATGTCACACCGCCATGTTAGCATCAACCAGACTCAGCGTCAATCCAACAGATTAGATTACAATTCCATTTGTTGCAAAATCATCACAGCCGCACCCACAGCCACCGCTCTTTCTTGCAATACTCCTTTAGAAAAGATCGGCTGGTAACTGTTATCATACCCTACTTTTTTGCGAGCAACTGCTATCGCCTGTTCATAATAAGAAGGATCGGCATTGATCAATGCCCCACCGAGAATTACTTTCTCTGGCAATAAAATATTAATCAGATTAGCAAGCCCGATCCCCATATAACTAGCAGATTTTGCAAACAATTCTTGTAAAAATACATTGCCTTGATTCAGACCAGTAATTAAGGTATCAAAATGAATCTGCTCCGGTGTTAACTCTTGCGCCGCTTCCCAGATATCCATACCTAACTTCACCCGTTGTCTGACTTGCTGTTCGAGCGCTTGTACCGAAGCAAAAGCTTCCAGTGCGCCATAATTTCCTTGATCGTGTAATTTTTCTCCATCAGTCTGAATAATCATCTGACCAATCGAGCCTTCACGATCAACAGCACCCCGTACTAATTGTCCGCCAGACATCATCGCAGAACGAATCCCTGCACCCACATTTACAAATAACATATGTTGCATATTCTCATCTCGCACTGCCCAATGTTCGCCTATAAGTGCTGTATTGGCTCCATTTTCAAGCACTGCTGTTAATCCGGTACGCTCGTTAATCATCTGGCAGATCGCTACATCTTTCCAACCTGTCGCTGGAAAATAAACAGGATTCAAGATCATTCCTTTTGCTCGATCTAAAGGCCCTACCGCTCCTATCCCTATACCAATCATCTGACTTAACGTTAACTGATAATCATTGAGCATCCAATCGATTCGTTCTTCTACATAATCCACCAGACGCTCGGGAGTCATCTGTTCATCCATAAACCAGCGATACGACACAATCGTATTCATTTGCAGATCATACAATCCCAATACCGAATAGACTCGTGAAATCTCCAATCCTATAATATAGCGGTGCGTAGGATTGATACGATACAATGTAGGTCGTCGTCCGCCTGTAGATTGCCCTTGTCCGGATTCACTGATCCATCCTTCTCGTGTCAGTTCATCCAGAATACGATTCAGACTACTACTCGTAATATCCATTTCTTGCAGCAACTCTGTTTTGGAAATATGATCTTGTGTAGCTATCCGGTCATAGACTTGCCGTTTGACCACTTTCATCGGAAATTGAAATGTATTCATACGTTCTTCCTTTCTCTAGCATATAGCAGTATACATGCGACAACATTGGATCATAAAGAAGTCGTAAAGCACGCCGTTTATACCGCTCTGACTCCGCTTCAAGGTTAAAATCTGCCTTCATTGTAACGTGTAACGATAACCTTGACCACTTTTTATCATTGAGAAAAAAAGAAGATGAATACACTTATTTTATAGCTTATTTTTCATTTATAAGCAAACGTTTTAAGGATGATCAGAAACATTTACAAGATCAACCTCCAAAGTTTATTTCAAAATGATTAAAAGATGATATACTGGTAACTAAGAGTGGAGTGAACGTGATGAAAACTTATTGGACTGAAACCCTTCAGTTAAAAATACATTTACTATGGAATTTGTTTTGGATCTTTTTCAAAATTGGCCCTGCTACATTTGGCGGAGGCTATGCGATGATCCCGATATTAGAACGAGAAGTTGTACAGAAACGAAAATGGATAGATGGTCAGGAAATGAGCGATTTATTATCGATTGCAGGTTCTGCACCCGGCGGTGTAGGAGTGAATGCTTCGACTTTTCTCGGATATCGGATGGGTAAGATTCCCGGTGCTATCGCTGCTGTACTCGGGATTACATTACCTACCTTTTTTATCGTATTTGCACTCAGTGCTTTTTATTCTGTTTTTCAGGATCAACCGAAAGTGCAAGCTGCTTTTCAAGGAATACATGGTGCTGTGATCGGATTGATTGCTGTTGCCGCTTATCGGATGGGGAAAAATGCATTATTTGATCGCTCTACGATTGTAGTAGCTACAGGAGCATTGATTACTCTTCTGATTACAGGCTTGAATCCGATCTTTATGATTTTATTCGGACTAGGTATCGGTATCTTAATTATTCAAGCCAAAAAGAAATTAGGATTAACTGCCCGTACCGAAAAAGCGACTCATGATCATATCCCACCTACGATTGAATATTATATCTAAGGGGGAGATATCATGGTATTATGGCAATTATTTTTAAGCTTTTTGAAAATCGGCTTTAGCTCATTTGGCGGAGGTTATGCAGTTATTCCGATGATCCAGTATGAATGTAGTCGATATGGATGGCTAACTGACGAGCAATTTCAAAGCACTGTTTCACTCGCAGGCATGTCCCCGGGGCCGATTGCTACCAACAGTGCCACCTTAATCGGTTATGAGACTGCTGGGTTAACAGGTGCTATTGTCGCTACAAGCGGTATTGTGCTTCCTTCGCTGATTGTAGTGATTATATTAGCAGCATTCTTTTACCGAATTCATTCGAATATATGGGTACAATCGTCTTTCTACGGATTACGCCCCATTATTACCGGATTGATTGCTTATGCAGCGGTCCATTTTGGTCTGTCTAACCATGCAGATGTGATTATGAGCTGGACTACAATCGCTACATTATTGATCGGTATTGCAGCATTCTGGGCGATTGTCCGATACAAGCTTCATCCATTAATGGTAATAGCCGGTTCAGCCGTCATAGGGATTGTGTTATTTTAGTGTTACCTCTTTGTGCTTTATTTCTGGTATGATACCTTTATAAATGGATTTTTATAGAAAAAAAGGTACAAAGGAGACTTTATTGTCTATGAAAAAGCAATCGTTGTTGGTGATCATGATGGTAGTGTTATTTACGTGTATTCCTGTGTTTCACTCGCCAGCTACGATACATGCAGCAACCAATACAACTATAACGAATGGTAGCCCTTCTGCACCTGAACCTGGTTATGTAGAAGATGATACGTATAATGAAGTTGCACCTGAATTACAGCAGGCTTTTGACGATTATGTAGATTACTATAATCAATATAAAGAATGGGTTCCTTACGAGACCAAAGCTGCCACTATTCTAAATAAGTATAAAAAAGTACTCGCATCTACGCGCAAACAAGCTTATAGCGAAATGACGACTATTGCGATCCCGAGTTACAAAAAATTTCTAAGTGGAATCAAACAAATCAAGCCTAACAATACCGACCTTTCCACTATGCACGCCCAATTTATTAAAGGAACGACTCTTCAATTAGAAGGAATGATCCTTTTTCAAAAATACGTTTCCAAACTAAATCCAGACCCCACTATTATCAAAAAAGCGAATGTAAAATTCACTCAAGGTCAGCTATTGATTAGTGACTTTAACGAAAAAATCGCTTTGTACAATGCTCAATTTTCATAATAAATCGCTTCGTTCAGCAAAATATCATTTAGCATTTTAGATAATGAACGATAGCAAAAAGGGTGTAGCTACGATCAGCCGCACCCTTTTTATTATATTTTGTATAGTAATCCTATTCGGTATCTACATAAGATCTCCAATAATGTTGTTGTTCAAATCCGAGCAGTCTTTTTACTTTGGTATTGCTCACTAATGTCTCATATTCATCCAGTTCTTTTTTCAAAGGCACATTTGGATAATAAGCAGCTAGCAATTCTTTGGTTGGTTTGTCAGAAGAAACATCATTTGCGGCAATATTCATTACCTGAAATCCCAATCCATCGGTTTCAACAGCTAACCTACATGCTAGCGCTAGATCACGAGTATCAATATAGCTCCAAGTAATCCGTTTACGCTGAATAGGATCTGCGAAGTAAGCAGGGAAATCAGCATATTTGGAAGGATCTATTACATTGGCTATCCGAAAACAATAGATATCTATACCTGTGCGGGTCTGAAAAGCTTTGGCTGTGACTTCATTCACCACTTTGGATGTAGCATAGCTATCCATCGGATTAATATTGTAATCTTCATCGAGCGGGAAATAATCAGGATCACGATGCTCGTCTGCAAAACAAGTTCCGTACGTCGTTTCACTGGAAGCTAAAATGACTTTAGGAATATTGTATTTGGTCGCGGCATCCAATATATTGTACGTACTCATCACATTGATACGATACACTTCGTTGTCTGGATACGTGTGAATTTGAGGAATTGCTGCTAGATGCACAATGGCATCGATCGGTTGCGGTGCTATCGATTCATGGTAACTTTTATCAATCGTAGGACTGGCTAACGCATTGAATACTTGCCCTGCATCTGTAAGGTCTGTAATCAGTGTCCGTACATGCGGATGATCCAAAGGAACTTTGTCTAAATTGAGTACTTCGTATCCTTGCTCAAATAATTCTTGTACTACCCATTTACCAGCGAGTCCACTACCACCTGTGACAATTACTCTTTTGACCATGTGTACACTTCCTTTTCCTTAACAAGATAGCCAAGCACGATATCGAACGCTTTAACTTGTTACAATGTTTAGCAGTGCGCTAAATGTTCATTCTTTATATGTTAACCGTTTCCAATGTATACCAAGCAATTAAATTTGCTTATATTCACTATATACACTAGAATATGCTTGCTAACTTTCTAAAAGAAAGAATGCAAAGTGACGATACAAATAGTAACAGGAACTGACAAAATCAACCTATGTTATAATGAGTCTTCTCAAATATATTAGCGAAAGGGGATTATATAGTAACGTGAAAGCTCGATTGTTATGGATAGTAACGCTCACCTTTTTGATCGTACAAAGTATGGTATTGGTTGCACCTCTTCCATCTACTCATGCAGCCACTTCTTCTGAATATGGTTATGATGATAGCCAAGTTCCTGCCAAATACAAGCAGGCGTATCATGACTACGTGGATTATGACGATCAATTGGAACCACTGCAAGAATATGAACAAATTGCTCTAACTATTTTTAAAGAAAATAAAAAATTCAAAGCTTCAGATCATCGTTCTTCTTATGTAGAGATTACAGGGATTGCTCTTCCGAACTATAAAAAGTTTGTTAAAGGGGTACAAAAAGTCTATACACCCAACAAAGACTTGGCTCGTATGCACAAAATATATGTAAAAGGTGCTAACTATCAACTACAAGGTATGCTTCTTTTCCAAAAATATTTATCTACCAAGAAATTAGATCCTAGCATATCCAAAAAAGCAAATACTCAATTAGCGATTGCCAACAAATTACTTACACAGTTCCATAAAGAAATGAATGCGTACACTGCGAAATTTTCATACTGATCGAATCCGATTCTATTCAAAAGACCACTTAATCCATAAGTGGTCTTTTGGTCATAATCAAATCGGTTTGCTGTTCATCCCCCATATAGAACGAATGTTGACCGGTTAGCTCGAAACCTAGCTTTTGATAAAATAAGATGGCATTGTCGTTCTTTTCCCATACTCCTAGCCACATCTGCTGTTTGTTCAGCTCTTTCGCAATCTGAAGGGCTTGCTGAAAAAGATGCTTCCCTACTCCATGCTTTTGAAATGATTGCTTGATATAAATGCGTTCGATCTCCAGACTGTCCTCGCTCATCTTTTCAGACTGTGCTTGATCAGTATTGATCTTGAGATAACCAGCAAGTTCATTATTCACATAAGCGAAAAAGAACTTTGAATACGGATTGTTTAATTCTTTTTCTAACTGCGAATGATTGAATGCCTTTTCCAAATAATAATCTATATGTTCAGGCGAATTCTGTTCTCGAAATGTTTCATTAAAGGTGGCATAGCTGATTTCCTGTAATTGTTGTACATCTTCTAACGTACACTGTCTTATCATAATATCCATATCGTTTGTGTACTCCTTTCACGATGATTCGTAATTTCGTTTATTGCCTTTTTTGACAAACGTCCAATCTTTTTCTACGTTTTTTCTTACTTTTTGTAGAAGCTCGAACAGTAGGTCATTCTCTTGCTCTGACAATCCTTCCAGTGCCATCAGATTAGAATAATCATTTTCTTTTTTGATCACAGGATAAATCTGTTCTCCTTTCACTGTAGGAAAAAGCTTTTTGATTTTTTTGTTATGCGGATCTTCTTTTTTTTGTACAAATCCATTCTCTTCTAAATTTTTGATTGCACGCGCAGCAGTGGTACGATCGACTTTGATCATTTCAGCTAATTTTTCTTGAATAATCCCAGGATTTTCATAGATACGCACCAGATACAAATATTGACCTTTGGTGAGTGCATACTCTTTAAATTCAATATTGCTAATGCTATCTAACGCTCTAGCGATCATTCCGATTTCTCGAAGAATTTCTTTCATAATGAGCTCCTTTTATTTTTGTTGTAAATGCAACAATTATTCTTTTTTAAATATATCTTATTTATGTTGTATTTGCAACAAAAAACCACTCCATTCACTACAGAATGAGGTGGTTTTTTGGAGCACGTTTATGTTTTGGATATTGTTGAATCTAAGATCATACTTATGTTTACGCTAACTATACTGTTATTTTCTTGTAACGGTATATCCTTTTTTCTCAAGCAAGTGAATAATACCATCGTTACCTAGATAATGAGCCGCACCGACAACGATAAAGTATTTCTGGTTGCCACCGCTTTTTAGATAGCCATCAATTTTTTGCGCCATTCCAATATTGCGATTAACCAGCATTGCTTTATTATATTCTTCATTACCAGCTGTACTGTTTGTTAATTCTAGCAATTTTTTCTCATCGCCTGTTTTCCACATTTCTGCGGCTTCATCTGTATTTTCATTCAGATCGGCTTGATTAGGATTGTCCAGATCATACAGTGTCGAATATAACATTTGTTCTTGTAATTCATCAGAGAAGTTATTGAGCATCATAAGCTGAGAATCTTGTGATTCTAATTCCATCACTGTGATTTTGCGTTCTACAGCTTTTTGGATAAAGTGTAGATCAATGCCATCTGCTGATTTGTATTCTGGATCGCTTGGAGCAAAAGAACTTACAATCATTTCTGCAACCCATGGTTTGAAATGATCTAACGCATCGCGTTTCCAATCATTCGCTAGAAGTGCTTTACCTAATTTGGCATACGTATACGTAGATAGATGATCTTGCAATCTGCTTCCATCTTTGTACTCACCGATTTCCAAAACACGTTGTTGCATCGCTTCATCCGATATCTGTGTAATGTCTACTTCTACGCCAAGATAATTAGCTTCTGCGAAAGCTTGCTCATATTCTTTGCGTAGCGGATAAAAACTTTCATTGGCAATATGTATCGAACCGACCAAGTACACGGTATTTCCGTTATTTTGTACTTCCCACATAAATCCACGACCACCTGTATCGGCAGTTTCTGTAGATGGTGCAGGTGTTGGTGTTATCGTACTGCTAGGGTCTGGAGTCACTACTGGTGGTGCTGTATTCTCTGTAGGAGCAACCGTTGTATCTACTGGAGGCGTATTTTCTTCTACAGGAAGAGTAGGTGTAGCAGGAGGTGAAGTCAACTGAATCGTATGTGTTTTGGCATTCCAAATCACAGTATATCCAGTTAATTCAGCAAAGGTACGAATAGGCACATATGCAGTACCATTGATTTTAGCCAGTTTACTTTTAACGGTTACACTTTTACCATTGGCTACAACGGTAATGCTATCTTTGGATACGTTGGACAATTGAATCTTCATCGCTTGCAATGTTGAACGAAGTGGAACCATTGTCACTTTCTGCTGAACTGTTGGTGCTATTCCTTTACTGTACTGAACCTTCTGATCGTTCACTTTCACGATTAATGGCTGTGAAGCTGTCGCTGCCATCGCAGGTGAAGCTGTCGCAAGTAATCCTGCTGCCAAAACAAGCGAAAGCATTTTTTTGTGCCAATTTTTCATTATATAACTCCCTCTGAATGTGTAATGTTCATCCAAAGCCAAACGTGTCCTTCTAAATATTGCATAATCCTCTTTCAAGTACAATACATTATTTCTTTATATTTATACTTTATTACAAATAAAGGGATACCCATAGCAAAAGCACCCATACAAGATGGGATAATCATCTTATACGAGTGCTTCTTTATATACATATCAGTTCATCTATCCGTTAACTTTGGAAGGTGCAAATACATGCTTGATCTCAGGAAATTTGGCATATAATATTAAACTACGTGTAGCGAAAATAACAGCAATGCCGACCCACAATATCCACTGAATACGATGATACCCTGTTGTGAACTCTCCGAAAGCAAAACCTAATGCGATTCGAATCAATATAAAGCTTGCCCATGTAATCAATGTAATCGTAGTGCCTTGAACATACACAATATGATTCTGAATATATACTTTGCTGTGCCATGCCTGAATCGTTCCAGCGATCAAAGCAGCTACGACCACTAAGATACACTCGATCCACTGCGTTACAGGCACCTGTTGCCGGGGAAATGTCTGATACACCTCATACAAAGCAATCAATGGCAACACAATAAAAAATAATTTTTTGACCGGTTTGGGACGCAATTGACGTAAAACAATCCAGATGATCATACCAATCACAAGTAATGTTGTAACTATATTAGAATACATATGTTGACCTCCTTAGAATGTGGTTATACCTTTATTCTAAAGATTCAACAGTATGTATACGTCTACTTGCAGATTGATCTTTGAGCATCCATTGATCTATCTAGCGATATACATCAACATCAATTACTTGACCAATCCTTGGCGTATCGCTAGCACAACAGCTTGTGTCCGATCTTCCACATCCAACTTTTGAAAAATACGATGAGCATGCGTTTTAACAGTGCCATGTGAAATGTGTAGCGCCAGTGCAATCTCTGAATTACGTTTGCCATACGCCATTTGTTGTAACACAATCAATTCTTGATCGGTTAACGGTTCGATCAGTTCATACTTGGCGGGAGTTGATGGCGGTGCTGGTTCTGCCTTTTTAAGTGCTTCAGCGAGTGCTTTGCTTGCTAGCGGTGTTTTGTACAATGCTTCTCCTTTATACACTGCACGAATCCCTGCCAGTAATTCTTGAGTATCTGCGTCTTTGAGTAGAAATCCGCTAGCCCCTGCGCGAATGCCTTCCTTAATATAGTCTTGCACATCAAAAGTAGTCAGCAATACAATCTTCATATCAGGCAATACACGCAAAATCTGTTCTGTTGCTTCTAACCCAGAGCATTCAGGCATCTGAATATCCATCAATACCATATCAGGCTGTTGCTCTATTGTAACTTCTAACGCCTGATGTCCATTACTGGCTTCACCAACACATTCCATATCCGATTGAGCATTAATAATATACTGTAATCCTTGACGTACAATCGGCTGATCATCGACAAGCACGATTCGAATATTAGACGGAACACTCATGATTATTTCTCCTTATGATTGGGTTGGATTTCCGATAGGGATTACAGCTTGAATAGACAAACCATGAGGTAACACAGGCTCAAACTGACAGGTTCCGCCCTGTTGCTCACAGCGTTCTTTCATATTTTTTAATCCATAGCCTATCTTCAATGAATCTGTATCGGTATATACACCATTATCTGAAATACGCAAATACACATTATGGTCTTTCTCCTGAATATGTACAGAAGCGGTATCTGCTTGTGCATGACGAAGCACATTGGTTAACGATTCTTGTAGCACCCGGTACAAGACAATACTGGTCTGAATCGACCATTCGGTAATCGGAGAATCTTCTACAAATGTAAGCTTGAGTGCAGAGCGTTGCCCTGTCTGCGTGATCAATCCTTTCAAAGCGACCAATCCTAAGCCCATCTCATCGTTTGACCATTCTTTGACGGCTATGCGTACTTCTGTCAGCGCCTGACGAGCAATCGAGATCAGTTGCTTAATACGCTCTGGCATATGCTCTGGTTCTGTCGATTGCATAATCTCCAAAGCCTGTAATTGAATAATCAACGATGTCAGTTGATGCCCTAATCCATCATGTATTTCTCTTGCCAGACGGGTTCGCTCTTCCAATGCTGCATAACGTACCGAATGTGCGCTTGCTTCTTGCAGTTCTAGATGAGCTTCTTGTAACTCTCGATGAGCTTGATCCAATTGATCGAGATGGGATTTTGTTAAAGCATGTGCATTTTGACGTATCTGAGAACTACGTACCACTAGAAAAATACCAATAATCGCTAGCAAACTACCAAAAGAAAAAGCGTATACTAATGCAATCACAGTAATCGTTACCAGACTAACGATGATAGTCACATACCGATAATCTCGATTAATAAATACACTCAAAAACAACAATGGCCATAATAGGCTTGAATTCACAGATCCGTATTGATAATGAAGATATAACGCTGTGCTGATAATGATGATGGAAAGAATAATATAGATCGTTCGACTACGCCATATTTTCGGAACCCAAATAATCAATATATACAGAAATAAGATCAATAATGTGCCATACTGATTTACTGCTCCATAACTTACATATTCGTTATAACTGGTAATCATCAGTGCGATCGTTCCAAATATACGGATCAAATATCTATACGTTTTTTCCTGTTCAATACCCATATGTTTCCCCCACTGCTCTATACGATTTTATTTATTGTAGAACAATAGGCAAAGATATACATCTACTTGACGGTCGATATTGAGGAAAAGCTGTATATCTGTAGATAGATGCTAATCAACTCAACTATCTGCTATCTTTTCAATCATTCTGTTATACCCATGTTATAACATGAGATGATTTTTATATTTATTATTCTTGTTCTGCTTCTTCTTGTGTTAATAGATATTCAAAAAAGTCACCAAATGTATGCCACGTATCCGGCGCTATCTGAAAAGAGCGATCATGTAGTTGATGTACATCTATACTATCGCACCAGATCACTGCTGGAGTCTGTGCTGTATCCAGTACGATTATACTTTCGGCAGGCTCTGCTAGAAATAGCAAAGAATGAGGAAACTGAATATCTTTTCGCAAGCGAAGCGTTTCTTCTATTATATTGGGTGTATAGTGATCATAACTAAATATAGAAATACCTCCAATCAACCCTCCATTAAAAAATAAAGCAATCTCTTTAAAATCGTCAGGTAATTGCAACTGTAGTTGCTGTTCCATCTTAGCTACTACCTGTGGTGTGATCACATTATCTGGAAATAGTAGATCATATCGTTTTTTGATCGACTGTATAGTGTTCATCTCTGCATCGCTCCTTGCTATGTAAATCTACAATTATTGTATTCTATGTATTCATCCAAATGATACAAATTTCACTCTCTCACCTAGCTAATTGGAGCCAAACCGATGAAATAGCAATGTATCCGTTCTATTTTGTTGTTGATTCTCGCTATCATTTAAGCAATACTAAACTCATTATCATTCTAGGGGGCGTTGCTATTGGTAACTATAATGATCTGGACAGAAACGAGAAGGATAACGTCTATTCGTCCATAAACTACGTATTTCCGACTCTTAGAGGATAAACAAAGTTATGCCAACGTATACGATTAGTAAAATGACTGATTTTTCAAATCAGCAAATTGATCAAATTCGATTATTAGAACAAATATGTGCACTTTCTGACGCATCAGACTTACGAGTTGGGGTAGAAAGTTTGAAAGCAATACATGGAGATGAGGCTTTTCTGTGCTATAACGAAGATCAGCTTATCGGTTTTCTAAGCTGGTATACTTCAGACAGGATTGAAGCTAATATCAATGCTATGGTTCATCCAGAGTTCCGTCGTAATGGTATTTTTAGAAATTTATTGAATCATGCAGTTGCAGATATGCATCTTGTAAATATACAACATTGTCTTTTTAGAGTCCCTTCTAACTCACAATCAGGTATCGATTGTATAGGGCATATCGACGCTGATTTTAGTCATTCTCAATTCTCGATGACTTTTAATTCTATACAAGATAGGATGCCCTACTACAATCATCTTACTATAAGAGTTGCCAACAAAAAGGATACTGCCTTTCTTATCTACTGTTTTGCGCAAGCTTTTGAAGATTCAGAGTCCTGGACTAAGGAGTATCTGGAGAACACAAGTCAAGAGCCTAGCCGATTAACTTATCTGGCTCTACACCAATCCAATCCTGTCGGAATGATTCGAGTCAATACCATTCAAGCTCATACCGCGGTTATACATGATTTTTGTGTACTTCCTACAGAGCAAGGTAAAGGCTATGGTCGAGATATTCTTACTCAACTGATTACTTTATTACAAGATCAACAATACACTCAAATTCGCTTAAGTGTAGTCACAGCAAATCGACATGCATTACGTCTTTACACGTCTGTCGGATTTGAAATTTCCGCTGAATTTCATTATTATTCACTGCCACTTCTTTCAATAAATCATTAAAAATAAGCAGATCTATATATTAAAAAGCTCTTTAGTCTATAAAGTACTAAAGAGCTTTTTGATGATCTATTTTAAAGTAATAAGACAGTCCAACGACTTTGAGTATGAGACAAATCTTTCCTTGTTATCACTAAAACTTAGGAATGTGTGGGCGTTGCAGATATCGCTTTATCTTTTCCCCATGTACGAGGATTAGTCGTATCAGCAATACCCTCCGTAAGAATAGCCTGATATTGAATCGTTTTTTGTTCCAAATGGGCTACTCGCTTCTGTGCTTCTTGTAGTTGGATCAAAGCCACTTCTTTGTATTCCATCATCATTTCATTGCGCTGAGGAATAGTCGCATCTCCTTCTAAGCACAGGTCAACGTATAATTTGATCGTTTCAATCGGCATTCCTGTCTGCTTGAGACATCTTGCTCCATACAACCAGTTAATCGATTCTTCATCAAATAACCGAATATTATTTTTGTTACGTTGGACACTAGGCACTAATCCTTTATCAGTGTAAAAGCGTACAGCATGTTCGGTAAGTCCTGTCATCAGAGCAGCTTCTTTTACAGTAAGCATCGCCATATCCACCTTTCCAAATTCATGATAGAGAATCGCTTGACTTCGTGTAGCACGAAGGGAATAAGCTCATTATACTGCAAACACATCACAAGCAGAATCTATATTCACGCGTTATGTATATAGAAGTGATCATTTGCTATTTCAAATACAAAACCAGTACAGGAGGAATAATCATGCAAACTGTCACATTGAATAATGGTGTTACTATGCCCATCTTAGGCTTTGGTGTCTATCAGATTCCAGATGCAGAAGAATGTGAAAATGCTGTCTATGAAGCGTTACAGATTGGATATCGTTTGATTGATACAGCGGCTGGCTATATGAACGAAGAAGCGGTAGGACGTGCTATCAAGCGTAGTAGTGTGCCCCGCGAAGAAATATTTATTACGACCAAGCTGTGGATTCAAGATGCTGGCTACGAGAGTGCCAAAGCCGCTTTTGCCAAGTCTTTACACAAACTTCAAGTCGACTATCTAGATCTATATCTAATTCATCAGCCATTTGGTGATTATTATGGAGCTTGGCGAGCGATGGAAGAACTTTATAAAGAAGGGAAAATCAAAGCGATCGGTGTTAGCAACTTTTTGCCTGATCGCTTAATGGATCTGATCGTGCATAATGATATCGTACCTGCGATCAATCAAGTCGAAACCCATCCTTTTCATCAACAGATCGATAACGCTACTTTTATGCAAGAACAAGGTGTACAGATCCAATCGTGGGGGCCTTTTGCAGAAGGACGTAACCAGATGTTTAGTAACGAATTGCTAACTTCTATTGCTGAAAAGCATTCCAAATCAGTCGCCCAAGTTATATTACGCTGGCTTGTTCAACGCGATGTTGTCGTAATTCCCAAGTCAGTACGTCGAGAACGTCTTGCTGAGAACTTTGATATTTTCGACTTTGAGCTAAGTGTAGAAGATATGGAGCAGATTGCTACTCTGGATACAGCAGCAAGCCTTTTCTTATCCTATCTTGATCCCGAAACCGCTAAGATGCTCGGTAACTTGAGAGTGGAATTGTGATGTAAATAAAATATAGCTATACTTTTACAACAATATAGACTTTTACTACTTTTACCTAGAAAAGAACACCAGCATAGCAGTCTGGTGTTCTTTTTTTCGCTTTAGTTATTCTATTTTTGCAGTAGATATGCTATTTATAGCATCAAAATTCCTATTATAATTAACGACTAACCTAATGATTTGGCATGCTTTATTTAGATATTATACTTTCTGCTTAATACTCAATAACTGTTCAAAAGCTTTTATATTTGTATCAAATGTAGGCACCGTTTGAGATTCTTCGGCAGATTTGACTTGTGCTATAACCAAATCGTTAAAAGGTGTTGGGATGCCAGTACCTTCTGCCATTGTTGGAACAACGCCATTAATATAATCGATTTCTGTTTTACGTTTTTTCTCCAGATCCTGAAGCATACTTGCTCTTAGCAATCTGGATGGTTCCATCACTACTCTAAAGGTTTGGATACGTTCAGGGATATCATTTTCGCTGTTTAATTCCAAAGATTCTATATCAAATCCACCCATTTTAGCAAAAGCGACACCATTGGCGTGTCCAACTTTTATCGTCTCATCAGCGATATGAACGGCACTAACAATACCAACTTCATGATCAAGAATAGATCCATATTCTCCGTTCAATGCTGCTGACAACCCACTGAATGCATTGTTAATCAGTAATTTGGACCACTTTGTTCCAACTAAGTTATCGGAAATATGTGTTCCGCCTACAAGATCTAACACGGATTTGATCTGCTGGATTCTTTCTGTCGTTTTACCGTTTAATTCTCCAATTTGAAAAGCGTACTCTTTAAACTGGTTATACTCGGTTGTAAGTTGAGATACGCCGGGTTCGATAAAAGTAGCTCCAAATTCAACAGAACCTGCTATAACACGTTTTTCCCCAACGATAGAAGCCACGTTGTTTTCAGGTATACCATTTTGCAAAGAACAGACAACACTATCTTCTTTTAAAAAAGGTAGCAACTCTTGCAGAACAGCGTCGTTATATAATTGTTTGGTTAACAGTAAGACTAAATCATACTTTCCTGACTTGTTTTCAGGGGTGATAGCTTTCACTTTAGCCTGAAATTCTGTCGTTCCAATGACTTTAGCACCTACTTGATTGAGAGTATCTACATGTTCTTGATATGAATCAATTAACTCAACATCTATTCCTCCAGCAGCAAGATATGCTCCAACGATAGTTCCTAATGAACCTGCTCCTAAAACTGCAATTCTCATTTCAAAATCTCCCTTATTTTTCTTCTAGGTAATTATATACAGGTTGTGCAGCATTCAACGTTAAATCCGTCAGAATATGAGATGCTGAAACAACTTCTAATACAGGCAAGTCTGCAAGTGGAGCTAGTGCATGTTCAAATAATTGCAGTCTAGCCGGCCCACTCCAAGCCCCTTTCACGTCTATATTCGTTATCTGTGTTCGTACCAAATCGCAAATCTTCAAATTTCCATTGTAATCTGTAGCAATCTTAACCATAAAAGTAGGTCGACAAATTTCATTTTTAGCAATTTCTTTATCCATCTCAACATGCTTATATCCCATCGTAGCAGTAGCTACACGAAGTGAACCGTAATCCAGCGTACCTACTAGCGTATCTGAATCGACATAAAGCTTCGGTGCACCTAACTTCTTAGGATACGCAGTCAGTTCCCGACCACTTGCAATCGCTGGAAAATTATCGACGTACATCGAATGCGTATAATCTCCATCTTCACCATTAAACCGGACAGGAATCACTTGTCCAGCTTCAGTATAAGCGCCTAATCCCGATACGTCTGGCATCCACATCACTTCGAATTTGACCAGAGGATCGCCGATTATTTCAAGAGGTTCCGGTACTGCTGCTCGTAAAGCTTTGGCATCTGTGCGGTAAATAATATTCAGATATTCACGGTTAACAAATTTATAAGGTGGCATAGGGTAAGCGGGTGCGGTTAATGGTGTGTTAAGATTTTGGGCAATATTATTTATATCTATTCTCATAATGCACCTTCCTTTTACTCATATTTTTTATATTTGTTTGCTTATCGTTAGTCTTTGATCATCTATCTTCTATAATCATCTTACATCTATATTTACATATAATCTAATATATAATAATGTATATATACATTTATCCCAATAAATAAGCGAGGTGTATCTATGGAATTGCTCCAGCTCAAATACTTTCAGACTGTTGCTTATACAGAACACATTTCTAAAGCAGCCCAACAATTAAATATCGCACAGCCTTCTTTAAGCCTTACGATCAAAAGACTTGAAGACGAATTAGGAACTAATCTATTTGATCGGAAAGGCAGAAATATTCAACTAAGTTCATCTGGGAAAATTCTTCTAAAGCATGTAAACCGGATTTTTATAGAGATTGAAAATGCACAAATAGAAATTCTATCTCAGGAACATCACATTGCTAACACTATCAAAATATCTATTTCCAATCCAAGATTCCTAACCGGTCTAATCAGTGAACATATTAACCACTTTCCTACATCAAAAATTCTTCAGTCGATTGGAGTGAAAAGCGAAATATTAACAAGTTTAAAAAAAGGAGAGATAGATTTAGGAATAACCGGTCATCCGATTCAAGATGAGGAGCTAGAAAGTTGTTTACTGGTCGATGAAGATATTGTTCTCGTGCTACCTTCCAACCACCGATTAACAGGCAAACATGAAATTTCGTTAAGTCATGTCGCCGATGAACCGTTTATCACTTTAGCTAATAATGTAGAGTATAGTGATTTCACGACTTCTCTTTGTGAGCAAGCTGGCTTTATCCCCAATATCGCGTTTGAGGTCGATTCCCATTTGCTGGTCGAAATTATCAAGCTTGATCAGGGTGTCGCTTTACTTCCTATTTCCGTGTGTAGAACACTGGGGTTAAATTATGTACAAGTGACAGACGATTCTACGACCTATCCGGTAAGCTTATCCTGGGTAAAACATAAAACGTTATCTTCTTCAGCAAGAGATTTTCGCGACTTTATTATGTCGTACTATGAAGATAATTATAAAATGTTTAAAGTTTATTAACATGTTGCATATTTGTTTCTAATCATCTGAATCACTACTGATGCTTCAATACTTTCATTTTGCGACAATGATTGATAATACACTTTGTGAAAATTATAATGGGACTTAAAGTTAACTTTAAGTCTGGAGGAAGATCAATGTATACTATTGGAGAAGTTCAAGCATTATTTGGTATCAATGCTTCTACTATTCGCTATTATGAAAAAGAAGGAATTTTGCTTGCTATAGCACGCAATGATATAGGACGACGCATATATTCTAAAGAACAAATCGAGTGGTTAAAGCTTGTTATTGCGATGAAAGAAACCGGTATGAGTCTAAAAGATATAAAAAGCTATATTGATTTAATTGTGGTTGGAGATGATACGCTACTTGAAAGACGCGAATTTTTAGTAGACCACAAACAAAAAGTAGAAGAACATCTCAAACAAATTCATCAAAACTTAGAAAAAATCATTCAAAAAATAACGTATTATGATCTTAAAGTACTTAATAAAGATTACTTTCAATAACGATTTGACATAAAGCTTCCTTTAAGATGTATTCTCAATCTATACCACTTAAAGGAGTGAAGGAAATTGATATCTAGTCAAAAAGTTATTTTTATTACAGGAAGTTCAAGTGGTTTTGGACGTTCTATTACGGAAAAAGCATTAGCTGAAGGCTATAATGTTATCGCAACAGCTAGAAATACAGATACACTAAAAAGCTTAGCAGAACAATATACATCTAACATTCTTGTTCTTGAACTGGACGTAACGAACCCGGAACAAATTAAACATGCTGTTGATACTGCTGTAGACCATTTTGGAAAAATTGATGTGTTAATTAATAATGCAGGTATCGGCTATTTTGCTTCTGTGGAAGAAAGTATTGAAGAACAAACACGTAAAATGTTCGAAATTAACTTCTGGGGACTTATGAACGCTACAAATGCGGTACTCCCATTTATGCGGAACCAACAATCAGGTCATATCATTAATTTATCTTCGATCGGTGGGCTCACTTCGTTCCCAACTCTCGGTTACTATCATGCCACAAAGTATGCTGTTGAAGGGATCTCAGAAAGCCTTGCTCAAGAAGTCAGCCCATTTCATATTCATGTTACACTTATCGAGCCCAGTTCTTTCCGAACAGACTGGGGTGGTCGTTCCTCGGTCAAAACCAAACCAACTATTTCGGCTTATCAAGAAACCTTGAGTCCGATGTTGGATCATATGGAACAAGCAAGCGGTCAAGAACCCGGTGATCCTGAAAAAGCAGCGCTAGCTATTTTAAAAGTAATTGAGTCGGATAATCCTCCACTTCGCCTTCTATTAGGAAAAGCAGCCTATCAAGCAGCTACTCATAAATTCACCACTTTACTTCAAACGATTGAAGATTGGAAAGAGACAACGATAAACGCAGATTTTGCAGAATAAATAATTATTAATGTTAGAGTATCAATGTAGGATAGAAAACAAAAAGGGATAGTCATGATGACTATCCCTTTTTTGGCATATTTGATTTATTTGGCTGTAATCGTCTCACCTTGTACAGGTTTACTTCCATCTTGCCACTTGATCTGAATCGCTTTGGACTTGAACAGATCTGCCCCATCAGACACCTGATAATGTAAATGCGCTTCGCTGGAATTGCCTGAGTTCCCAACCAATCCTAGCTTATCGCCAGTCTTGACCCTATCCCCCACTTTCACCAATGCCGATCCTTTTTTCATATGACCGATTACGCTGTATTCACCATTACTATGCGCAATAACTATCTCGTTACCCGCAGGCACTTTCGGGTTCATTTTACCTACAGGCTCGTTATCTGGAATATTACTTAATACCGATACCACTTTACCATCCGCAGGTGCATATAGCGGTTGTCCAAAAGCATAATAGCTTTCATTTTTGAGTGGATCGCCTTTGTAAGAAAATCCATCTTTGCGCTGGATAAAGTCATACGCGTAACGCTGACTTTCGTACTCATAGTGGTAATTGATCAACGCATTATTCCCACCCCAGAACACAAACCAGTCGCCTTTAAATGGAAACGCATATTCATTTTTGGTGGTAACTTTATCGGTTGCAGGTGTAGGCGTTAAAGCTTTGGCTTGTAGCCCTAGAATCGTTCCCTGCTGGTCTATTGTTAGGTTAAGCCCTATATTTCCTGAATCACTAACCCATGAACGCACATCTGCATCGTTGATCTCCATATCAGCGGCTTTATTAAATGCTTTGACAGATTGAAGAGATGCTTCAGCTGAACTAACAAAATCTTTTTCAGAGATTTGCTTTTTAAAATTATCGCTAAATTGAGCATACACTTCTTTATATTGGCCTTCTAGCAAGGCAGTTGGAACTTCTTCTGCTGTAAGCTTAGCTGTTGGCGTAGTCGGTTGCTCTGTAGCTGTAGTTGGAGTCGTTGTATCCACTGTTGTAGCTGGTTGGGTTGTATTTGTACCACTACAAGCTGTAATTGCCACTGTGAGTGCTCCAAGCGCTAATGCCCATTTACTGTAATGCATCCATGTTACGTTATTGTTTTTTTCATATTATTGTGAGTAACATCTATAAATGAGATTAGAATGGCTAATATAATATGTTTATTTGAATAATAAATGAGACTTTCTACATTTAGTTTTGAGACTTTTCGTATAATTTACATTTACTAATTAGATTCCCCAAAAAAAGTACATATAATATTGAATTTTTCTTTCGTAAGAATTTTAATTATTATAAAGCTTCTGCTGATAATATCAATAACTCATACAACTGTTTTTTGAAATTATATAGGGGCTTCTAAAATTTAGATAATTTAAGAATAGTTGCATTTATAGATATTAATCATATTAGTCTGCTTAAATCTGAAAATGCTTCCAAGAAGTCAACAGTTTCAAATAAATAATACTGAAATATAGTCATAATGTTATAGATACTAAGAGTTATTGGTATTTTCAAGTTTAGGCTCACTTTTATCAATCAATTTATTAATTATTACTTCGCAAAAAAATAGTAAATAATTACTTAAATCCTCTTACTCTTTAATCTCTTCATTATTAAAATTTTTAGCATGAAACAGTTTATTTCTTTTATCAATAATTTGTTTCACAAATTCTTTTGATACTTTTTTAAGTTCTGAGGATATTTAAAATTCTAAAATGTTTAATGATTCAGTTAGTATACTGTAAAGCTTCTCTTGTCTACTTTCTTTAGTTGCAGATGAGAGTATACTTTTAATTCTGTTTTTTATATTTTTATTATTTGTGCTAGAATTGTCTATCACTTTAGAGATATTCTCTGCTAATTTTTTTGATTGATCCTCATTATATAACTTAGTATTTACTGATTCATATGGAATATTTTGCTCAATATACTCTATGATAATAAACAAATTAAAATATTTACTCTTTAAATCAGTTTGTCCAAGAGCTTTATAAAAACTTGTAATCAAAAACTAGAGATACTTGTTATCACCAATGTCTTCTCTAAGATTTTTCGCATTTTTCACCTCAATTAATATATTAATTTTACTCATAATAGAATCCGATAAATTCAGACGATCTTTTTGCTGATATTTAGTTTTACTTCGGTTTAGTCCTACCATTAATAGATTATATTTATTATAGAGTTTCTCAGTAACTGTAATATCTTTAATGTTATAAATAAATTTGATGGGGAACTTGTAAGAATCAAGATTTTGTTGTTATACATTATAAGTTAACAATTTTACGTATTCTTCAATTAGTTGTCTTTCCCGTTCTTTTGCTTTTAATTTATCATTCTCATATATACTTTGTATTGACAAAAAAATCTTATCATTTTCTTTACGAAAAGATATAATACAATCTTCTTCGCTCTTAAAATTATCTTCTTTTATATTGCAACGTATAATATCTAATTGATTATTTTCCCATGAAATAGATATACTTTAATTTAAATTATCATGGTTCCAGATACAGGACATTTCAACAGAAATTCACAGCGATTTAAAAACAACTCAAAATATATTTAACTCAGAAGATAGTGAGAAAGCGGTTGAGATAACCAATACCTATATTGGAATGTTAAATGAATTAGATGGAAAAGTGCTTAAAACGTATGATGACTTGAGATTAGCTAGGGATGAATTAAGTGATCGAATAAAGACAAAAGGATTTCTGTATAAAGAATCATCAGTTCATCCATTAGAAACACTTCTTATGTAGATCGCCAAGCTAAGTTACATCTTTCTGCAAACAATTTTAAAGTACATAGTGATCAAGCTGAGGAAAAATATTATCCTTATATAGATGCTCATTCATTAATTATTCCTGTATATTTTGTTACTCTAAATGGTGTTTCACTTTCACATTCTTATATTTTTGTAAAAACATCGAATAATGAAGTGAAATTGTTAGATGCAATGAATATTTCTGGATTAAGGTTAGATAAAAAAGATGAAGAAGCTTATTACGACTCTTACAATCAAGCTAAACTGCAGCAGGAAATTAAAAATATAGGTATTCAGTAAATTTCAAAGAGGGTTAATAAAAACAACAGTTATTCTATGAGTAGCCTTTAAGAGGCTGCTTCTGTATTTCAAATGAAAAAGAGTCACTATTATGGATTAAAATATGTAAATCGATTCATATAGTTTAATCCAAAATTAGTTAAAACTAGCACCGCAGATATAAATAATGTTAATCTTATGTCATTCATTAGCCAATTGCTCTGATATAATTTTTGCTACGTAGATGAAAGGGGGGACATAGTGTTGAAAAGGAGCTTGGTGTAGTGATGTTGTTATTGCCAAGGATATCCAAGGGTGATTCTGTTGAGGGGAATACTCAACCAAGAGTAAAGTTGTGACAACAGAAAGATCCGTCCTCCAGAGGAACTGGGAACCCTTGTCTCATCTGCCTTTGCGAATGCCGAGAGGCTATTGAAGATTAATGGGAGGGTAAACCGTCGAGGGAATAGTATTGGTATGCAAAGTACGATCATACAAATGTGTATCCATAGATTGGTAAACAGGGCTCAACCACTAGTCATCTCAGCATGATATCTTTATCTTTTAAGAATGTCGATTTACGAATCTTAAGAAAACAAGAGCAAATACAAGAAAATATTAATTTTAGTAGGAGTGTGATTTTTTTGAAGAAAAGTTTTCGATCTGTTATTTACGTTATCCTGATTATTATACTTACTATAGTAGTTATTAATTTTTTTAATTCCGCGGAGATAAAGAATCGTATGTTCCCTAACACAACGTTTAAAAAAGAAGTTACTGAAAAGATTGAAAATAAGGAAATCTCTTCTTTGTTGTTAATGGATGGGACTGAAAATGAGGATGTAGTTACCTTAAAAAATAGGGCGGATATAGATTATATTCTGGATTCTTTAGCTGTTTTAAATTTAAAAAAAGTGAGTGAATCC
Source organism: Paenibacillus kyungheensis (assembly GCF_028606985.1). Lineage (NCBI taxonomy): Bacteria > Bacillati > Bacillota > Bacilli > Caryophanales > Paenibacillaceae > Paenibacillus > Paenibacillus kyungheensis. Next base: position 574,563 of record NZ_CP117416.1, on the reverse strand, counting down.
CCCGATACTTCTAAAGAAGATTATTATATTAATATTAAGGGTCAAACGGAAAATTTGTTCTCATTGATTTTATCTGATTCAAAGTATATGGTAATTACTGATTTTAAAAATAATTCTGTTCAACAATATGAAATAGAAAATGATTTTGATCTTAATAAAATTAAGAAGTTTTTTGGAAATGGAAACAAAAACAGTCCATCTCTTTGACTGGCCCCTTGTTAAGACCACTTTTATAATGGGATACTATTCTTCATTGAAGGTGCAGCAATAAACGTAAAGAACGAAAGAGCTAGGTATTTACAAACCTTAGCTCTTTCGTTCTTTTAGTATTTCATTATTCTTTTATCGTTAGGTTATACTGGAGTTATGCTAGAATCCAGCCACCATTTTTACTATGCATGCGTATTACTCTGATATTTCCTGTAGCCATCTCCCAGTTCTTGCTGCTGTCATTATGTTTAAATCTGATTTTGGGAACATCAAATTCGATCAAATCATAATTAGTACCAGCCATTGAATTCACAGCGTTTTGAAATCCGATAAGCCCTTGATTCGCCATGTCCGTGAGAGCCTGTCTTTCATTTGGTAGCAAACCTGCTACAGTCGATGATACTCCCGCTCCAAAGGTTACAGCGGTAGGGAGTTTGAAAACCAGTGATAAAAGCCCCAGAAGTACTCCACCAATAACAGTAACCATCTGCGCTGTCTGTCCAGGGAAACCTTGATTAATGATAGCTTTTTGTACTGTTACTGCATCTTTTGCTTCTTGTAAGTTAAGCGTAACTCGTTGAACGTACTCGGCTGAAACATAGCCCATAATGTATTTCTCCTTTTTTGTTTGAATTTTATAATACTTCGCTGTTAGGATAGTAGCAGAACCAAATTGTATCCCGCAATTTAATTTGCTAATCAGCGTTGTATTTTTTGAGATAAGAGGTTAATATTTTGCCTCTCTTCTCGCTTACACTTATAAAAGAGTATTTACTTCGTTTAATAACAACCTACTTCTCATTTTTTTTTTGGTCCCCTCTAATATCAAAAGCTTGTATAACGACAGTTAGGTTATACTGAAGTTATGCTAGAATCCAGCCACCATTTTTACTATGCATGCGTATTACTCTGATATTTCCTGTAGCCATCTCCCAGTTCTTGCTGCTGTCATTATGTTTAAATCTGATTTTGGGAACATCAAATTCGATCAAATCATAATTAGTACCAGCCATTGAATTCACAGCGTTTTGAAATCCGATAAGCCCTTGATTCGCCATGTCCGTGAGAGCCTGTCTTTCATTTGGTAGCAAACCTGCTACAGTCGATGATACTCCCGCTCCAAAGGTTACAGCGGTAGGGAGTTTGAAAACCAGTGATAAAAGCCCCAGAAGTACTCCACCAATAACAGTAACCATCTGCGCTGTCTGTCCAGGGAAACCTTGATTAATGATAGCTTTTTGTACTGTTACTGCATCTTTTGCTTCTTGCAAGTTAAGCGTAACTCGTTGAACGTACTCGGCTGAAACATAGCCCATAATGTATTTCTCCTTTTTTGTTTGAATTTTATAATACTTCGCTGTTGGGATAGTAGCAGAACCAAATTGTATCCCGCAATTTAATTTGCTAATCAGCGTTGTATTTTTTGAGATAAGAGGTTAATATTTTGCCTCTCTTCTCGCTTACACTTATAAAAGAGTATTTACTTCGTTTAATAACAACCTACTTCTCATTTTTTTTTTGGTCCCCTCTAATATCAAAAGTTTGTATAACCTCAATCATTTTGAGATAGAGTTCCTGTTTTAAATCATCTCGATAATCAGCGGATACTTGTCGCAAAGAGGCTTTGATCTTTGGTGTGAAAGATTCTAGGATATGTAACGTTACTTCCGGATCCTGATGTTGCTGTGCTTGTATTAAAAGTTTTGCTAACATAAAATCACCGCTTTACGTTTTTTTGTATTTCATTCTTCAAGCTATTAATGGCACTGCTTAGATCAGATATTTTTTTTCAAAACGGATAAGTAGATACAAAGTAATTGCAATCGGGAAGCCTAAATTAGCAATAAAAGTAGCAATGTCCCCCTCCATCATCATTCATTCCCCTTCCGTTATTAAGCTACGCAATTTAGTTAGAGCTTTTAAGCGGTGTTTCGATACATTTTGTTGGGATACTTCCAATATTCTAGCTATTTCATTGTCATTTAATTCTTGTACATAAGCAAAAGATAAAACCTGTTTTTGTTTTGCTGAGAGAGATTCATAAGCTTGATAAAGTGAATAATCCGTAATGTGATCTTTTAAATTTGATGGCACAGATTCTGAATCATAAACAGTAAGTAAGACAGATTCTAAGTTTTCATCTTTGTCTAGTGTCAAAGGAAATCGGTTGTCCTTAAGTCGTCTCTTTTTGTCATAATTGATAGAGTTATAGTGAATAAGATTAGCCATATACTTGATAAAACGAGCATTTAACTCATCATGCTTATTCAATATAATCACCTCCCTTCCTTATAAAGAGATTACTCCTACTTAATAAAGAGAGTACTCCTATTTAATAAAGAGAAATGAAATATAGTTTTTACAACTCATTACTAAAAAATAGGAACATGTGTTCTTATATTTTATCATAAACAAAACTGCTTTGAAATTAATATCTAGGTAGATAAAGAAAAATCCATGGTGCTTGCTAGTTCCACACAATTTTGGATCATACCTGTTTTCCAGAGAATATATGCTAGAAAAATCCCATCTAGATTGGTCTCGAATCTCGTTAGATTCTTCGAATGAATCGAAGTAAGAGCAAAACGACTGACTAAGATGTAAAATAAGGTTTCGATTTATTTACGTTTTCGTTGCATCCAGCGTGTAAGAGCTGCGTCCATTTTTCTTTTTTGCTGTTTGAACAAGTTGGCACATAAAGAAGCATGCCGAAATATTTTTCTGGGCAAAGGCTATTTTTAACTAGCACCATAGGTAATAAAAAAATATATAAGTATCCAAAATATTGAAACATTTATAACAAATATAATTAAAAAAGAAAAAAATAAGGTGAATGTTGAAATTTTCCAATTTCAATATCCTGAGAAAATAATTATTGATTCAAATGATACACAAACATAAAAGGAGTTCATTTGTTTCTAATATCTACTCAAAGCTCAAATGAAGAACATTTCTCACAGATTGGAATTGATAGGATAGGAAAACTTGCTAAAGATAAGAATACAAATACTGAGGAAGACTACTTTGTTGATAAGGATAAAAAAATCACGTACTTATATGTATAATCACAATTTTATAGACAGATAATTATTTACTTGTTTTAGAGTAGAACTTATAAGATACACTATAGTTAATTAAATTTTAAATATCTTTTATTATAAAAACTGTTCACTTTATCAAAAAATAAAGCTACAAAGAAGCTACTAAAATGATAATGGCTTCTTTGTAACTCTGAAAACAATATTAAATAGGAAATTTTTTAACTACCTGTATATTATTGAACCCTTTTATAATTATCCGAAGATAAAAGATTCTCAAGATTAATATTCGCTTCACTTGCAACTTTTTATACGAATTTTCATAGAATTTGGTTGCTATTGTTTATAGCTAAGTCTTTTCATATATAAATATCTTTGAACTTAAACAAATTAATTTATGGAGAATTTAGGAATATCAGAAAGTTTGACAATTTTCCATCCATACGATTTTGCTGCATTGCTTCTAAATCAGATAGGTTATCTTCATGCATAGCTATATCAATAAAGTATCATGGGCGGCTCAAAGCTACATAAGCTAATTTAAAAATATCTTCTATATTAGGATTCTCAATCATTTGTGGCTGATGATCACCTATTAAAAAATTGAATATTGATTTGTTCCAGTCGGTCCGGTTGACTCTAACATTAAAGTTGCAAAATGTGTTTCTCCTTTTACTCCATGAATCGAACTAAATGACTTCTTAATGTATCAACACAAGATAGATTTATTACAAAAAAATTTCTGGTAGCATTTCTTCAATTAATTCATGATATTTTTTCTTTATTTCTAGAATAATTTCACTTAACTTCTTCCGTTGCCACACATCCAAAATTAGCTTTGCCCAAAGTACTTTTAACGATCAATATGATTCTGGATAATGAATGTTTAGAAACTGTGCTGTATTTTTTGTATACTGTCTTTTCTCATTATTTTCATTATTATCATTCATTCTTAATTCTTCTATAATAGAACGATGGCAATATCGTAATCCTAGTTGCATAATCGATTCTAAAGGTTTTTTACTATTATTTGCTTCATAAAAAAAGGGCATTAAGAAATAGATAAAAAGCATAAATACAATACAGAAATTAAAAAATAATTTTATTTTTTTCTGTTTAAATATAGCCTTTGTTTCCAATCATATCTATCACTATTAAAAAAAATGTTTCTACTCTCACTAACATATTTTTTTGTTTTTTAACTTTTTTTATTTGAAAATATGTAATTCTTGTATACGGTATAATTATAAATATCAAGAAAAATATTCTTGTTACAAGAGGCATAGTTACCATTTCAAAATTAATAATAATTAAGAAAAATTCAAATGCTGTAAGAACATATTTTCTTGCAAGCAATTTAAAAAAAGTAAATTTAATAAATCATTTTTTTATTGCTTCGTCTGCTCTGAAATAATTTTTTATTATACGAGCATCCCAGCTTCTTAGCAGACTAATAATCACTATCATTTTCTCACTTTATATTTAATTTCTCATTTTAGATCTATTAAGTTTATTTAAAATGAATATTCTTATGAGTTCTATTAACATATTAGAATTTGATTGAAAATTTCGGACTATTCAAGTCGGAAAAATTTAATAATATATTCTTTATGAATAACACTATTGGTTTTATAAAATTCCCTTTTTCAGAATGGGAACATTCGTTCATTAATTTGATCTTTTCATAATAAAATTAAATTAAAAATTTACTATAAAAAACATAAAAGAAGCACTAGATTATTATTCTAGCGCTTCTTTTATTCATTATTTTATAATATTTATCAAGCAATTATAATTCAATTTTTAACCGTCTCGCCCTGCACAGGCTTACTTCCATCTTGCCACTTGATCTGAATCGCTTTGGACTTGAACAAGTCTGCCCCATCAGACACCTGATAATGTAAATGCGCTTCGCTGGAATTACCAGAGTTCCCAACCAATCCTAGCTTATCGCCAGTCTTGACCCTATCTCCGACTTTTACTAATGCCGATCCTTTTTTCATATGACCAATCACACTGTATTCACCATTGCTATGCGCAATAACTATCTCGTTACCCGCAGGTACTTTCGGGTTCATTTTACCTACAGGCTCGTTATCTGGAATATTACTTAATACCGATACCACTTTACCATCCGCAGGTGCATATAGCGGTTGTCCAAAAGCATAATAGCTTTCATTTTTGAGTGGATCGCCTTTGTAAGAAAATCCATCTTTGCGCTGGATAAAGTCATACGCATAACGCTGACTTTCGTACTCATAATGGTAATTGATCAACGCATTATTCCCACCCCAGAACACAAACCAGTCGCCTTTAAATGGAAACGCATATTCATTTTTGGTCGTAACTTTATCGGTTGCAGGTTTAGGCGTTAAGGCTTTGGCTTGTAGCCCTAGAATCGTTCCCTGCTGGTCTATTGTTAGGTTAAGCCCTATATTTCCTGAATCACTAACCCATGAACGCACATCTGCATCGTTGATCTCCATATCTGCGGCTTTATTAAATGCTTTGACAGATTGAAGAGAGGCTTCAGCTGAACTGACAAAATCTTTTTCAGAGATTTGCTTTTTAAAATTATCGCTAAATTGAGCATATACTTCTTTATATTGGCCTTCTAGCAAGGCAGTTGGAACTTCTTCTGCTGTAAGCTTAGCTGTTGGCGTAGTCGGTTGCTCTGTAGCTGTAGTTGGAGTCGTTGTATCCACTGTTGTAGCTGGTTGGGCTGTATTCGTACCACTACAAGCTGTAATTGCCACTGTGAGTGCTCCAAGCGCTAACGCCCATTTACTGTAATGCATCCATGTTACGTTATTGTTTTTTTTCATATTATTGCACCTCTTACTTACTAAATTTTATAAGATTTCATTGCTTTGCGTAGTTCTTTCAAGCTTGGACGTTTTCCATACATCAATACACCGGTGCGATAGATTTTGGCAGATAACCAGCCGAAGAACAGGATAGATACCAGTAAAATACCGATAGATATCGCGATTTCCCAGATTGGCATAGAGCCAAGCCCAATTCGTACAATAGATGTTGTCGGCGAGAAGAACGGAATATACGAAGAGATACGCATTAATAACGAATCTGAATTGGAGATACTAAATATTCCGATATAAAATGCAGCCAATGTTAACATCGTAATCGGAGAGATCGCTTGTCCCAAATCTTCTGTACGACTTACGATCGATCCAATCGCCGCGAACAAGGTCGCATACAAGAAGTAACCTAACACATAATACAACAATCCAAATCCAACAATATTCAAAGATAGATTACTAACATGCAGATCGAACTTAGCGAGTACTTCTTGATAATATGGTAGAGATAAGTTAACTGCGATCACGATACCGTATGAAGCAATCTGTGTGAGTCCGACTAAGAAAACACCGATAATTTTACCGAACATTTGCGTCAGTGGAGACAGACTGGAAATTAATATCTCCATTACCCGCGAACTTTTCTCTGCTGTAATCTCGGATGCAATCATATTGCCTGTAATCGTCAGCGAGAAGAAGAATAGCACCATAAGTAAATAGACCAGAATATAATTCTCAGTGTTAGACTTGATTGGATTTTCTTTTTTGGAATTGGCATTGCCATTAAGATCATCTGGAGAAGTATGATTCACTGTGACCGGCGTACCGATCTGTTCTAACTGTGTATTGGTTAACTTGCCTGCGGCAATATATTGCACTTTGGCTGTTTGTGTAGCCGTCTGTAATAGACTTTGAATAACAACATCATTTTTTTCACTCACATACGTAACGGCAGGGAACGCAGGATCGCCTTGAGACGGCTTTTGTAATAATAAATATCCGCCAATCTTGCCATCTTCTACTTGCTTCCGCAAAGTGGCTTCGGATTCAAATTGATCTTGCCATTGTAGCTTTGTATCCTGTAAGTCACTACTTGCATTCATCATTGGATTGTCTGTAGAAGACTTAGCTTGTTGTTGCTTTTGCGCAGCTTGCTGAATTTGAGTAGCAATCTCATCATAATTACTGCTTGCGATAGCAATCTTCAGATTATCTTCCCCGTTGTTACCTGAAAATAACTGAATAAAATACGGAATATTTAGTCCAATCAGCAATAATACGGCAAGTGATAACGTTGTCCAACGAAATGATTTGTTTTTAACTTTATTACGATAGGTAAAGCTAATTACATGCCCTAGCTTATTCATTATTGCCCACCACCTTAATAAAGATTTCGTTTAATGTTGGTTCTTTGATCTCGAACTGTTCTACACTTCCCTGTTGCATCGCTAATTGTAAAATCTGTTGTGTCGCTTCTTCTTGATTGATATGAATCAGATAACGACCATTTTCATCTTGTGGTTCTACATTTGTAACTCCTGCGATATCTTGTAAACCGACAAGTGGATGTGCTGTACGCAAAACAACTTTTTCGCGCGGATACGTATGTTTAATTTCTCTTAAATTACCTTGTAGTACCGGCTTGGAGCGACGTAGTATCGTCATATTACGGCATAGTTCTTCTACATGTTCCATCCGGTGAGTTGAAAATAAGATCGCTGTTCCTTCATCTCGTAATTCTTGAATGACTTCTTTGAGCATTTCCACATTCACCGGATCAAGTCCACTAAATGCTTCATCTAAAATAAGAATACTGGGATGATGAATAACCGCAGCGATAAAGCCCATTTTCTGCTGATTCCCTTTGGAAAGTTCTTCGATCCGTTTATCCAAATATTCCATCGCATCAAATCGTTCCAACCACTTTTTAAGACTTTGCACTGCATCTTTGTGAGTCATACCACGTAATTGTCCGAGATAGACTAGCTGATCACTAATTTTAATTTTAGGATACAATCCACGTTCTTCTGGAAGATAGCCCATTTTGTGTTGTAACTCTGTCCGATATGGCCTACCATTATACAAAATTTCACCTTCGTCTGGATAAATCAGTCCGAGTACCATGCGCATTGTTGTCGTTTTACCCGCTCCATTTGCTCCTAGTAAGCCGTAAATCTCTCCTGCTTCTACTTCTAAGGACAAGTTGTCTACCGCTGTTGTCCCTGCATAATGTTTGATAATTTGATTCAATACCAATGGTTTCATCGCTTGATCGCTCCTTTAAGATATTTGGCTAACGCAAAATCATTTTTTCTTTGGACTTGGGTTGCGCTTATGGAGCCAAGCGCTTATCGTAAGATATTTTGCTGACGCAAAAATCACTTTTTTATTTTACTTTGGTCGCGCTTTTGGTTCCAAGCGCTACGCCAATAGTATAACAAGTCTTCCCATTCTAGCCCTCTGGTCTGGGTAGGGATTCCGTTTTCAGCGGCGGCGGCTTCTAGTTGTAGAGCATCTGTGGTGATGATGCGTACAGATAGATCGGATTGTACTTCCCATGCGATAATACCATCGCAGTCGCGCAAGTTATGGATTACGTCGGTATCGCCTGCGCCAGCATTGATCCATATTTCTTTCCATTGTTGATAAAGTGTATCTTTTTCTTCTATTCCGTAGATGATGCCGTCATTCATCAGCATGACATAATCAGCAAGTCGTTCTACTTCTTCCATCCGGTGAGTTGTAATGAGGATACTAAGATCACTGGTATCCATAAGTTGGTGCAATGTACGGATCATATCTTTCCAGGCAAACGGGTCTAGCCCGGAAGAAGGTTCATCCATCAGTAGCAAGTCCGGTGTAGTCGCAATAGCTGCGGCAAATTCAAACTTTTGTCGTTGCCCTTTGGAGACTTTGCTTAGATGGGTATTGGATGGTACTTGAAATTCAATCAACAACTGTTCAAACTTTTTTTGATTCCATTTAGGATACCAATGAGAACGGAAGCGAGCGGCTTCTAACGCTGTCATTCGATTTTCTTCAATCGATGAATGCTCTGATACATAAGCGATCCGCTGCCGAATATGAAGAGGTAACTCATCTTTCTCGGATTGACCGAACCATGTCATCCATCCTTGATCTGGATAAATCGTCTGCATCATCAGATTTAATAAGGTACTTTTTCCTGCTCCATTTTCACCGACAAGAACAGTGATATATCCTTGAGGCAATTCAAAATTAATCGGGCCAATCGTATGTTGACCTCGTGTTTTGTAGACTTCGTGTAATGAAATGACTGATTGTTCCTGCATAGCTTTTTCCTCCTTAGCTATATAATAGGCTTATCATTCAATAGTGTTGTTATGTTGTAAAATGTTGTTGTAATAACTCTGCAAACAATTGTTGCAACTGCTGTTGATCCCAGCCTAGAGCGGCACTTTTCTGAATAGCTTCATTCAAAATTTTACGTACATTCTCTTCACTCATCTGGGTAAGTTGCCCTTGTTCGACTTTCATCACAAATGTTCCTGTTCCTTGACGTGTGCGTAACCATCCTTCGTTCTCCAAGTCTTGATAGACGCGTCGAATCGTAATCACACTACATTTCAGATCGGCGGCAAATTCACGAATAGAGGGTAATAATGTACCTTCTTGTAATGTTCCTCCAATAATGAGAGAACGTAATTGATTCTCCACCTGCCGATATAATGGCTCAGCACTATCTTCATTGATCTGCACAGGTATCTTCATACCTCTACCCCTCCTAACCGTTGCACTCTCAAATACATTATCTTATACCAAATCTCTATGCCGTAATGTACGCCGAATGCCATAAATAGATAACGTCATACACACTATACCGACCCCAATAGCACTCCACATCAGCGGTGACGCTAATCTATATTTCATCGCTACTAATAAAAAGTTATTCGTGATATTCCAATCTAACCAGACACTCCCGATCGACAAGAGAATCAGTACAAAAATAACGACAAACGTAAATTTGATATACTTTTTACCGGAAAGACTAAATTCAAAATATAAATAAAAACTCATTAATGCTATACAAAAGCCAGCCCAAGTGAGCGCAAAAGCAATATAAGAAACAAATGAAATATCTACTTCAAAACGAATTCTCATAATATACAAAATAGAGAAAAACAATGTCCAATTATATAAAAAGATAAGCGCCATCTGCTGAACTCTTCCCCATATAATCGCTGTTGAAGAAACAGGTAAAATGCGAAGATAGATTAAATTTTTGGTGTAAGTATCTTCTTTTTGCAAATTAAACGCTCGTCTAGAAAAATCAGTTCCTAACAACGGTGCACAGATCAGCATAATAAAATCAGTTGTACTGGATTGTAAAAAGTGATTTTTCCCAGCCAGTGTACCTGTATAAAAAAGTAAACCTAATACTCCGCCCATATAAAGTACAAAGATCGTAGACCAGACAAACATCATCCGATTGTTCGAAAAATCTTTACGAGCCAATATCCAACCAGACTTGAAATTCTCGCTCATCAATATACCCTCCATCCAGTGTATATACTGTATATATCTATATACACAGTATACATTGTATATATACACTGTCAATAGATTTGGAGATATTCCTTTTTTTATTTTGGAGAGATGATGATCTATATCATTAAAAATCATCAATTTACGTTGTTATACTATTTTAAATATAAATTCTGTCTCAAAAAAGCAAAAAAAAAGTCCTCTGGCGGTCAGTCGCCAAAGGACGGTATGTCTTGCTTTCATTAAATTACGAAAATAATCATCACATTCATTGTTCAGTTGTTACATAAAATTATAATCATTACATTTTCAATAATCGTCGCATGTGCTTACATACGTAATCAAGAGACGGACGAATCTAGCTTAACAAGTTCATCCTCGACAAGAAGCGTGAGTTCTTCTTCGTATCCCCCGGTTATGTGATACTTGCGAACATATTCCTTAACAAATTTCTTTGGATCCTTAGGCCGAAAAATGCGTGTCATTTCCCGTAGACTTTCCTTGACTTCGTTGTGTCCTTTAGTTGCCATGGAATTCCCTCCCAAAACGTGCCTTGTTTTTGAGAACGCCGAAAAGATCCTTTGGTGTGTTTGTAGTTAGATATGAAGTTGTATCTCATCTGTGATCTTTTAGCACTTTCTGCGGGCATCTGACATATTACATACCCTTTAAGAGAAATGCTGAATCAATCCGGCTGAATGCTCTTATCTTCTTAGTACAAGGCTGATGTACCCGCATATGGTATATCCCTGCGCATGTGAGCGCCTCTCTAGTGTGTTGGTCGCTGTTAGCAACGTGTTCAACGCCAACCCTTATCTAAGCACCTTATTATTTTATAATATCATACTTTTTAAGATTATAGCACTTTTGTTTGTTAAAAAAAGGCACGAAATAGGTTAATTTTTTGGCGAATCTTTGTTGGATATATTGCGTATATGATATGTAATTCTGTTGCTTGGTCACTGTAGTCAAAAAGGTTGTCTCTAAAAGGATTGTACAGGGTAAACAATAAGAGAACGTTGCTTTTGCTTTTCTATTTGCTATAGTCATCCAGCCCATATTGGATTATCTATAACCGCTCGTGCTATGCTCAAGTTCAGGCAACCTATAGAAGCAGCTTTTTATGGAAATAGAATACATTTGGCTTAGAAAGGAATTTTCGTATGCCGCACAATTCGTCTTCGATTCTAATCGTATATGCAAGCTATGGTCATGGACATTATCAAGCTGCCAAATCGTTGCAAGCTAGTCTGTTAGAACGTGGTGTTCCACATGTAACATTACTTGATGTGATGGCTGAATCTCATCCATGGATCAACAAAATAAGCCAGTTTATTTATATGCAAAGCTTCACTACGATTCCTCATTTATATGGATGGGTGTATTATAATACCCGCAAAATGAAAGCCACTTCGTTATTTGGCAAAGCACTTCATTCATTGGGAATACGAAGCTTGCAAGCTATGTTGGAGCAGGAACAACCTGATCTGGTGATTCATACGTTTCCGCAATTGGTGTTGCCTACTATGAAAAAGCGCTGGCAACTAACGATGCCACTTGTTAATATACTAACCGATTATGATCTACATGGACGCTGGCTTCATCCTCATATCGATCATTACTATGTACCTTCTACCGATATGAAGCAAGATATGTTAGCTCAGGGTGTACCACCAGAGCGGATTAGCGTTTCAGGTATTCCTTTACGTGCTGACTTTGATCGGAATCTATTCACAGCCCAGCATCCAGTAACAGACGTACCTGATCGCAAGCAACTTCGTATTCAAGCTGGATTAATACCTGAACACAAAACAGTTCTATTGCTTGCCGGTGCTTATGGGGTACTCAAAAATGTTCGTGAAGTGTGTGATCAACTTGCTGAACGTACAGATACACAAGTGATAGTAATCTGCGGCAAAAATGAATCTTTGTTACAAGAGTTAGCTAGTCACTATAGCGAACATCCTGCGTTTACGATTATAGGTTTTACAGATCGGATGAGTGAATGGATGATGATGAGTGATTGTGTAATCACCAAGCCTGGCGGGGTGACGGTGGCTGAATGTATTCATTGTGAATTACCTCTTTTTCTACTCAAGCCTGTACCGGGACAAGAATTAGCCAATGCACTGTATTTGCAATCGTATCAAGCTGCTGAAGTATGCGACTCTTCTTCTGCTCTAGCTGAACGGCTTATGACAGCACTGGATCAACCAGAAATTCTACAACATATGCAGACACAGCTACGAACTCTTCAGACTCCTCAAGCAGCAAGCTATATTGCAGATGATCTGATTGAACGCTATCTGTCTCAAGCACACGCTGCTCAGTTACGATCTGTATCGCTCAAGCCTAATTTACAAACCACTATAAATTAGACTTCAATGGAGCGATCCAGCGCACTGTAGAGCTAACACATAATACAAAGCATCTATTCTATTCCACAGAGCAATACCATCATGAATGTGAATCTATCACGGTGTGTCTACAAATTGAACCTGTCCGTTATCTAATGAGCGGATTCGCACCAGCGATTCTAACCGATATCCTTCATCGATCAACAATTGTGCTCCTGGTTGGAATGACTTTTCGATTACGATGCCGATTCCTACTACTTCTGCTCCTGCTTGTTTGACTATACGAGCAAGTCCAGAAGCGGCTTCTCCGTTCGCTAGAAAGTCATCAATAATAAGTACCCGGTCGCCTGGCTTGATAAATTTTTTGGAGACGGTGATATCATTGCTCTGCTTTTTGGTATACGAATATACCGTTTCTACAAAGATATCTTCAGTAAGAGTCAGTGACTTTTGTTTACGTGCAAATATCAATGGCACACCAAACTCTAATGCTGTCATAATGCCGGGAGCGATTCCTGAAGACTCAATAGTCAGAATAGTCGTTACACCGGTATCTGCGAATAATTGCGTAAATGCTTTACCGATTTCTTTCATTAATAGCGGATCCATCTGATGATTCAGAAAGGAATCTACTTTCAGAACCTGCCCTTCCAAAACGATACCTTCATTGATTACTTTTTGACGAAGCAATTCCATTATTGTATTCCTCCTTGAGTAAATATAACGAATAGGATCAAGCTAAAGTATCTAAACTATATCATGTCTGCTTCGCTTCTACCTGTAAGATGTTCTTCAATATTAATTAATTTATTTTTAATAATTTATGTTATTTGTCCAAATACCATAGTAAAAAATAATAAAGTAATGGTATAGTAGGACTATATAACTATTATTCATTTATATGTAAAGTAAGTTCATAATATTTTTCTAAATTCCGATATATAAAGTGATCCATACTACCTTATTTTTACGTACATTTTTTATATACAATTTTTGGTTATTGAGTAAATAAATAACTAAGTAGTTAAGTTATATGTTGTATACTTAGATTTTACATAAAACAGCATATGCAATTTTACCTAATCAGTATATATACTAAGATATATATCCCATAGACTCCACTCTTTATAATTTATCTACTAAATTAGTATATAGCCGTATAACAACGCATATCGTCGAAATAGGGAGTATGATTGATACTACAAGCTAGTTAGGAATTGTATTTATATAGGCAATAATAACTTCACATGATATAATATGTATTATTGTCTGCGGCTTTTTTCCTAACTGTAACAGCATCCAAGTCGCACACATTTTAGGTTATTTAGGGGGTTTTTGTATTGTTCGCCAAACGCCTCAAACTACTTCGCAAAAGGCGAAATATGTCGATGAAGGAAGTTGCAGATCATGTAGGAGTAGCCAAAAGCACGTATGCAGGCTACGAGTCCGGATACAGACAACCCACTTTGGAAACGATCCAATCTATCGCTAAAAAATTGAGTACTACTTCTGATTATTTACTCGGTTTGACCGAAGAATTTGATCCTGCTCAACAAAATACGAATGCACGCGAATTTTTAAATTATACTCAACTTCATTGGGACGGTGTTCCTTTAGAAGAAGAAGATCTTCAATTGATTCGTCAATTGTTAGAGCGTGTTGTCAGAGATCGTTCCCATACACAGTGAAATTTCCATTCTATTTCTCTTGATTAGCGCCGATCGAGCGTACTGATAATCAACTACGATATACACCTGAAGCTCTTTTATTTGCTAGTGATGATCGATAGATGTTCTGATCCTCATATCTGAATACAACAGCAAAAAAACCGACACTGAAGTTGATCTTCAGCGTCGGTTTTTGCTATAGGTTAGAATCTTTGATTATGATTGAGTTGCGATAAAGCTATCACGAAGCAATGCTGGACGACCCATAGAATGGTAATCAAAACCTGTTTCTTTCACACGTTGTGCAGTATACACATTACGTCCATCTACAAGTACTGATTGGTTCATAACCGCTTCGACTTCTTTAAGATCGATATTCACGAACTCGCCCCACTCGGTTAACAAGCAGACTGCATCGCAACCACGAGCCGCTTCTAGCGCACTCTCTGCAAAAGTAATAGACTCATGATCATATTCACGACGGAAGTTTTCTGCTGCTACTGGATCAAATACTTGTGGTAGAGCACCGAATTCTACTAATTTCGGTACGATCTCCAAGGATGGTGCTTCACGAATATCATCTGTATCTGGTTTGAACGCTAGACCCCAGACAGCGATTTTTTTACCTTGCAATGTACCTAATGCTTCTAACAACTTATCAACGATTCCCCAGCGTTGTGCTTGGTTGACTTCAACTACAGATTTGAGTAATTTAAAGTCATACTCTACATTACCTGCGATTTGGATCAAAGCATGAGTATCTTTCGGGAAGCAAGAACCACCATAACCGATACCCGCATTCAAGAATGAAGGTCCGATACGACGATCCAATCCCATCCCTTTAGCGACTTCGTCAACATCTGCGCCTACTTTATCACAGATATTAGCAATTTCGTTGATAAATGAAATCTTTGTTGCAAGGAACGCATTCGATGCGTATTTGATCATTTCTGCACTACGGATATCGGTTACAACTAGATTTTCTGTCAATGGACGGTGCAATTCAAGTAGCAAGTCTGCTGCTTGTTGTGTCTGTACACCCAATACCAGACGATCTGGATTAAATGCATCTTTAACCGCAGAACCTTCACGTAAAAATTCTGGAATCGAAGCTGTATCAAAAGGTTGATCTGTCAAAGAAGCAATAATGCTGTTTACGCGCTCATTGGTTCCAACAGGGACTGTACTTTTCACAGCGACAACCGTGTACCCTTTCATAGAAAGAGCAATCTCACGAGCTGCTGCTTCGATATATTGTAGATCGGCTTCACCGGAAGGAAGTGGTGGAGTACCTACTGCAATAATCACGAGATCCGATTCGGATACCGGTCCACTCAAGTCCGTTGTAAATGTTAGTCGTCCTGCTTCTACATTCTTCATCATCATTTCTTGAAGACCTGGTTCGTAGATCGGGATGCCACCGCTTTGCAATGTTTCGATCTTAGAAGCAATTTTATCCACACAACGCACGTTGTTTCCTATTTCTGAAAAGCAGACACCTGATACCAAACCTACATAACCTGTACCTATTACAGTAATATTCATCATTACCACTCCTGTTCCTTATTTGTAATTTTATATTTCAAAACAGATTGAGTATGTTATTCCAAAACCTCTATTCATCTATCCCGTAGTTCAACCGATATAGTATTTATAAGAAATTGATTCATTTGTCAGATTGACAGATTCAATCTAGTACGGATTCAATCTATGATTGGACAAATATTTTTCAATCTCATTCTATATTTGGAGGCTGACCATTATGAGATATCAAACTAATCCAACATTTGCAAAAGGATGCCTATGGGGCACTGCAATTTCACTATTATTATGGGGTGCTATCGCCTGGATCGTTATGCACTAAGTTCAGACTACTTTTACATGATGTAAAAGATTCTGAATATAATCAGCAATCTCTATCAGAGTTGAGCTGGATACATGATGATCAGTGCTTGACACTTTGCTTGGCGGCGAATGCTCAAGCTCATCTATCCGATCCTCAGCCGCAAATGTAAGTTGCTGAATCTCTTCCCATGACATCAAGTACAAAGGATGATCGACAGGAACAGCTGCAATCGTATGACGATCTTCATAAAAGTGACTGCGATTAAGCAAAATGAGTGGCTTTGCTAACTCGATCGCTTCACAGACGGTGCCCCATCCTGGCTTGGTTATCACCAGATTGGCGGCAGCTACATAATTCTGTGATTCGGTATATTGATCAGGAATCTGCACGACATTAGGATGGTCAATATCCATATTGGAAGATACGATAAATACGCAATCTTCACTATCCCACAGTTCCATCGTTGACCAATGATCTACCTGTATACTACGACCTAAGCCAAAAAAGATAATTTTGCGTTTTCCGGTCGGATCTAATGCTGTGCGAATACGTTCGACTTCCTGAAGATCAGGCTGTCTGCAAAAGAATCCAGTATCTATCCGGCATTTGCGTCCCCATTGTGGTTCAGCACAACCGGCTAGACTGATAAAATGATCCATCTGCGCGTATGCTTCGCGTAACTGATTCAGATCTGACTTGTCCAACATATCTTGATAAGCGGTGTACCATGTAAAGTTGGAAATACCTAACGACTCTACACCTGTACGCTGTGCTGCAACAAATGGAATCGGTGAAATATCACTAATGACCAGTTGTGCTTGCACATTTTCTAAAAATTGCTGTTCTTGGGTAATTCTTTCTTCAAACAACGACATATCGAGATTATATTGTTGTCTAAGGCCTTGTATATCTGCTGCTATCGAATCGTTGTGTAACACATAACCCGTATCCGAGAATATGCTTCTGAATTCGATATGGTGATCTTGAGAGATCGCTGGCATCATTTGTGATTGCAACGAATCTATTAAAAACGGTAATGCTTTGCCACAATTCACGATTAAGCGGATAGGTGCATCTTGATGTCGCTCTAATATCGTGCGGATAATCGCGATACTTCGAGTCGCATGTCCATATCCATAATCTGAAATGTAATAACAAATGGTGATCAAATCTTCATGCAGTTTTGTTCGATCTCTTCCCATGAATGGAATAGCTCCACAATTTGATCGTTCTGCGCATTGAAGCCCGTTTGGACAACGATCACTTCTAGATCCTTCACTGCACGGATACTATGAAGTGCTTTGACTGGAATATGCAGTACGTTCCCTGCTCTTACCCGCATCATGTTACCGTTTAGCACAAATTCACCTTCGCCTTTAACGACTGTCCACACTTCTTCACGATCGGTATGGGACTGATAGCTCAGGTTCTTACCTTCTTGCAGACCGATACGCTTCGTTAGTACACAGCGTCCGTCTTCATACTTCTGATCATCCAATACAACGACCCAGCCCCATTGACGCTCTTCATACATAGGACCTTGATCGAAATTCACTAATTCTTTCAGACGTGGACTGGATGCTTTATCCGATACCAGAATACCGTCCGGGCTAACAGCAACAACAACATCTTTCATACCCAAAATCGTAACAGGTACGTTCGTTTCGTTTACGAGATGCGTATTTTCACAATCTTCACTGATAATACCGCGTCCGATTTGTACGCTGCTCATTTCCTCGGTCAATGTATTCCATGTACCTAAGTCTTTCCAGTAGCCGGTATATGGAAGAGCAATAATGTTATTCGCTTGCTCGACAACTTCATAGTCAAAACTGATTTTTGGTAAACGATCATATTGTTTAAGGAATTGCTCGTATTGAATAGGTAATCCTTTTTCTTCAAGTAAGCTAATCAGATAGCCTAGTTTGAAAGCAAATACACCACAGTTCCACAGTGCATTTTCAGCAATTAATTGTTCTGCATATTCTTCGGTCGGTTTTTCTTGGAAACGGCTTACTTTGCGTAGACCGGTTTCTGTTGTTTCACCTGACGGAATAATATATCCGTATTTAGAAGAAGGATAGGTTGGTTCTACACCGATTAGTGCGATATCCGCATCGGATTCTTGTAGTGCCATTTCCATACTTTTTACAGTGTCAAAAAACATATTGTCTACATAAGGATCGACTGGCAAAATCGTAATGACTTCATCCAGACTGACACCTTCCATAGAATATAGATAGGTTGCTGCAAGTGCTATAGCAGGAAACGTATCTCTTCGTTCTGGCTCAATAATAAGGGGTACATCAGCACCGACTTGACTCCGCATAATCTCGACTTGAGATTGACCAGTTGCGATAAGGCTAGACTCGCTTAATCCACAAGCATCCAATTGATTCCATACACGCTGAACCATCGATACCAGTTCACCTTTTTCATTTTCCAGTACTCTCAAAAATTGTTTTGATCTTGCATCGTTAGACAGAGGCCACAAACGCTTACCTGAACCTCCAGATAAAAGGATAAGTTTCACTCCAATCCCTCCCATTTCTTTTTTAGTATGTTACGGATGGTTGGTCGTTCCGACTATATTTATCTTGATTCAGAAACCATAGTTGTTGACGGGGACTGTGTCGCCATGGATAACAATAGCTGACGATATTTTTCCAGCGATACATCGCGGCGTAAATATTTTTCCAGATAATCCCGTCCATTCTGACCGATCGCTTGAATTTCTTCAGCATCCATCTCGTACAGACGACGAAGTTGAATCGCAATATCCTCATAATTTTGAGGTTCTGCTACCAGTCCACAAGCTCCTTCGACAATAAGGCGATGTGCTTCACTACCTGATTCAAGAACACCAAGTACTGCTTTACCAGCCGCCATCACGCCGTAGATTTTACTTGGAACGGAGACCCCTTTGATGCCTTTCTGATTCACGACCAGATGAACATCAGCAGCATTAAGCGAATATTTCAAATCCTCTTTCGGTTGGAAAGGGAGAAAACACACTTGACCGGATTGTTCGAGTCCATGTTGGGCTGCATATTCCTGCATCTTTTTCTTCACCGCACCTTCTCCGATAAAAGCAAAGACCAGATTTTTGCAATCTTTTAGACCCGGTATAATCGTCATTAGATTTTCCAGATCATAATACAGACCCAGATTACCGGAATACATCACAACGAATTTGTCTTGCCAGCCATGATCGGCAATAAACTTGGCAACTCGTGGATGATTTTTGTCCAACGGAACGATTTCTTCTTCATTCGTCCAGTTGTTAATGACGGTATTTTCGATATGCTTGCGTCCACCAAAGCGGTTAACCAATGTCTCTTGCATATCTTTACCAACAGTAATGATATGATCTGCCATCGAGCAATTGATATTATCGATCGCACGAGCCACATTGAAGATCCATTGACGCTTGGTGTATCCAACAGCTTCTGCTTGCTCAGGGTTGAAATCTTGAATATTGTAGATATGTTTAGAACGTTTGAATAATTTGCCTATCGTACCGATCAGTCCACCTAATACCGGTGGTGTAGAGATCGTGTAGATAAAGTCTGTATTTTTTTGCTTCAATAACAAGTAAGTCGCATAGAAGAAGTATGTCGAAATATACTTGATCCGGCTGAATTTACTTTGCTTATCGACCTCAGGAAGACGAATACGAATCACTTTAATATTTTCAAGGTGATCGGTAATATAACGCCCTTTCGGTGCGGCTTCGCCTCCATAACCTGGAGGACATTCAGCAATAACTGTAATATCAAAGTCATGTTGTAAGTACAGACATAACTCGGTTAATAATTGTCCCGTTGATGCATAGTCGGGATAAAAGTAGTTAATGACAAAAACTATTTTTGGTTTCACACTCATCCCTCTTTTGTCTATAGGACTCATTTGATTTACTTGATACGGTGTACTTGAGCAATCGAAGCCACTGAATTTTCTTTGGTCACTTCTTCAGGAAAACGATACTTGTGAAAAGCAGCCGGAAAACCGATATGCACTTCATTTGCTGGAATATCTTTAAAAATCGTACTGCGTGCTCCTGCAACACCTAATTCGTGAATCGTTACGCCTGGATAGACAAATACGTCGCTTGCTACCCATGCGCCATCTTTTATCGTAATCGGCTTTGTAATCAATCCAAACGTTGGATCGTTCAGCTTATGACTTCCTGTACACAGATAGGAATTCTGGGAAATGACACAATGACTACCGATCACAATCTCATCTAGACTGTAAAATTCAACATTGTCTCCAATCCACGAATACTCACCGATCGTAACTTTCCATGGATACGTAAATTTAGCCGATGGACGAACATGAACACCAAGTCCAAGCTTCGCTCCAAAGCTGTTGAGAAGAAATCTTCTCCAGTTGTACATGTTATGCAGGGAGAAGCGGAATAATGTTCCTTGTACAAACCACCAGAGTAGACAATATAGCCCTGATCTTCCGCGCGAATACTCCGCTTGCGAATATTGATCCAGTCTAATATTTACCATCTTCATCCCTCCTTCCCGCTTATTTCATTGAAGTGGATTCTGAATAAACCACTTTTTCTTGCGTACCTCCGTTGATTGCACGATTGAGCACTTTGTCTAACTTGTCAGCAACGACTTTATGCGAACAATCGCTGATTAACCACTGCATCGCACGAGCTGGATATAGACTGTATTGTGCTGGATGACGCAAAATTTCGTTAATCGCTGCGGCTAATTCTTGTGCATTATCATTGCCATAGGTTACAAACATATTCTGATTAATCAGATTGATATCGGATACGCCAGAAGTTAGAACCAATTTGCCATATTTGATATATTCGACCACTTTAGAAGGGAACGAACATTCACTGAATAGAATCTTTTCACGTTGTGTATTTACAAATAAATCCGCTTGCTCCATCAATGCTGCATAATCGTTATCATCCAGAAAACCGTGGAATGTGATATTGATGCGTGCATTAGACTGGCTTGCGATAAACTGTTTTACTTTTTCTTCTAACGGACCATAGCCTGTAATATCTAATTGAATCATGCGCTCGGTGTTCACGTGGGGGAGCGCTTCAAGCAGAATTTCAATACCACGGTCGTAATCGAGTCGTCCAGAGTACACCATACGGAATGGCCGATCAGCAGTACCTAGATTCACTTCCTGCACAGGCTTGAGCTTCGCAGGATGAACTGTACCTCCACGAACCACTGTATAGTTGTCGGTGCGAATTCTTTTCTTGAGTACAGAAGTAACAAGTACAGCACCATCTAACAATTTGTTGGCAAATTTCTCTACCATTACGGTTAGCTTTTTGTAGTACTTATTCGTTTCTGTTACAGCGTAGATCCCATCTTCATACTCAACGATAAGCGGCACACGATACAGCATTTTGAACAACATCGCTGGTAACGCTGTTTCTAGACGATAGTTGTAGAAAATCACAGCACGTGATTCTCCTTTATGCGCCCGATTCCAACGAACCAGTTGAAAAAACGTCGTAAACAGTGTCAAAAACAGACTGATAAATTTCGCATCCACCGTTGCTGGATAAATGACTTCACTTCGATGTCCAATCGAATAACGATCTGCGCTAAAAAAACGAAATGTATTCTTTTTGAGTAGCAATGGTGAGATAACCGTAATCTGATTATCTCCTTCCTCCAACGCATGCAAGATACAGTCAATTTTTTTATTGCCTGCCGTATGTTTTGAGCTATATCCCCTTTTCTGGTGCAATTGCTCGTCCACGTAAGGGGCTACGTAAGCGATTGACTTCGTTTCCATGGAGTTGTTCACCACTCTTTAATTTTTGTTCTGAAGCTTTTACATCGAAAAACATCAACATAACGAACAATGGCTGAAAGATCATATTTTCAGTAGAAAAGACTATGATCAGTGCAATAAAGATCAGTATGCTTTGAAACACACTGTCGATTGCTCGCTGTAATCTTGAATAATAGTAGATCAACATAATCAGTAGTAACGGTAAGCCAAATTGATAACCAAAGGTCAGTAATGAATTTGAAGAATCACCTATTCCATACCGTTCCATCAGTACGCTATTGTTCTGGAAGCCCCAACCGACGAGCGGTTTCTCGATCATTAGCTCCAGATTCGATGTCGTATCCAGTGATCGGCGATCAAATGATTGATTGCCATCCTGAAACTTATCTGCAATAACACCACTTTGACTTTCAAAATAAATCAGCGGAATTAACAGCAACAACGGAATAATAAGTTGCGTCATTTGCTTGCGTTTACCGCTACGGATAAGATACGCGAAGTAGATCAATCCGCAGATCATATATCCGGAAGTGGACATCGTTGTGAGTAATGTACCGGTAACGAGAATCAATTTCCATTTGGGCAGCTTCCGGTTGGTGAACAGCATCAGGAAAATGCCCAAATTCAGAAAGACTTGAAAAGCACCAGGTTCCCAGAAGATCCCCTGATTTCGTGACATATTCCAATTCCCATATACATAAAATGGTGTGATTCGATAAACACCATTCCATACATCGACTGTTGGGAATGTCGATCTTACAAATTCAGGGCTAACTACACCCAGAGCATAGAACGGTAAGCTTAGCAAAGCCAAAGCGACGATAATCCACTGATAACTTTTACCAGCTTGCTGGATATCCAGACGATTGATAATCATAAAAATCGCTAGAATCTTGAGGATCAATCCACCATAACCGCCCACATTATCGCGATACAGTAACATGTTGAATAAGATGAAAGCTAAGATCACCATTAAAGTCAAAAAGTGCTTGGGTTCAATCTGCTTCGGAAAGTAAAACACTACCGCTGTTGCGAACAGAATCATAATAAAGAGGGAATAATATAATTTGCCGAATAATACAGAACCCGACGTAATGACAATAAGTACCATCGTAATAAAGATGATGAGCTTATTTTTGACGGTAATATCTATTTTTGGCGACAAACTCTGTGCATTCAGCATATTATTCCACTCCTTCCAAGTGCTTAATGACTTTAGCCGGTACTCCAGCAGCGATGCAATTGGGTGGAATCGAGCTTGCGACAATACTGCCCGCTCCAATCACACTATTGCGACCGATTGTTACTCCTTTGAGTACAGTCGCATTTGCACCAACCCATACATTATCTTCAATGATTGTATCGGCTTTGCCCACATCCAGTGGATTTTTGTTGAATCGACGATTTTCCGGCTTGATCGGATGAAAATCGGTATCACTGATCTGTACATTGACACCCAGCATCACTTGATTACCAATACGGACGCGAGACACTGCACAGATACTTGCTCCGCTAATCCCTACATCATCGCCAATTTCAATCACAGCACCTTCTGCAAGGGTACGAATCACTGTACGATGATTGAGTCCGATCGGGTTGCTATAATCGGATGAGCACAAAATAGCGTTATGTCCGATCTGAATCGAGCTTCCCTTTTCTCGATCCACAATCGGCATGCCTACAGCGATCAAGTTGTTGCCAAATGTGATCTGCTGTTCTTTTAGCATTCTCCGGGTGAAGACGGTAGAACACTTTTTCGCTACTTTGCGTTTGAAGCGTATAAAGCTTGTGATCATACGGTTTCTCTAACGAAGAATCGGTTATAGAAATCAAATGTCCGCTTGGTGTTTTTACGCGCATCGAAGTTCTCTTCTGCAAAAGCTAATGCATTTTGAGAAAGCTTCTCGTATAATGCTTTGTCTGTACCGATTTTAACCATATAATCTTCCATCGCTTGATGATTACCATCCTCGAACAGGAATCCTGTTTTGTTATGAAGAATCAGTTCATTCGGTCCACCAATATTGGTAGCGATCGCTGGTTTCTTCATTGAGGCTGCTTCAATAATACTGCGTGAAAAGTGAGGTTCTACAAACGGGCACATCATGACATTACTTGCGGCAATTAACTGCGGTACATCGTCACGGAAAGCCAGTGTAATGATCTGATCATTTCCTTTAGCTTCTGCCATAACTTTGTCTTCGTATGCATTATTTTTATTAAAGTAAAATCCACCAACGATCAACTTGAAGTTCGGATGACCTTTGCTGATTTTGTTAAATGACTTCACCAGATCCAATACTCCATTCCCTGTTACCACACGACCAATGTACAAAAAGACGATATCTTCATCGTCTATACCGAGTTCCCTGCGAACAGGAGTCCCGTTTACATCTGGATTGTAGGTTCCAAAGTCCACGAAGTTGTATACGACTTCTAATTCTTTACCATTGCTATCAACCGTCTCGGAATCGAACTGATCGATCGAGATATAACCATCCACGTATTTGTGATTCATTCGTTTTAAAATATTTCCTGCGAATGAGTTGAGTAGCGGTTCGCGTACATGGCAGACTACTTTAGTATCAGGAGATACTTTTTTGACTGCTTTAGCGACTTGGAACAGACATGTGCTGTTCAAGTGAACGATATCCGGTTTGTATTTACGGATATATTTTTTAGCTTGAAAATACGTAGGTAGTGCTCCAATAAGATTACGAATAAACAGTTTCGGTCTCATTCCTGATACTGTTGATCCGTGGAAAGGAAACATGCCTTTAGCGACTTCTACCGGTAATCCACCGGATTCCAGCAGTTTTACAGCCGGGCCGTTGCGAATTGTCAGTACATGACCATCAAATTTTGTCTTATCCAGATGACTAATGAGATAAGTCAGACTTTTCGGTGCTCCGCCCATGAATCCTGAATGATGGACATATAGTACTTTTTTCATCAGCTCTTACCTCCTTATGTCTGTGATTAAAATGCTTTGAAATATGAAGTGCTCAAGTTTCTTGGAAAAGGTACTACACTTCTTGAACAAAATCGTTCTTGTCGTCGCTTGTTGTTATCGACTCCTTTTTATTCACCGCTTTGCGGTAAGGACTCGATAACAAAGGCGAACGCTTCGCTCTTTCAGAATGATTTTGTACCCTTCGTTCCGACGCTTATCTGATACTTGAACACCCATTTCAAAAATGATTTGTAAGCAAGATATAATATCGGCCTGCATGGTATAGACAGACCTTGTTGATGTAGAGATTAATTGTTGGTTCTAACTTCACGTTTTTTGCCAGGTCTAAGTTTGTTGAAGATGGCAGTGAATGGAGAGATTAGTGTTTTGGACATCATGATGCCGGATACGCGGGTTTCTTTGAATAAGAAAGTAAAGGCGTAACTGGATACGATAAATGCCACGACTGTTCCCATCGCTGCGCCGACTCCACCGAATAATGGGATCAGAATCAAGTTGATTCCGACTTTGGCAACAGCACCCATTACCTGACTGATCAGTTCGAAGCGATACAATCCTTCGCTAATGATCCATTTATTCAACGCTGCTCTCATAAAGACGAATAAACATGCCCAGACATGAATAACTAGAATACTGATAGCGCCTGTGTATTCTTGACCATACAAGATGGAAATTACCGGTTTGGCCATAAATGTCACGACGATACAGATAGCAAGTGCGAACCAGAAAAGCATGTTATACAGCTTTTGCAGTTCGGCTTTGTAAATATCAGGGCCGAGTTGCTTATTTTTGATCATACTCGGAAAGTACGATGCCGCGACTACGGTTGGTATGACGTACCATACTTCAGAAAGTCTGGCGGCAACCGCGTATACTCCAACGGCTGTCTCATTGATCATATAATTCAGCATAACCTGATCAATTTTGAGATAGATAATCGTGGATATTCCGGCTACGATCAAAGGCCAGGAACTATTCATCAATCGTTTACCAAGCGGCCAGTTAAATGACCATTTGGTGAACTGAATTTTGTTTCCCTGTGTGAATAGTAGGAAAAGAAATCCAAGAATCAGCTCCAGTGCATAAGAAACAGCGAACCAGATCAATGGTGCATGCATAACCACAAGTAATACTTTCATAATGGTTGTTAAAGCAAACGCAGCACCTTTGGCATAGACAGCATATTTGGCTTCCACGACTGAATCAAACCACTGGGAAATAACATCCAGCGGTTGAAACAGAAGGTTAGCGGCAATAATGACCATACTCCACTGCACGACTGGATCTTGTCCCGGCAGTGTAAAAGCAGCGACAACAGTTATTGCAAAAGCAATCAATCCACTGAACAGTCGTAATAAGGAGACTGTTCCGAGAATTTCGGTTTTATTATCAGGATCTTGCACCAGTTCTTTGACGATAATATTAGCAAGTCCTAACGGAACAACTGCACCAATAATCGTTACAAAAGCAATCGCGAAATTATATTGCCCAAATTGCTCGGGACCCAGATAACGCGCTATCCAGATACTGGTGATCATGTTGATCGCAAGTCGTCCGAACTTGTCCATGATCTGCCAGTTGGTATTGAAAAAGATTTTGCGTTTCTCTGGCGTCATCGAAAATTTCTTTCGCATTTTGGCGATCGGGTTAGCCATGTGGTTATCATCTCACTTCATCATTTTGCAAAAGTCCGTGGCAGTAAGTTACCCCTTAACTGATCTTTTCCTAATGGTGTAGAAGGAATCGATTAATATACAGGTACTTCTACTGGTCTTCCCGCATGACGTTTAAGATCGGCATCCACCATATTAGCTACCAATTGTTTGAAACCAACTTCCAATTCCCAGCCCAATTCTTGTTTTGCTTTTGTGCAATCACCAAGCAACAAGTCTACTTCTGCTGGACGAACAAACTTCTCATCAATTACTACATAGTCTCTCCAATTCAGACCCACATGATCAAAAGCAACTTGTACTAGCTCTTCAACCGTATGCATTTCACCTGTAGAGATAACGAAATCGTCCGGTGTATCTTGTTGAAGCATCAACCACATTGCTTTCACATAGTCACCTGCAAATCCCCAGTCACGTTGAGAATCAAGATTACCTAGACGAAGCTCTGTTGCCAGACCCAATTTGATCTGTGCTACACCATCAGTGACTTTACGAGTTACGAATTCAAGACCACGACGTGGTGATTCGTGATTGAACAAGATACCGGAGCAAGCGAACATATTGAAGCTTTCACGATAGTTGACTGTGATCCAGTGTCCATATAATTTAGCGACGCCGTAAGGGCTACGCGGATAGAAAGGTGTTGTCTCTACTTGTGGAATAGCTTGTACTTTACCGAACATTTCACTACTGGATGCTTGGTAGAAACGAGCATCTGGCTTAGCGATGCGTACCGCTTCTAGCATGTTTGTTACAGCTAGTGCTGTTAATTGACCTGTTGCGATCGGTTGTGGCCAAGAAGCTGCTACGAATGATTGTGCTGCCAGGTTGTATACTTCATCAGGGTTAGAGATGCGTACCGCTTCGATCAATGAAGCCAAATCTGTCAAATCACCAGAGATCCATTCGATTTTATCTTGGATATGAGCGACATTCTCGTAGTTCGGTGTACTTGTTCTACGACGAAGTCCAAATACTTGATATCCTTTTTCTAAAAGCAGTTCCGCCAAGTACGATCCATCTTGTCCTGTTACTCCAGTAATTAGTGCTCTTTTCATAGTTAATTCCCTCCACAGTATGTTTTTATTTTTTTGATATTCATTTGTTTATAGAAAAACTACTTATTGATTAACAGCAACGCTATTACGGAAATCAGCATAGACTGCGCGGATACCTTCTTCCAAAGGAATACTTGCTTTCCAGCCTAGTGCATTAATTTTAGTTGTATCGACTAATTTACGTGGCGTACCATCAGGTACACTTGAGTTAAATACAAGGTCGCCTTCATAACCAACAATGTTTTTGATCATCAATGCCAGGTCTTTGATTGCGATATCTTCACCAACACCGACGTTCACGATTTGGTTATCTTCGTAGTTGTCCATTAAGAACAAGCACGCATCTGCAAGATCATCCGCATGTAAGAATTCACGTTTTGGTGTTCCTGTGCCCCAGATTTCAACCGTTGGGCTGTTGTTTTCTTTTGCTTCATGAATTTTGCGTACCAATGCTGGCAATACATGAGATGATTTAAGATCAAAGTTATCATTTGGGCCATACATATTCGTAGGCATTGCTGAGATAAATCGTGAACCGTATTGACGGTTGTAAGATTCACACATTTTGATACCTGCGATTTTAGCGATAGCATAAGGTTCGTTTGTTGGTTCCAATTCGCCAGTAAGAAGATATTCTTCTTTTAGCGGTTGTGGAGCGAACTTCGGATAGATACAAGTTGATCCTAAGAACAACAGTTTCTTCACTCCATTAAAGTGAGCTGCATCGATGACATTCGTCTGAATCAATAAATTGTCACGAATAAAATCAGCAGGGAAATCGTTGTTAGCCGCAATACCGCCTACTTTTGCTGCGGCTAGGAATACATAATCAATCTTTTCTTGTTCGAAAAAGCGATACACATCGTCTAATTTACGCAAGTCCAATTCAGAACTACTGCGATAGATTAAGTTATTGTATCCTTCTTTTTCTAGAGCTCTCAGGATTGCAGATCCAACCAATCCTTTATGACCAGCCACATAGATTTTGGCATCTTTATTCATTAATGTGTCACCTCGTCCTTATCTTATGATGTTGTTCTCAAAACGCGTCTTTAGAACCGAAAAGGACTCTAACTGTTTTGAAAAGGATATATATGTCGAACATGATTCCTCTTTTCTCAATATATTTCAGGTCTAGATCAACCATTTCTTCAAAGCTTAATTCGTTACGTCCACTTACCTGCCATAATCCGGTACATCCCGGTATAACACTTAGACGCAATTTGTCACGTTTGGTATATTCTTCGACTTCTCTTGGCAATGGAGGACGTGGTCCAACCAGACTCATATCACCGCGCAGGACATTCCACAATTGTGGAAGTTCATCGATACTCGTTTTGCGAATAAAGCGACCGATACGAGTAATACGTGGATCGTCTTTCATTTTGAACATCGCACCCTGGATTTCATTCTTTTCTAAAAGTTCTTTGAGCCGTTCTTCAGCGTCAGAGACCATAGATCTGAATTTGTACATCCTAAATGGCTGTTCATCTTTACCGATCCGTGTCTGATAGAAAAATACTTTCCCTTTAGAGTCCTCAAGTTTGATCAAAATGCCAAGTACAATGAAGAGCGGTGACAACACAATCAGACCGAGCAATGAGCAAAAGATATCCAACATGCGTTTCATCAGTACATAAAAACGTAATCTAGCTGACGTTTTCCCTACATGTCTTGCATAAAATTCGCTATAGTTCGCCCAGGCTTCCGCTTCACTCCCTTGTCTTGGAGTCATTAGCTATCACCTCTTACCACGAGCAACTCTTCTTGCAGTAACTCTCTTTCCAATGTTTCTTTAAGAGAACGCAATAAAGGTGCTTTCAGGTCTTCGTTTCGTAAAGCAAATTCAATCGTTGTTTGAATAAAGCCTAATTTTTCACCTACATCATAACGTGTACCCTGGAAGTCATAAGCGAATACTTGTTGCAATTCATTCAATCGTTGGATCGCATCTGTCAGTTGAATTTCTCCACCTGCACCTACTTCTTGCTCCCCGAGGAACTCAAAGATTTCCGGTGTAAGTACATAACGTCCCATGATTGCTAGATTAGATGGTGCTTGACCTGCTGGCGGTTTTTCTACAAATTGGCGAACTTGATGCAACCGACCAAATTGTTCCGACGGATCAATAATTCCATATCGATGTGTCTGATCTTCAGCAACCGTTTGTACACCGATGACTGATTTCTCAGTGAGCTCATATTGTTCGATTAATTGACGTGTACAAGGTGTGTCCGATTGGACAATATCATCACCCAATAACACTGCAAATGGTTCGTCTCCAATAAAATTACGTGCACACCAGACAGCATGCCCTAATCCTTTTGGCTCTTTCTGCCGAATATAATGTATATCGACTTTAGAAGACTTCTGAACTTCGTCCAGCAAATCCAATTTGCCTTTTTCTAAAAGAGTCGCTTCCAATTCAAAAGCATTGTCGAAATGATCTTCAATTGCGCGTTTACCTTTACCGGTTACGATAATAATGTCTTCAATACCCGAAGCGATGGCTTCTTCAACGATATATTGGATCGTTGGTTTGTCTACGATCGGCAGCATTTCTTTCGGCATAGCTTTGGTTGCTGGCAAAAAGCGTGTGCCTAGCCCCGCCGCGGGAATGATAGCTTTACGAACCTTCTTCATAAAATCACGCCCTATCCTGTTTTTTTGTGTGGTTTACAATCATGCTGGCCAAGTTGCAGGTATGTAAGCATTCCGACCTTAACCTTTTCATAGAAGGTAAGATCGATGCTTATGAGCCTTCTGTTACGATGAGAATTCTGAAGACAGGAGTTATATTCTCTCCAATGGTTTTTTACTATAACGCATATCTTCAGCCTATTCACATTCCGGCTCTGTAACATTATACGAATCCGGGCATTCAACCCGTCCTCACCATCATACCCTTGACGATAAACGTCTAAGGCTACTTCTGTAGCCCACAGCATGACCGAGTATCTCCAGTGATATGGGTGCAGGAGACATTACCCCAAGCTTGACCTATATAGTTGAAAGTTAGTTATTGCTCTTCATGATACGCTGTTGTTAATGTTTTGCGGCTCGCTTGATTCAGTACAGCTCCTAATACATGAGCGCCTACAAATTCAAGACTAGCTGTTGCTTTGACAATATCTTTACGACTGGCTCCACCTGCTTTGATCACCATGACAACACCCTCACATAGCGGCGTCGCCACCTGTGCATCGGTAAATGGTAACAAAGGCGGTGTATCCAAAATGACAAGATCGTATTCTGACTTCACTTCGTCCATCAAAGCTTCCATTCGCTTCGACCCTAGAATCTCAGAAGGATTTGGCGGTACAGCACCGGAAGTCATAACACTTAGATTCAAGGTGCGAGTCGATTGAATCGCTTTGGATAGATCATCTTTATCAAACAACACATTCGATAACCCTACATTGTTTGAAATGTTGAAAATGCGGTGCATTGCCGGGTTGCGTAAGTCTCCATCAATAATAAGAACACTACGTCCTGTCTCTGCATAAGCAATCGCTAGATTAGCGACAGTAGTACTTTTACCTTCGCCCAATGTTGCAGAAGTGACAATAATGCTTTTCACTTTGGCATCCAATCGGGAAAAATCAATATTAGTACGCAGACCTTTATAAGATTCTGCGATCAATGACTTTGGATTTTCTTTGGTAATTAACGGCCATTTAAGTGTGGTTGGCACGTTCTCCACCTCCTGTAAACGGCTTAGCTGGCACTCTTTCTTTTGCCGTCATGTCTTCTTCTTTCATTTTGGCGATCACTCCAAGCACAGGCATTCCGAGAACATCGCGGATATCTTCCTCGCTTTTGATCGAATCGTCCATATACTCCAGTAAAAAGGCAATCGCAATACCTACAACCACTGACAATACCAATGCGATTAATACAAATAACATCGGGCTTGTTGTAATCGGCGGTGTAGAAACACTAGGGTCTGCTTTATCCAAAATAATAATGTTATCAAAATTCATCAGTGTTGGAATTTCACGTTGGAATACCGCTGCAATTGCATTTACTTTTTTAGCAGCATTCTCATAAGAGGTATCCACTACTGAGACTGACATGACTTGTGTTTCATTCACTGCATTTACGCTAACTTGATTGATCAACTGTGAAGCATTGGCATTCAAATCTGGATACTCTTTTACCACTTTGTTCATAATGGCAGGCGTTTTAATAATTTCTTTGTACGTTTTGATTAACTGAATATTAGAGTTGATCGCTCCGATATTAGCTGTCGTACTGTCATCACCTGCTGTTGGGCTGCTGTTTACAACCAATTTGGCTGTAGCACTGTATTGCGGGCTATTTGTCATATAAGCGTACACGCCTGTTCCGACCGTAATCACCACAATAATCAAAAGTACCAACCACAATCGCTTTTTAATAATATTAAAATATTGTTTAATCTCCACAATCCTACCTCCAATTACGTATAAGTTGAGTTGATCTCAAGGCTACGAACCTGTTGGATCACTCTTTACTTGTAGATTGAATGACTTTTCGCACTCCTCCTATTTTGAAAATATCCCCTTATGATCACTTTCAAAAAACGAACCAACCAAGTTGTAGCACAATCAGTTACAGTTTGTCATTTATTTATTACAAATTTGTAACATAGTTTGAATAAGAAATAACGGCGTTCACATAATGCCTACGATTACGAGAGATTGCCGTCTATTGTGACTGGGTTGGAATCGTTAGAGTATCACAACTCTGTCCATAAATCTAATTGTGTGTTCTGCATAGTAGGAAACATCTTAGGTGCCGAGGTTGGCAAATGTCGTAACTTCTTCATCAGCCACATGATCCGGGTACACCTGATAGGGATTTAACGGAGTTTGAAAAAAGGTTTGTGTATGAAGTGGTTGTTTAGCTGCCCATTGAGTAGAAATCGCTGTCCATTCACTTTGACTTGTCTCCAACACTTCTTCGTTAACGGATGCCCTTGATTCTATATGATTCTTTTCTTGAAGCGGACCGTCAATCAATCGAATTAGCATAAATACTTCTTGAGGCGTACCCTCCATATCAATACCTTTAAAACTGATTTTCATTACGTGCCCACCTCTCCTAAAATTGTTTGTATGATTTCATTAGTTTAATAGTTAAGCTTCTAAAATATTACATTTGTGTAATATGATTTCCAATCCAAAAGTTATTCGTTTTGAATAACTCCTGCGCTCATTATAATGCGTTCTGAAAATTTTGTAAACCTCTTTCAATTGCAAATTTTCTTACATTTTACTTTTTTAGGCAATTTAGATGTCCTGTTTTGTAATAAATCCTTCCAGTGTACCACCATTATTCATATGTTTTACAAGATCGTCCGCACTGGATTTCAAACCAGATTGTTTGAAAAGCAAGTCCACTAACACAGCAACATTCACTCCGTGATGGGTATTTGTTTGTAAAGGACGATACATTTTATCTTCATAAATGCCATACTGATGGGATATTTCTTCAGGTAATGGAGAAGTCGCCATCTCTAACCATTCATTTACATCAAAATCTTTATTTCCTTCTTTTTCCTGCTTGAGCGATGGATCTACGGAAAGTTTATGAAAGAAAGTTTTAACACCATTCCGTTTTTGCATCCACTGTTCATTAAGCACGTTCTGGTTTCTCACAATTAATTCCCTCCTGTTAATCCTGTCTCTTTTTATTCGTTTCGAATAATTATAAAATAGGTTACCTGAAAATCATGTCGAAATCTAGTATAAAAATAAAACTTTATTTATTTAAATTTCGACTTTCTATCTCTTTTGAACTGAGCAAAAAGAAACACTAAATGTCGGATGACTATACCTAAGTCTCACTTTATTTGTTTTCACTAACCAAATTGAGTCTTATTATCTAGTCCTCTATTAAATAATGAATAATTCATTTAACAATTCAAATTTTAGGTTTATCGCCTATTATCTGCTTTACATTAATTAATTTAGGATGTTAATTGTGTAGTCATGACATTATTCCATTTATTACTCATTATCGCTTATGTTAAAATTATATTGTTTAAAAGGCATAATGGAGCATTACCCCAAAGTAATGTAGTTTATTCAAATATGATAAAAGAGAGGAGTTAAGAACTATGGGCTTAGTGAAAGAATTTAAAGAGTTTGCGGTACGTGGAAATGTGATTGATTTAGCCGTAGGGGTTATTATTGGAGCCGCTTTTGGTAAGATTGTAACGTCTCTCGTTAATGATATCATCATGCCTCCAATCGGGAAATTGCTCGGAGGTACTAATTTTTCCAATTTATTCTGGGACTTGGATAGAACATTCAGCGGTTCTACGGTAGTGTACCCTTCTCTTGCAGACGCTGAAAAAGCAGGAGCGTCTGTGATCGCATACGGACAATTCATCAATACGGTGATCGATTTCTTAATCGTTGCGCTATGTGTGTTTCTTCTGATCAAAGGTATTAATATGATGAAACGTAAAGAACATGAAAAACCTGCACCAGAGAAAACAACACGTGAATGTCCTTACTGTATGACTGAAATTTCGATCAAAGCAAGCCGTTGTCCTCAATGTACATCTGAGCTACATAAGGCACCTGCGTGAATACGCACAAAAAACCTCTTTCCGCATCTATGGAAAGAGGTTTTTTTAAAGAATCAGAACATATTGCAACCTTGTAATCATTTTTCTGCTCCCTCTGTATCACTACTCGTTTTAAATAGGACGATTAGAGGTAGGCAGCAAGTTGGACAGTATTCCTTTTAAATCCCGATCTTCTGTAAACTTTTTGTTGCCTGTATCTAATTCTTTGATACGAATATACTGAAAAGAAGCAGGTGATTGGGTAGGCACAAATCGTAAAGAGTCTCCTCGATCTACAGTCACTTCATATTTCATATCTTTAAACATACCTTCAAGCTGTTCGTTTGTTGGCACTTTGTCATCATCTACGAATACAAGACCTCGTAACGACTTCACTTCATGGTCATGAACAACATCAAATTTTACAATACATTCCATTGTTTCTCATCCTCTCCGAATAATAGTATTTCTTCTCTGTAAGAACTCTACTATTATAATAGTAGAAAGTCGTTTTTTTTACGTTGCCAAAACAACTTATAATTCAATAATAGAACAAATATGACTTGTTTGAATATGAAATATTTAACTTTGAAGGGAAGTGTCACGAAATGGTAACAACTGAATGGCTCGATATTTATGATGAACAAGATCAACATCTAGGCATCTGTGAACGCTCTGAAGTTCATCGGCTAGGTCACTGGCATCATACGTTTCATTGCTGGTTAATACGAGATACCTCAGAAGGGCGCCAATTGGTCTTTCAACAACGTCATCCTGACAAAGATACATTTCCAGATATGTATGATATTACAGCAGCAGGTCATTTATCTGCTGGAGAGACTTTTATCGAAGCCGCTCGTGAAATACAAGAAGAATTAGGGGTTCCGCTACATTATGAGCAATTAACTCATCTGCTCGATGTACGTGATGAGACGATTGGCAGTACGCGGCATGGAGCATTTATCGATCGTGAAGTTAGCAGTGTATTCGGTGCATTCAGTCCGTACGAACTTCAACAGTATCAATTACAAGTGGATGAAGTGTCTGGTATTTTTGAAGCTCCTTTACAAGCTATGATTGAATTATATCAAGGTACACGCGATAAAGTGATGGCTTCTGGGGTCTATACGACAGATTCTACACCAATGATTCACAAGCTCACAGTTCAGCGTGAACAATTTGTTCCTCATGAAGGCAATTATTGTATCGATGTTTTCCAGAAGCTACTCACTCTTTAATCTGTTTCTTTCTGTACAAAGCTAGGCATATATTTACTCAAAATCTGTTCATATCCTTCTCCATAACGCCGAACTAACTCAGCACCCAGGTCATTTTCAAGTTCAAATAGAATAATTTCCTGGGCAAAATGCTGAAGTAACAATTCCACCATCAGTGGATGTTCGGTAACAATGGCTTGCGCAGGCAATTCATCGCCTCTCATCCCTACAATACACCAACGCCGATCGACCACTAACCAGAACTTGCGTCCGCCTTGTTGACTTGCTGTTAACGGTAGCATGCCTGAAAATTTGCCATCTTCTTCGCCTTCAAAAGACCATAAGACTCGTACACCACGTTGCTCTGCTCGCTCTAATCCTTGCCTTGACCATTTGGCTTCTTCCCGCCATATTCCAGCTACAATCTCTTCGCTCGCTTTATCCAACTCACGATTTAATGTCTCAATGACTTTACGTTCTCCTTCTACAATAAAAAAAGACGGTTGTTCATGAGTTTCACTAGGCATATGTTGTTCTAAATACGATAAAGATTCACCCACCTGACCTGAGATCATGTGGGTAAATTCTTTGATAGGCATCATGGTGTAACGAGCAGGCTCCCCCGGAGTCAACTGAAGCACACCCCGGGATACCAGACGTTGCAATGTAGCATATACATTAGATCTGGATACACCCAGTCGCTTAGCGACTTCATAACCGGATTGCGTACCTTGCTGAGTCAGACTTACCATCACTTTGGCTTCCAATTCTGTAAACCCGAGATGGCGTAAATGATTAAGCAATTGTTCCATCAGGTTCGTCATCCTTCCCGAGTGGTCTTCAAACGATCGATGTTGATGTATTGAAGATAAGCATATTCATTATCATTCAAGCAATAATCAGTAGATTATAACTGCTCTGCTCCACAGTTAGGGCACCATTTGGAACCTTTTTGCAAAGCACTTCCACATACCTGACAACTGAACATATCTGTGCCGAGTTCAGACTCCATATCTTCTTCTACCATAGTAGGTGTAGGTGTGACTGGCGTAGCAGTTGCCGCAGCAGGAATGACCGGCTTATGTGCGGGTTCTGGTGGCAACTCTTCTTTTTCTAATTTTACTTTAGATTCCGGTTGCCCTGAAAAATCTTCTTCATCTACATTGTCATCTACGCCTAGATTTTCTTTCCATGAGCGTACAAGACGATCCAATTCTTCCTGACGTTCATGCTCTTCACGTAGACGCTCTGCACGACGCGATTCTTCTTCGTCTACAGGAATATCTTGCAACTCTTCGTCTTCTTCATCCAGTTCTTGTTCATACTGAGTTGGATAAACGATAGGTGAATTGCGTTCATCATCAGGATCATCACCGAATCCTTGTTCACGTTTGACGGTGACTGGTAACTTTTCCATTTTGCGTCCACAATTCGGACAGAAATTAGCTTCCAATGAGACAACGGTTCCACATTCGCAGACGCGTTCATTTTTGAGAACAGCAATTTTAGCGTGTACTTCATCAATCTCTTCCATTAACAGATCACATGCTTTGCATAAATCAGTCATCTCTTCTTCAGCAATGGACATGTCTCCGGCACGGTACCCTTCGTAAAATACTTGACCCATCCGCAAATAATGAACCTCAATTTCGCGTTCAATATCTGTCACATGACCGTTTAACCGGTTAATCTCTACTGCATTCTGTGCACGCTCGGTCGCTTTACCTGCGCCACTTTTGAGCCGTTGCAACAAATTCATGACTGTTCTCCTCCTCTAATTCACACCATTTATATATAGATCATACATAAATAGTCGTTACCGTTTCATTGAATTTTTCATATGAATATACTCAGGGTACTACTTCAACTGCTATCTATCCATTATAATAGAAGGATATGTATAGCAGTACCCGGATACGGGTTGCTTCTATCATACCAAATTTCTGCTGTACTTGAAAAAGATAAGCCGGAAAGGAAGATTTATCTGTTGAAAGACACCCTATGGCAAGATTACCCACGACCTCAAGGTATTCAACCGCATACAACTGTTCCGGCTGCCGAAAGCGCACCTCGTGATACCAGTATAACTCTTATTTCGGATGAAGAGGGAGATGCTTCGTTTTTCCGTGCTCTGGAAAGTCAGGGTATTCTACTCAATGCTCCGCAAATTGAAGCGGTAAGGCATGGCACAGGTCCACTTTTGGCATTGGCTGGAGCAGGCTGTGGCAAGACTACTGTATTGACTGCTCGTGCAGGATACTTATTATCTGTACGTAACATAGATCCACGTCAGATTTTGTTAGTGACTTTTACCACCAAAGCCGCTGCTGAAATGAAATCAAGAATAGCCGCATTGCCCGGCATTTCTGCCGCCAAAGCGCGTGCTGTCGAAGCTCGCACCTTTCATTCTTTCGGTCTGTTAATGCTGAGACGATATGGCAATCTCACAGAAGAAATCTTTGGAGATGCGCGTGCTCAACATGCCGTTTTGCAACGATTACGACGAGAGATCGGTTCGACCAGTACCACTCCACCGGAAACATTGTTAGCCACGCTATCTGCAATGAAGCTAGACGGCGGATCAGCAGAGGATCTACCTAAAGATACGCCTGAAGAGCGAGATCGTTGCGCTTTACTTTGTCGTTATGAAGAATGGAAGCAAGAATATCGCCGTATAGACTTTGATGATATCTTACTACGTACCGATAAATTGCTAGATGATCCGCATACGTTAGCGATATTACAGGAGCGTTTTCAATATATTATGGTGGATGAGTTTCAAGATAGCAATCGACTGCAATATGGCATGGTTCGCAAAATCGCAGATGCTTATCGCAATTTGATGGTCGTAGGTGATGATGATCAGACGATCTATTCTTTTAACGGAGCCAAGCAAGAATACATTTTGAACTTTCCGCAAGAATATCCAGGAACTAAGATTATTGCACTGGATATTAATTATCGTAG
The DNA here is from genome assembly GCF_028606985.1 of Paenibacillus kyungheensis. Lineage (NCBI taxonomy): Bacteria > Bacillati > Bacillota > Bacilli > Caryophanales > Paenibacillaceae > Paenibacillus > Paenibacillus kyungheensis. Next base: position 535,861 of record NZ_CP117416.1, on the reverse strand, counting down.
CCATCCACAGATTCTGGGTCTGGGTACACATATTGTGACGCATAATACCGCACGCCATCATAAAATATTAAAAGCAGGTGTAGCTGCAGGTCAAGCACCACGTTATTTGCGTCCAGCTCATGCAGATGCCGAAGCGGATCAAGTGGTACAACGATTGTTAGAACAACAAAAGCAAGGTATTCCGCTCGGCGATATCGCTCTACTTCACCGGACAATCAGTGGGACGCGGGCGATTGCAGAGCGATTGTTGATGGAAGATATTCCATTTATTCAATACGGGGAAGCTCCTGTATTTTATGATCATGCACTGATTCGCCCGATTATGGATCATTTGCGCTTAGCGATTAAGCCGCGTCGTATGGATGCTCTTCCGGGAGTGATTGGTCCACTGTATATCTCTAGAGATGCCGGTATGGATCATATTATGATGAAAGAACAACAGCAATCGAAGAAATATCCACTGATTCATCTTTATCATTGGGATCGGCTCAAATCGTTTCAACGTCAACAGGTGAAAGATCGAATCGTTTTTCTCAAAAAGATCAAAGAAATGAAGCCACTGTATGCGATTCAAGAAATTCGGCGTGTATTTTATGATAAATTCGCCAGTGCAGACTTTAGTGGCCCGGCAACCCGTCACAAAGATACGATCCGTGAAACACTGGATGAATTGGAAAGTGCTGCTGGCAAATTTGCTACTGTAGAAGAAATGGTCAAATTCGCAGATGAATTGTCGATGAAACGAGAAAAAATGACCGAACTACTCAAGCAAGAATCACCTCAAGGTGTTCATCTGATGACGATTCATCGTGCTAAAGGATTGGAATTTCCTTGTGTGTATCTACTTGGAGCTTCAGAAGGCATTTTACCGCATGAAGCGGCTTTGCAAGACTTTGCCCCTGAAGATGTACGGGCTGCGCAAAATATGAAAGGCCCTGACAAAGAAGGGATCTTGATGAAAGCAGCTCTGGAAGAAGAACGCCGAATTGCTTATGTTGCAGTAACACGAGCTAAGAAAGAATTATATGTCTCTTCTCCAGCTATGCATCATGGCAAAACAGTGGCTCCGTCACGCTTTTTAATCGAAGCTTTTAAATCATAAAGTTGACTATTGCTAATGTCACAAATTTTGTTTACCTTTTCAACCCATGTACAATAGAAACAGAGGTGACTGGTATGAGTGAAATAGACAAGATTATTTCGTTAAATCTAAACAATCTGGATTTATCCAAACTTAAAGAAATTAGTGAACATGCAGATACACTCAAGCAATTTGAAGAGTGGAAAAAGCTACCGATTCTATATGAACTAGCTTTGGAAGAATTACAGAACAAAATCAAATTGATTCAAGCTGAATGGGAATTAACCGATGGATTCAGCCCGATCGAACATATCAAAACCCGTCTTAAAGATCCTAAAAGTATGATCGAAAAGCTAGTTCGTAAAGGACTCGATACAACGGTTGATAATATTTTTGAACATATTCATGATATTGCAGGGATGCGTATTGTGTGTGCTTTTGTACAAGATATCTACCGGATGTTCAATCATCTACAGCAACGGGAAGATATTAAGATTATTGAAATCAAAGATTATATCGCTAATCCCAAGTCTAATGGATACCAAAGTCTACATGTGATTGTAGCAGTTCCACTGGTATTGATGGAAGGAAAACGCTGGGTCAAAGTGGAGATTCAAATGCGTACACTGGCGATGGACTTCTGGGCGAGTCTGGAACATATTATTTTCTATAAGTATGACAAACAGGTACCTGCACATATCGTACATGAACTGACCGAAGCCGCCAAAGCCGCAGATGAATTGGATCTCAAAATGCTGAATCTGCGTAAAGAAGTCTTATCGTTAGACGATTCAGTGACTCCACCACCGCCTTATGTACGCAAAGAATCAACCAATTAATCTGATTATTTAGATACTGTTTTCTTTACTTACAATATCTCTATAACGCAAAAAGCATGCGATCTCCATCATAAGATGAGAAACGCATGCTTTTTGATTTATATTAGGAGGCGACAGCTTCGAATGTAATCTGACTGACTTTCATTGTTCCTTCATCCCACCGATAATGTAAAATAGCAGTGCCTACTGCTTCACCATCGGCTAATTGAGCCGCCACTTCTGCTGTTAATGTCTGATCTTCACCTACATGATAATCAATAATATTACCGAATTGTGGTAACTCATTCCGATCGGTAGGGTCTAAAGGCAATTCTACCGCAGGTTGATCTGTTACATTGGCGTTGACCAGAGATTTGCCAGACTTATGCACCACAGAAAAAGAAACATGAGCTTTGGTATATGCCAGTGCATCTTCCACTGCTACTTCTGTCTGCTGTTTTGGTTCAATCACATGGGCTTCGGATATGTATACCCCTGTTCCATAGCCTTTTGTCGTGATTACAATAATCTCTGCTTGGCCGTCTCCATTCAAATCTTGTTCATGAATCATCGGTTCATAACCCGGGTTGCTTACTGTCTCCCAGTCATAGTGTTGCGCTTGCTCGCCTTGACCTTCATCAATCGCTATATTGTGATAGAGCCCATCTTTTTCCTCACTCGCATAGAGACTGATCTTGCCTTCTTGAACCAATGGCGCAACTGACGCTTCAACAGATGGAGTCGACTTCTGAATCGATGCGCCTGGGTTAAACGCACATCCGGTCGCTTCCAACAGTAAAATAGTAGCAAATACCGTCATTTTCCGCCGATGGTTCATAGCTTCCCTCCTTTATTTCTGAATCTGATCTTCGTCAAAATATTCTTCAAGCGTTAGATTTTTAGCTGTTACATCTTCCGCTAATTCTTTGCCAATATAACGAATATGCCACGGTTCCCATGTATAACCGGTAATCGCATCTGCACCTTTTTTGTAGCGAATCACGAATCCGTACTCTGCTGCATGTTTGGCTAACCATTTGCCTTCTGCGGTTGCTCCGAAAGACTGCTCCAGACCATAACCGATACCCGGGCCTGATACGTCAATCGCTAGACCAGTCTGGTGTTCACTTGTTCCTGGCTTCGCACTCACACGATCAGTATAAGCTTGACCTTTGGTCGCTACATTATTATTGTAGATCGTCACCTGACGCTTATATGAACGGTAACCAGACACAGCTCTTAGATCAAGCCCTGCTTTTTTGGAAGCGGCGAATAGTTTTTCTAATGCGCCTGCGGCTTCTTTACGCATATGACTTTTTTCTAATACACCATCATAAGAGAACGCTACTTTGGGTACTACCAAATCCGGCGGAATATACCCATCTGGTAATGACCGCTTTTTGTTTACAATCACAGTCATCGACTCGGGGTTGGTGATCACCATTTTTCCGTTCATCTTTTTAATAGTCGATTGAAGCGAACTGTCTTCACGCTGTTGTAGTAATGTATCACCTGTGCTATTGGTCGTGCTTGCTGTTGTTGCATTTGCACTGGATGTGCCTGTTGTCTGTGCTGATGAAGACGGTGTCTGGGTAGTTGCATTAGATGTATTGCTTGCTGATGTTGGAGCTGTCGTAGCTGATTGCTCTGCACTTGCTCCACAACCTGCCAATAGTACTCCTGATAACAGCACACTGGCTGGAATAATCATATTCCACTGCACACGTAGTGGCTTTTTGGTATTCATTCTAAAACTCCTTTATTTTGCAAAATGACTCCGCATCATACGTTCTGCCACTTGTTTACGAACTTCTTGATAACCTGTACTTGCTCCTTGAACGCCTGGTAATAATGCTTCGATATCTGGTAATTGTAACTCTTTATTTTCGACAAATGGAATTAATTTTTTGGCAGTGGCACCTTCTAGTTGTTTGTTCCATTGTTTGTTGGATTTATTCAAATATGCTTCTACTTCTGCCAGACCTTCTCCGGGTTGATGCAGTGTTCCAGCGGTAGCCGCTTCAGCCAGTAAACTGCCTAGATTAGGTTCATCGGAAAAAGATTGTCCCGCCATTGTCCCGTCTTCTATAGCAAATTCACTTTGGGCTTGAGCCGATACTTGCTGTCCCCAGATATGGAAAATATCTTTGGATAATGCTTGTGGACTCCACCCTGCCAATTCCCATGCAAGCAACGGATTAGCCGATAATCGTTCACCAGAGTAATCGATCAGAGCTTGCACTTGAAAGTTTTGTTGTTCTGATGAACTCTCCACTTGATGCACAGGTAGATCGATAGTAGAAAACGATTGGTCTTTGAAATAAGGCGTATACAGCAGTAAATCTTCTCCAGCTCCAGACCATTCATGTACATCTTGAAGCACATGTTTGGGCATAAGCTCAATCTCTTTGGCTGTTGTTGAAGAAGGAGACTCCATATTTAGCAATAGATACATGCTCCATGCTGAAGCACTTAACGATTGAAGCATTTTTTGCTTTTCTTCTTCAGCAGGAAGATCGATATGCAGTATCACTTTCGACTCTGCTGTAGGTTTGGCTGTAGCTGGATACACATCAGCCTGAATCTGCCCTGTATCAACTTGCCAGTTGCTTACGGTCCACTCGATAGTACTCATTCGTCAGCTCCCCATTCCGCGGATTGAAGAGATACCAGTTGCTTCAATTCTTCGTCTGACATTTCGGTTAGCCATTGTTCGCCTGTACCGATTACTTGCTCTGCCAGTGTTTTTTTACTTTCTATCAATTCATCAATACGCTCTTCTAGTGTACCCTGACAGATCAACTTATGCACCTGTACATTACGACGCTGTCCGATACGGAATACACGATCTGTCGCTTGATTCTCTACAGCAGGATTCCACCAACGATCATAATGAATAACATGATTCGCTCGTGTTAGATTTAGCCCGACTCCACCTGCTTTGAGAGATAGTACAAATAACGGTGGCCCTTGATCATTTTGAAAAGCATCGATCATTTCGTCACGCAATACTTTGCTGACTCCACCATGTAAAAAGAACGGTTCTTGTCCGTAATGCTTACTCAAGCGTGCAGTTAGTAATTCACCCATTTCAACATATTGGGTAAAGACCAGCGCAGATTCTCCGCTATCTCGAATCATATCGAGTAATTCGATCAATCGTGCCATTTTACCGGAACGTTCTTGCTTGGACGTATCTGGCTTACCATTGCTAGCTACCAGATGAGGATGATCGCAAATCTGCTTCAATTTGGTCAATGAAGACAAAACGATTCCTTTACGTGTAATGCCGCCACTGCTTCCCATCCGTCCTAACATTTCAGATACAACACTTTGATAAAGACCTGCTTGTTCAACTGTCATATAACAGTACGATTTCAATTCAATCTTATCCGGTAGATCACGGCGAATATCAGGATCACTTTTGAGACGACGCAACATAAATGGAGCAACTAATTTGCGCAATGTCTGTAAGCGGCTCTCCATCTCGACTCCAGACGCATTATACGTCTGACGGAAAGAAGAAGACGTACCCAGATAACCCGGATTCAAGAATTGGAATATCGACCATAACTCACTTAGACGATTTTCTACAGGTGTCCCTGTCATCGCTATTCGGTGAGGTGCATTGAGTTTCATTACACTTTGCGCTTGTTTGGTACGGTAATTTTTAATATATTGTGCTTCGTCTAATACGATCGAAGCCCAGTGAACTTCACGTAAATCTTCACCATCTCGTCCTGCTAGATGATACGTAGTTAGTACGATATCATGTGATCTAGCTTCCTGAAGAAATTCTTCGCCACGTGGACGACGACTGCCATGATGAATATACAGATTCATTTCAGGAGCAAATCGTTCTAATTCACGTTGCCAGTTCCCGAGTAGAGAAGTCGGGCATACGATTAAACGTGGACCTGCGTCAGGTTGATCGAGCATACAAGTAATCACCTGTACTGTTTTACCAAGTCCCATATCATCCGCCAGACAAGCACCGAATCCTAGATCACGCATAGCGGCAAGCCACTGGAATCCTCGTTCTTGATAAGGACGAAGTGTACCATGTAGACCTTCAGGCACTTCACGCACTGGAATATCACGCCAGGCATTGCCTTCCATCAGACCATTAAGTAATGATCCTGTCTCGATCTCAAAAATATGCAGACCATTCCATGAATTTTCATCTTCATCCGCATAGATATGCATCAATTCATTAAATGAAATCTCGCCTTCTTCATGACGACGGATAAAGCGTAACACCTGACGAATCTCGGTCAGATCGACTTCGATCCATCCACCATCGAAAGGAATCAAAGGCACACCGTTTTTAGCGATTTCTGCGAGTTCGGCGGCTGTTAATGTTTTGCCATCTAGCACAGCTTCCGGTTCAAAAGCTACCATCTGATTCATGCCCAGACGGGATGTTTCTTCAGGGCCACGACTGCTGTCTTGTGGTGTTTTGAGTTTTAATTTGACTCCGCTACGGCGCTTACCTTCTCTTGTCCAACGTGAAGGAATCTGTACAGCTACGCCGGATTTGCGCAATCGAGGCACATCTTCTTTGAGAAACGTATATACATCCGCCGCTTCCATATATCCACCTTCAGGGCTGGACACTTCTAGAAATGAAGCGACAATCGGTGAACGCTCTGCGGCTTGACCGAGCTGAATCAAAATATGCTGTTGCACATTTTCATACGTACGACCGCGCACGACTAGCTCTGCATCTCCATGTTTCCACAATACACCGACAGGTATCAAAATAGCTGCGTCAGATTCATCATCTGCCCAGAAAGACATACGCCATTCTTGAGTATTTGAATACATCGCTTGTTCCGCAGGAGTAGCATCTGCTGAGACTGGTGGTTCTAATCGCACAACCAGACGCAATTCTCCTTTGCGTTCTTCTACATTTTCCACTTCTGGAACAGGTACTGCTGCTCCATTATGTTCACGAATCTGTTGAGCCAGTTCAGCCATATCATCGGCGGTTCCTTGCACTGCTAGATCGCCTGTAGCATCGAACATCGAATTCCACCATAGATGAGCTTGAGGTGAAGTGCCCCGGCGGTATGCCGCCATATAAGCTCTAAATTTCCCGTAACCTGCATCCCGGAACATACGCCGAATCTCAGCATCCATCACTGCTACTAAAAATGAGTGAAGAACATCTGCGCGTGCTTGTGCAGGACGATCCGGTTCTGAAGCAGGAAATAATGACAATGCCGATAATCCTATCATCGGAATAGCATCTGCTAATTTGACAAACATTTCACGGTCTTCCCCTTGTAAAAGAGGTTTCCATGTTCCATGTAATGTAGCTTGAGCACTACGGCGACCTGTTCCTGCAATCACTGTACTATCCGGCAAAATTTTACCTTCACGCAACAGCTTTTGAGCAAATTGAACAGCTTTGTGCCAGTAGCGCATCTCTCCGCCTGGTGTAATGCCTTGACGTGCTAATAATGCTTCATCCCAATTGAGTAGCAAATCATACGCTTGCTCAGGGGACAGAGCTAATCCTTCGACCATTCGGCCTGGCAGACGTTTACTTCTACCTGCACGACGTGTAGGTGCTTCTTTCGCATTCGTATTTCCCGAAGGACCAAACTTCAATTCAGCCAGACGTAATCCAGACTGTGCAAAAGGTTTGCGACCAATAGGCATTTCCAGACGACGCATGACTTTCATCCAAGCATCGACCTTAGGTTCAGACATTTCACCGGAAAAACAAAAAAATACGTCTCCGATCCATATTCCATATAACGGTTGATCCATCTTTGTCTCCCGTCCATCTCAGTTACGTTTTCATAATAAGTGCTTATCTATACCAGCACGACTAAGTTTAATGAGAAAAATGATTTGAGCACCAAAATTCTGACAAACAGCAATAATCTTTGTCAGAGTAGGTATCTTATCTATTATAAGGGTGGATGTCCGAAAATTCCAGATTTCCAACTAAAAAGACTGAGATTCATTTTAAAAATCTTAAAATTGCAATCTAGAACATCAAATTATCCACTATACAATCAAGTTCATTCCAAAAAACCTTTACAGTAGTAAAGCTTCTGAAGCTAAAATAAATAAGTGTTCAGTGAATTGATGAATCACAATGAAGACAAACCAAAAACACACGAATTACGCTCCATAGCGTATCCGTGTGTTTCTCTTTTAGACCTGAACATATTATTTTTGGGTACATTTTATCGTTGTTATGTTACATGGTATTGCAGAACAGGCGCTTCCCGCTCACCGCCTACTATATCGACAAGTGCTTGAAACAAATTAGGCGGATACTCTGCAATCCGGTGACATAGATATAGATACCACTCCTGCCCATAGGTTAAATAAATACGTACAGGGTAACCTTGCTCGCGTAACTTCACGCACAGTTCTGGACGAATCCCATACAATAGCTCTAGCTCAACTGAAGCCGCTTCTTTGGAGTCATATTGCAATAATCGAGTGATTAGCGCTTCATCATGCGTAGCAATAGAAATATGACAGCCCCGCTGTACGGCTAACTCGAATAGCTCTTCATACCGCTGATCTAGCTCTGCTGAACGTGAGAGTGCAATCGTATCTGGCTCCTCGTATGCTCCTTTAACAATCCGTACACGCGTATCTTTAGCCAGCATATCTAATGCATCGCTTGATGTCCGATTCAGCTGTGCTTGTAACGTAATACCGATCAACGGATAGATTGCTACCGCTTGGCGATAGATCTCCAAGATCGACTCCGTTTTCGCCGACTCTTCCATGCTAATAAATAGCTCGATTGTATACCTCTGCGATAACTCCCCTAACTCCAGGAGATGACGAAGCGCTAGCTCACGATCTACAAGCAGACCAATATGTGACAGGTCAAACGAGACACGTCCACGCACTCTCTGCTGCCCCATCTCAAGGATTAATCCGATAAGCTCTTGCTGTGCCTGCTGGCAGGCTGCAACCGATAATGTATTTTCACCGATGTATTCTAGCGATATCGCATAACCATAGTCTATCAGCTGATTAGCCACCTCTAACGCTTGCGACCGCTCTTCTCCTGTCACATAACGTGCTGCTGCACGCTGTAGTAGGGCATAGCTAGACGGATTATGCTCTATATATCCTTTAATATCTGGACGACGTGCAATCGCCTTTAGCGCCGCGGATGCTTGTGTAGCAAGTCGCTGCTCACGCTCTCTCATTTGATCCATCATTCATCACTCCTCTTCCCTATACACTAGCGAAAAGGAAAAGAGAATTATTGTACAAAATTGCTATGTAGCTACTTTTCTATACAACCCTTATACTTTAAATTCACAAGTCAAACCATAACTAGCTTCATTACAATGCAACCGACCCTAAGTAACCGAAACTTTATATTTTCGCGGTGTAACTCCAACGACACGCGTAAACATCCGGGTAAAATGACTCTGATCATAAAATCCGGCTTCTGTTGCTACCTCTACAATAGGACGCTGGCGATGTAGCTCTGTTTTGGCATAATTAATACGCAGCAGATTTTGGTAGACGTGTGGTGGTACGTGCTGCCACTGTTTAAACAGTCGAATCAAGTGAAAACGGCTAATAGATGTGACCTGCTCCAACTCTTCTAACAGGATCGGACGATGGAAGTTCGCATGTAAATACTCCTGTACAATTCCAACATATTTGCGGTCAGCTGGTGAGGTCATGCTTTGGTGCTCCAGATCGCCATGCTCACTACGCGTAAGTTGCTGTAGCAATCCAATCAATGCCGTTTCAGTTTCAAGTGGTTCATTCCCATTCATTAGTGAGTTCATCGTCTGCTGCATCTGTATGGTACACTCTTGATTTTTCTGTGTAGACAACAAATAAGGAATATCAATCTGTGCCAATTCTTGCTGTTCCATGCCCTCTAGCCATTTCGGATCAATAAAAAGCATATCATAGCTCCATTTCAGTCCTTGCTTCGGATGACAAGCATGCAGCATATGCGGAGGAAAACTAATCATACGACCTGCTTCTACTTCCCACAGCTTACCATCACACCATGCCTCCGTATGCCCATGATGAATCAGACCGATTGAATATTCCTCATGAAAATGTCGATGATAGGTTAGTTCATCCGCATAGCAACGCTTACCTTCTACAAAGGGAAGCTGGTGATTACGATAAAAAGATACATCCGCCATGAACTCCTCTCCTCTCATCTGTTCATTTACTGCTAGTATAAAAAAAGGATAGACACAGGCAATTATGCCCTGCTAATCTTTACTTGGATATCAGCCTATGTTATTCTTCGTTGTTATTGTAGCTCGTTTAAATGTACTATATTACATCTTTATCTAACATAATGGTACATGAAAATAGAAAAATCTCCACTGTACACCTAATGTAACGTGTAGATTCATTATGTGATTAGATCAGTCATGCTTTATGCAAAACAAGATAAACATCCAATAAAATCAAACTTACAGTGGAACAATTGTGAATTCAAAGGTCATATTCGTTTTAGACGGAATTTGGTACTCATCATGGGTCGGAAGCACACTGGCTATCTACGTTATCAGCTATATCATGCTGATGATAAGCTGTCTATAAAATAGGAGTATAGAAAGAGAGGTTGTTATGCGAAAAAGACTTGAAGTGATTGCGACTACTCCAGAAGATGCGATGATTGCAGAGCAAGCAGGTGCAGATCGGATCGAACTGATCGCCGCTCAACAAGAAGGTGGACTCACACCCAGTCTCGGAATCATCGAATATATTACTGAAACGGTACATATTCCGGTTAATGTGATGGTGCGTCCTCATAGTCGTCATTTTCGATATGATCATGCGGAACTAAACAGTATGATACGAGATATTCGTCATATCTCCCGTACAGGTGCAGCAGCGATAGTAACCGGTGTTCTGACTGAGGATGGGCAGATTGATACAAACGCTTTAGAACGATTGCTGGAGGCAGCAGATGGTAAGCCTTTTACGTTCCATCGTGCGTTTGACGAATTGGATAATCTGGAGCGCGGTTTGGATATATTGTCACACTATCCTCAGATTACTCATATTTTAACGTCTGGTGGTCAACCTTCTGTGCTACAAGCTGTTGATCAGATGATTGTCCTGAATCGCTTAGCTATACAGTACCCGATACAATTGATTGCTGGAGCAGGATTAACTTTGCAGAGTCTGGCTGATTTTGTTACACATACTTCGATAAAAGAAGTTCATTTGGGTAGTGCTGTACGTATCCATAGCGATATCAATCTTGCTCTTGATCCTGCACGTGTTGCCCAAGCACAGCAATTATTACAAGCTAGCATTTAACATCGCAATCCGAGCCGCTCCTACCATGCCTGCATGATTACCTAGTTGTGCAGGCATCAATAATACCGGTCTACCACCTAATTCTTGAATACGCTGAAGCAATAATTCCCACCACGTTCCACGTGTAACAATGATGCCACCACCGATAATAATCGCTTGTGGATCAAAGATTTGATCCATATTAATAATCGTGTTTGCAAGATCATTAATCCAACCATCTAATACATAAAGTGCTTCTGTTGTGCCTTGCTTCGCTTCTCTCATCAACGTATACGCATTCCAGCCCGGTACATATTCATCTGCACGCCGATGTAGAGCTGTTCCTGATATATACTGTTCTACACATCCTTTTTTACCGCAATTACAAGGCAGACCGCCCGGATGCAGAATCATATGCCCTAATTCACCTGCGCCTCCATACTGACCGGAGATCACTTCACCATAATGAACAAGTGCACCGCCAACTCCTGTTCCTATCGTTAACATAATCGAAGATTGCACATGAGAAGCCGCACCAATCCAGTCTTCTCCTGCCGCCGCTGCATGAGCATCATTAACAATCCATGTCGGTAGTCCTGTTGAAGCTGTAACTAATTCAGCCAAGCGCATACCTTTCCAACCCGGCAAATTATCTGTCGCATCAATTACAATTCCGCTTTCTCGATCGATTCGACCGGCAGAGCCTATACCGATACCATGAATCGTAATAAAGCGTTGTTTAACACTATCATAAACAATACTTTTTAATTCATTAGCGATATACAGCACTCGTCCTAAAATAAATTCAGCCCCTTGTTCTGCTTGCGTAGGCAATTCCATACGTTCTATCATCTGCCCTTGCTCATTCACCAAGGCACCTTTGATGCCAGTACCTCCTATATCTATCCCTATCCAGCATGATTGCATGTGTTCATCTCCGTTTTTTTAGATTTCTATGTAGTTGTATACTATAAAATAAATGTCTTTTCAGGTCATTTTAGTCTGTTGGTTTTTCTTTATCTGGATATGCACTATTTTTCAATCCATTTTTAGAGTTATCATCATTATCGTCTTTTCAGCAAAAATAATGAGTAAAAATTAAGATATTGTCTATCTATCATAACATTAAAAAAGGTCACTTCCTTCACCAATCTCTGTGAAAGAAATGACCTTTTTTTAGACTTTTAGAACCAATTCATTTTGCTCTGTATCAGATACTTGAATCAAAATATCTCCACTATCTTCATCCATACTCCAACCTGATTTTCCTTCAGCAAGATCGTCTAGCGAAATACGATCTAATCCTACAATCTCTGTCGGTTGAAACTCCGGTTGACGCAGTGTAAAACGTAACTGATCACGAACAGCTACATACTGTCTATTTGCATAACGGATCGACAATCGCAATTCATCCTGTCCACCACATGCACGAATATCAAGTTTCGAATGATTACCATTTTCATAAGCAAATGTCTCTCCATCATCTTCATACAGGCTATACTCTGCTGTAAATGAAGCATCTGCAACAGCCCCATAGATATGGAAAGTAATGGATTCATCTGCCTGATCGCCTGTGTATTGACGTAGCGACCCTTCAACTACAATCGAACCTGCACGGATAAACATCGGCAATACATCCAGCGGAGCATCCACCAGAATATGTCTGCCACCTTCGTGACGCTCGCCTGTCCAATAATCATGCCATGTTCCTTCAGGTAAATACACTGCGCGACAATACGTATCCGGTCGATAAATCGGAGCAATCAACACGTCTGACCCAACTAAAAATTGATCGCAAAGATTAGTAACCTGCGGATCGCGTGGATATTCTAGAATCAATGGACGAATAATCGGCATTCCTGTCTGCGCGGCTTCATGGAACAGATTATATAAATGGGGTAACCAGCGGTAACGCAGTCCGATATATTCTCGTAAAATGCTTTCCGTCTGCTCGCCAAACGACCACGGTTCTTGACGTGCTGTACCAAGCGATGAGTGATTACGACAATACGGGAAAAAGGCTCCCATCTGTGTCCAACGTACAAGCAATTGATCTGAAGTATGATGCGCAAATCCACCGATATCCGGCCCGGCAAAAGGTAACCCTGACAATCCCATATTGAGTACCATTGGAATCGCCATCGCCATATGCTCCCAGAAACTGCGATTATCCCCTGTCCAGATTGCCGCATACCGCTGAATTCCTGAATAACCTGCACGTGTCAAAATAAAAGGACGACGACCATTCATATTGTTTTTCATACCTTCATACGTTGCTTTGGACATCAGTAATCCATACAAATTGTGCAATTCTTCGTGTGTCATCGGTTTACCATTATTTTTATGAATAACATCCAAGTCCATTGTTTTGAGTGTATTAAATACAGCAGGTTCATTCATATCGTTCCAGATGCCTTCAATACCAAGCGATGTATAGTAGTCGTGCAGTTGTCCCCACCACTCTGCTGTTCTGTTATCGGTGAAATCAGGAAAAGCACTGGTTCCTGGCCATACATCTCCGAAATAAATATCTCCTTCTAAGTAACGACAGAAATGATCTTCCTGCACCCCTTCACGATAGACCGGATATTTAGGATCTTTTTTCACTCCGGGATCGACAATCGGCACGATGCGGATACCCATTTCTTTTAGTTCCGCAATCATCTCTTTCGGATTCGGAAAACGAATTTTATCAAATGTAAATACACGATAGCCTTCCATATAGTGAATATCCAGATAGATCACATCACATGGAATTTGTTTTTCCCGAAAATCACGAGCTAACTGCATCACTTCACTTTGATTCATATAGCTATAACGAGATTGATGATATCCAAGCGCCCATTTAGGTGGCAACGAAATCCGTCCGGTCATCGATGTATAACGACGAACCACATCTTTCAATTCCGGTCCATAAATAAAATAAATATCATACTGCCCTGTAGAACATCCAATCGTATAGGCTACTCCATGTGAACGCATATCAAAGTCAGAACGTCCCGGATTGTCTAGAAATATGCCGTATGTCGTCTCCCCTTGCATATGCAATAGTAATGGAATCGATTCATATAGCGCTTCGATCTCTGGCATATGAGGAGCATAGACATCGGTATTCCACATCGTATAGCGCTCACCACGTTTATCCAAAAAGCTAGATTTCTCACCTAATCCGTAAAAATGAGAGCCTTCCTGCATATTGAACAAACCATTGATCGCACCCCGAGGACTCCAACTGACGGTTTCTTGACGCGCAATTTCGTTTCCATCTTTATCTAACACCGTTAGTGCAAACGTTTGCCTATTGAGCAAAACTTGAATAAGCGATGTTGTAAAAACCAGGTTTTCTTCATTTTCTTCGACTTCAGGTTGTGATGTTTCACTGCGAGGTAATACAGCTATTGTTGTTGATAGATCAGGATATTCTCCTTGAAATACTTTAAAGCGAAATTCTCCCTCAGACAAAAAAATCAGTGCGGCATGACTACGTTCTCCGTAACAAAGATAAGCTCCATTATGTTCTTGCCAGCGAATCATATGTCCAAATGAGTTCCATGTTTCCTGTACAACAGGTAATCCTGCCTTGTCCGGGTGTATCGCTTCGCTTGTATCTTCCATTCTACTGTTCCCCTCCGCTGTTGGATGTTGGTAGACATGTAGAGACCTTTGATGTAGATCAGGCTTGTATCTATTGCTCGCTTCGCCTGATCTACCCAAAGATATATTCATGTCAGACTATCTTAATTGCAAATTAACCCATTCTGCTTGCATTTGTTCCAGCATTTCATCTCTGGTCAATTCTCCAGCGATATAAGCTTGAATCGTACTGCCGTAATCTTTGGTTAATCCTGTTGCAAATCGTGGGAATACCCATTGGAGCGTTTTGCCTGCTTCATTGTATTTCACAATATCTGAACCGATAGGGCCTAGCTGTTTATCGGTCGTTGGAATACTTTTGAAAGCAGGTATAAATTTAAATTCGTCAGTGATATAGTGTTTTCCTGTATCTGAAGTCACTAACCAATTTAAAAATTCTTTTGCTTCTGCTTTGACCGGTGAATTTTTGTTCACGACCCAGTTGTTCGGCACGCTTACAAATAAGCGATCATTCTCTTGTTTGTCATTATTGATCGGAATCGGCATTAGACCAATATTCATATTTGGCTTAATTCCATCAATCTGTACTTGTGTCCAGTTCCCTTGTTGCATCATCGCTGCTTTGCCATTTGCAAACAATGTTACCTGTGTATTGTAATCAGTTGTTAAAGGATTACTATTTCCGTATTTTACCATAAGATCGACCAGATTCAACCAATCTGTAAATTTCTCATTTCCCGGTATTTGCGCTGTACCTGCATCCAATTGTTGCAAGAATTGTACCGGATCTTTCTGATGAGCAAATGGAATATTGGAATTATGATTACCCAGTACCCACCACTCTTGGAACGCATTCGAGAATGGAATATAACCAGCAGCTTTGAGTTTTTCGCAGACTGCTTGTAATTCTTCTAACGTAGTAGGTAACTCTTTAATGCCTACTTTATCAAAAATATCTTTGTTATAAATAAATCCATATCCTTCTAGACCAATCGGCTGACCATAGATGTGTCCATCACGACTAATCGATTCTTTCGCTCCATCGACCAGATCGCTTACCCACGACTGATCAGACAAATCTTCCATATATTCAAACCAGAGATTCATTTCTTCATATCCGCCATTGCTGAAAATATCAGGTTCATCACCTGAAGCGAATTTGGCTTTGAGCGAAGCCGCATAATCACTACCACCACCGACAGACTGAATATCTAACTTCACGCCCGGATGAGTTTTCTCGTATTCTACTTTTAATTTGGCAAGAGCGCCAGATATCTCTACTTTATATTGATAAATATGAATCGTCTTGGTTCCACTTGCATCTTCTGTATTCTGATTGCCACAACCGGATAATACGGTCGCTAATCCGAAGAGCAAAGTCAGTGGTAGTAAAAGTATTTTTTTCATACTTCAATCCTCCTGTTTTGCTTATTTCAATTCTGTCTCTATTTCATATTGGCTATTCATTTAGGCGCTATAGATATTAACCTTTAACAGATCCTGAAGTGATACCTTCGATAATATAGCGTTGCATAAACAGGAAGAAAATAATAATCGGTGTAATACCAAGCACTAGCGCAGGCAATGCCATATCCCATTGCTTCGTATATTGACCGAAAAAGCTGTATGTTGCGATCGGAATTGTACGTAATTCAGGGCTGGATAAGATAAGAGAAGGCAACAGATAATCGTTCCAGATCCATAATGTATTCAGAATAATAACCGTTACAAACATCGGTTGCATTAACGGACATACAATACGGAAAAAGACACCGTAACGAGACGAACCATCTACACGAGCCGCTTGTTCGATTTCAAGAGGAACCGTTTTGACAAATCCATGGAAAAGAAACACAGACAAAGGTGCACCAAATCCAAGATAACTTACAATCAATCCATACATACTATTATTAAGACGATATTTGCTCGCCATTTCCATTAAAGGCAACATAATCGATTGGAAAGGAATAACCATCGCAGCTACAAAAACAAAAAACAAGATGCGATTAAATAATGATGGATGACGTACCATCTGATAAGCAGCCATCGAACTGATTAATACTAATAATAGATTGCTGACAATCGTCACAATCAATGAATTTTTAAGCGCTGTAGGGAAATCGATAGCTGTCCATGCTTTGGCATAATTGCTCCACAAATACGCTTGAGGCAAGCCTGCTGAATTGGACAAAATATCGGCAAAAGATTTCACTGAATTGACCAGTAGAAAGTAAAAAGGAATCAAGAAGATTAAGCCGACAATCACAACAATAATTTCGAGAATTAGTGTACGAACACCGTATCGTTTTTGAATATCCATTATAGTTCAACCTCCCTGCTTTTCGTCAGACGTACCTGCACACTGGTAATCAATGCCACAATGACGAAGAAAATAACAGCTTTTGCTGTACCCAATCCTAGACGGTTATTGGTAAAGGCTTCATTGTAAATATCCAGTGCTACCGATTCAGTCGCTTTGAATGGTCCACCATTGGTTAACGCTAAGTTAAGATCGAACATTTTGAACGCCCATGAGATCGCTAAGAACAAGCAGATCGTAATCGCAGGCATAATTAATGGGAAAATAATATGACGCACTACTTGCCAGCGCGTAGCTCCATCAATCTCTGCCGATTCCAAAACATCTTTCGGTACATTGTTTAACGAAGATATGTAAATAACCATCAAATAACCTGCGGTTTGCCAGACAAAGACGATAACGATACCCCAGAATGAAGTCGCGCGATCACCTAACCAGGGAAGATTAAATAAAGATAACCCTGTAGCTTCACCGACAGCGGCAAACCCTTTGATAAAAATAAACTGCCAGATAAATCCAAGCAACAATCCACCGATCATATTTGGCATAAAGAAAATTGTACGCATCAGATTACGTGTAAATAGTGGCTTCGTTAAAATATACGCTAAAGCAAACCCTATAACATTGGTAATAATAATGCCTACTACTGTAAAGCGAACGGTAAACCAAAACGCATTACGAAAATCAGGATCTTTGGTAACGATATGTGTGTAATTGCTAAATCCAACCCAGTTGATTGTTTTTGAAATACCATTCCAATCTGTAAATGAATAATACAGACCCAAAATAAATGGAATAATCACAATTAGTGCAAAAAACAAAGTGGCGGGCCCTACAAAAATAATCTGTTGAATCCATTGTGACGCTTTTTTACCGACCATATTCAGTGTCCTCCTTCAAGTCCCTTTTATCAGATGAAACAATCAACATATTGTTATATACCCAAGCTTTGACAAATTGATGACTGTTTTAACAATATTCCTATTCACAAAATGATAACGCTATCATTTTTGCGCTTTTTCAATATGATATTTTAGCACCAACATGCTTCTACTATTACAGTGTTCGAAATAGTGATTGCTGTGTAACTACGCTTTGAAATGGGTATATAGTTAAAGCATTCTGTATACTGAATGTCAGCTTTACATATGATCTCAAAAAATAAGGAGGGACTCCTATTGTCCAAACTCAATACGTACAAATGGCTGAATGTAGTAGCTATTGCGGCAGTATTGGTGATGAATTATCTAGCAGCCACCCTACCACTATTCGGTAGAGGTACAGGGGAAATTTCGGATATGTTCGAAATTCTATTAACACCTGCTAGTTATGCATTTTCCATATGGTCTGTGATCTATCTATTGTTAGTAGGCTTTGTGATTTATCAATTCCGCAATTCTTCTGAAAGTAACGAAGGCATCGAAGCGGTTGGAATCTGGTTAATCATCAATTCATTATGTAATATTATCTGGTTGTTCTTCTGGCATTCGTTGTTAACAGAAATTGCGACAGTGATTATTGTTCTGTTATTATTAACCACGATTGTATTGTATGTACGCACAAGAAGAATTGTTCGTCCATCGGTCGCTCAGATTATTCTGGTCAAATTACCTTTCAGTATTTACATGGGTTGGGTATCGGTTGCTACGATTTTGAATATCGGGATCGTGTTACACAAAAATGATTGGTCTGGTTTTGGACTTTCACCGACTGTCTGGTCAGTCATTGGATTAATCGCTGGTGCATTGATTGCTCTTGTGATCGGATATCGCTATCGTGACAGTATTTATCCGCTTGTTTTTGTATGGGCGTACAGCGCGATTGCATTCAAACATCAAGACTCCCATGCCACATGGTTAACCGCTATTATTTTAGCAGTGGTGTTGTTCATTTATGCGATTATTATTTTCTTTGTTCGCAATCGTACACGAGATTAATAGAATTGTCATTTTATCTTTATATGCAGAGCCCTTTCTTTTATCGAAGAGAGGGCTCTTGTTGAATTATTCATTTTATATTAAGTTATATATTTTCTATTATCAAAAAAAAGACATTCTCATCCAACGAGAACGTCTTTTTTAGGTTACACTTAATTATTTTTTCAAAGCGATAACTTCGATCTCAACCAAAGCATCTTTCGGTAGACGAGCGACTTGCACAGCACTACGCGCAGGATACGGTTCTTTGAAAAATTGACCGTAGATTTCGTTCATGGCTGCGAAATCATTCATATCTTGTAGAAAGACTGTTGTTTTCACCACTTGATCCAGACTGCTTCCTGCTGCATCCAGAACAGCCGTTACATTTTCAAGAGCGACACGTGCTTGTTCTTGCACGCCTTCTGCTAACTCTCCACTTACAGGATCAAGTCCCAATTGACCGGATGCAAAAATAAACATCCCTGTATCAATCGCTTGTGAATAAGGGCCAAGTGCTCCAGGAGCACGATCGGTAGAAATCGGTTGCTTGCTCATGCGTAATAACCTCTTTTCCTAAAAGTAGTATATGTCTGACATCATTTTAAGCGTGCAGACTGACGTTTGGCAATCCTCACTACAAAGTTAATCTAGTCTAAAGCGCTACAGGTTAGCTCAGATCATCTTTGCAACAGATCAGGTTGTGTCCAAGTTAACCAGTATACTCGCTGGTTACAACTGATGCGGGCTCGGATTTTTTAATACTTTTCGTCCTATCGTTACCGCTAGAACTAACAATAAGACCCCGACAGCCGTCTGAAATCCAAATACTTGCACCCATCTAGGTAAAGGTTCGATCCACTCAAAGATTTTCCCTCCGACCAATGGCCCGATAAAAGAAGTGAGCCCTGTAATCGCCGAATAGACAGCGATAAACATCGGACGATCATTTTTGGGTGTATCGCCTATAATAAAATTGAACGATAGCTGATTAAATCCACCTACTCCGATACCAAGTAACATATGAATAATAAGCAGTGCTAACACGACCGGAATAATTGCATTTAGACTCCATGCGATACAAGAAGCCGCAATAAAAGGTAGCGTCCAATACAGCAATGTTTTGTTACTAAAGCGTGCATTCATATTGCCCCAGAAATAAAAGCTGATCATCATAAATATCGTCTGTACGACAGTCATCGTTGACGTAATCGAGTAACTGACATGCAATACTTCTAACATCACATACGAGTATAACGGCACTACCAAAGTCTGCAACAATAACCAGAAGGCTAGAAACCATGTTGCTTTCATAAATAAACGATCATAGAGTGGCTTACGTAACATCGGTACAAACTTCGTCTCTGCTGATCGCTCAAAAGGCGCATCTGGATAAAATAGAAAAATAACCACATTCATCACAACACAGATCCATACAATAATATACAAAATCAGAAAGCCTTGCCCGCCCGGATACTTATCAAGCAAAAAGCCTCCTACAAATAAAGTGATACTTCCTAACGCATTCAAGATCGTATTGCGAATCCCAAAATATCTACCCCGCAATCGCCCGGGAACAATATCCCCAATCAGAGAAGCCCATACGACACCGATCACGGCATTGGCTACGAACGCTGAAATATACAATACGATAAAAGCAGGAACCCAGAGTTCTTTGGTAAAAATAAATGGGACTAAGCCGGTAGCTCCCCATAATACGCGATGCAGAAATACAGATAAAATTAATACCCATTTCCGCTTATGTAAACGTTGGATCAAAAAAGCAACGATCACCTGTCCAACATTTACAAGTGTAGTCAATGCGATTACTAATCCGATTTGTCCTGCGGTTGCTCCAAGATACAATAAAAAACCTGTTAAAAAAGGGCCGCTTAATAATGTGGAAAAGATTGTAGCCGGAATCCCTTCGGTTGTAGCGATTCGTAAATGATTGCGATACATCGAATGTCTTCGTTTCTGCAAATTCAAACGGTTGAGTCCAAGAGCACGTCTTCGTTTGATAAGTATCCTCTCCTTTGTACATTACAAAAGATGACTTTGATTACATAAACTTTAGAATGAATTAGGTTTGTTTACCCTCTCTGACAATAACCAAACGTTAACCGCGCTCTTTTTTGGAACATGTATCCGTATTCATTGCAGTACTCATCTAGCATTACAACATTATTAATCTTTTCAAAAAAATCGTTGATGAGCATCATAACAATGCGGAATAGCTATAATGCTCATACATAGATCGTATACAGGATTATTCTACAGATGGAGGTTGTAGCAGTGGAAGATACAGTGAAAATATACTGCCTTCATGCTCTCGGCTCTCCATACCCAGATATCCGCCTAACATCGTGGCTAGATCGCGACTGATCGACAATCCTAGACCTGTACCTCCATAACGACGAGTAATCGAACTATCCGCTTGTTCAAAAGCTTCAAAAATCACTTGATGTTGAGAAGAAGCAATGCCTATCCCTGTATCCTGAACAGAGAATACGATCCATTCACTCTGATCTTCACTATTCCAATGTTTGTGTATACGCATAGTGACACTGCCTTTTTGAGTAAATTTAAAAGCATTGGTCAGCAGATTACGTAAAATCTGTTGGATTCGCTGAGCATCTGAAAAAATCGTTTCTGGAACATGAGAATCTTGTACAGTGGCAAATGTAATGCCTTTTTTCTGAGCAGTAATTTCAAAATGCATACGCAATACTTCTACTAATTCCCACAATCGTACTTCTTCATACGTAATTTCAAGTTTACCGGCTTCTACTTTGGATAGATCGAGCACATCATTGATCAATTCCAGCAAGTCTAAGCCGGATTGATAGATCATCTGGCTGTACAGAACCGTTTCTTCTTCTGTACGTTGATCTTCTTTGTCAGCCATCATCTGTGCCAGATTAATAATGCTATTGAGCGGTGTCCGTAATTCATGAGACATATTTGCCAAAAATTCAGATTTGTATTGAGATACTAACAACAATTGCTTTGCTCGTTCTTCTAACACAAATTGAGTCTGTTGCAGTTCCTCGGTCTGTTGATACAGCAATTCATTGGCATGTTCAAGTTGTAACATTCGTTGTCGTTCCGTATGAAAATCACGCAAAATAAAAACAAATACACCGCTCATTAAGATAGACATTGGTAAGGTAAACGGCATAATTTCGAATACATAGATACGTATCGGCACAACACCCAGTACAGCAATATCAAACGTATTGATTATATTGACGACAAGCACTGTTATAATCGCTTTGATATGAAGTTTGACTGTACTATTGCGCATCCAGATATTCAGAACCGCACAAACAGCTCCCAGAATAGATAGATTCAATACGCCTACAAATGCCGCCATATCGATGCCAAACGTTAAACGGGTTAATCCAATACCGACACCGACTAACATGATCACAATAGGTCTAGAATAGACAGCCGCCGCAACAATCAGAGGTAGAAAACGAAGATCAAAAATAACGTTTTCACTTAATCGAAAGCCAAAAAAGCAACTTGCCCAACCAGCAAAAATTAATAAAAAGATCGAACTCACATATTTGATACGTGCCGAAAAACGGATAAGTGCATATTTATAAATAATATTTGCCACATATGCAATGGTGACCATCATCCCCGCATTCATCAGGAAATTCTTTATGAACCCCATATGATCACTCCTGCTTTTAATGTAAAATAAAGTAAAACATATATCACATATTCCAATTTAAATTGTAGCATAGGTACTTCGTTTATTCCTCTTTTATAACCTTTCTCAATTCTGTTATGATGGATATATCTCAATATCAGGAGGTTTTTATTCGCTATGAAATTTCGCGTATCGGCGGTACAATATCGCCTTCACACCATATCTTCTTTTGAAGAATTTGCTGCTCAAGTCACTCATTATGTGAAGACTGCGCAAGAATTTGAAGTAGACTTTATTCTTTTTCCTGAATTTTTTACCACTCAATTATTATCGATTGGTGATGAACATGGACAAGCACTAGGTATTGAGAGATTGCCTGATTTTACTGAAGCTTATGTGCAATTATTTCAACAACTGGCTCAGGAAACAGGTACTCATATTATCGGTGGAACCCATGTGATCGAAAAAGCAGGGAAATTATACAATACAGCTCATTTATTTTATCCAGATGGACGGGTCGCTGTACAACCCAAACTTCATATTACGCCAACCGAAGTGACAGAATGGAATATGTCAGCAGGCGATGGCTTAACTGTATTTGAAACAGATAAAGGAACGATTGCTCTGTTAACCTGTTATGATATTGAATTCCCTGAAATTGTGCGTATGGCAAAAGCAAAAGGTGCAGATGTGATTTTCTGCCCATCTTGTACCGATGATCGTCATGGCTTCCATCGTGTTCGTTACACCAGTCATGCTCGTGCTGTCGAGAATCAAGTCTATGTAGTTACAACGGGTACAGTCGGTTCTTTGCCAACAGTAGACTTTATGCGTGGCAACTTCGGACAAGCGGCTGTAATTACGCCGAATGATGTTCCTTTTCCACCACGTGGTATTCTGGTGGAAGGCGAGATCAATGATGATATGATCGTGACTGCTGACCTTGATCTGGAGCTGTTATATCAAGTACGTGAAAAAGGCTCTGTCACTACATGGCGTGATCGGCGTACAGATTTGTATACCGATTGGTCTTAATATATGACGATGAATGAAGGTACTCTTCCATCATATTATAAATCATGTTATGTATTCCATAACCGCACCCCATATCCTGCTATTGTCCGGTCATATACACAAAAAGATTTTGAACATTTAATAGAGATTCAGCGTGCTGCTTTTCCACCACCATATCCTTCCGAGCTATGGTGGAATACCGAGCAACTGCATGAACATATAACACGCTTTCCTCAAGGTGCACTTTGTATTGAAATTGATGGTGTGCTAGCAGGTTCAATGACTTCATTATTGATTGATTTCGACCCTAATCATCCACAGCACACCTGGGAAGAAGTCACAGACAACGGGTATATTCGCAATCATCAACCGACAGGAGATACATTGTATGTTGCCGATTTATGTGTACATCCTCATTATCGGCAATGGGGGCTTGGTAAATTACTCATGCAGTCCATGTATGAAGTCGTCACGGCGATGGGACTTACACGATTACTGGGTGCAGGTCGTATGCCCGGGTATCATCAGGTCGCTCAGGACTATACACCACAGCAGTATGTAGAAGCGATCACGCAAGGAACATTGTATGATCCTGTAATATCATTTCTACTCCGCTGTGGACGAACACCGCTCACGATTATCGAACATTATTTAGACGATGAAGAATCACTCCATTATGCTGTGTTGATGGAATGGCAGAATCCGCTCCTAATTACACGTAACTTGAAAGGATGACTATACTGATGGAATTTGTACGTATTACGAATATTGAAGATCCTTTATTTGCAGATATGCATGGTTTGATGGGACGTATTTTCCCGGCAGAAGAAGTATTATCGTTTGATCTATGGAAAGAACCGTTAGAAGATCCGGGTATTCGTGTTTTTGTAGCTGTACATGAAGGCAAAGTCGTAGGAGCTACCGAGTACCGTTATTACGAAGATGATAACGTGGCAATGACTGACTTTACGATTATCGGTGAACCGGGATTAGGAATCGGAGCTTTTCTAGCTAATCAACGTCAAGCTGATCTACAACAAGTCGCTAGCGAAGCAGGCAAAGAATTATTCGGGATGTTCGCTGAAATCTACGATCCTTACCGTATCGAACATCATGAATTTGGTGGTATCAAACCGATGGACCCTTTTGTCCGTCGTGAAGTTCTGTCTCATCTGGGTTATCGTAAATTAGACTTCCCTTATATTCACCCATCATGGAACAACGATGGCGAAACTGTATCTGAACTCGATTTCTGCTTTCTAGCCTATGATCCAACGACTACATCTCTACCTGGATCACTAATCGAAAAGTTCCTACGTCGCTATTACGCCGTTCTCGCTCAAAAACCAGAAGCATGGGAACAAATGGTCACCCAAGTCGGTCAACGCTCCCAAGTTGCCCTACTCCCACTCTAAATCTATTTATAACAATATAAAAAAGCTGATGCAAAGCGGTCCATTCTCCCCCTTTGTCATCAGCTTTTTACTTTTCATATGTAGTATTTTATACGTAATATTTTCACATGTAATATATCTTAATTTTATTCCTACTTAAAAGTAAACCATCCCTTCATTCTA
Source organism: Paenibacillus kyungheensis (assembly GCF_028606985.1). Lineage (NCBI taxonomy): Bacteria > Bacillati > Bacillota > Bacilli > Caryophanales > Paenibacillaceae > Paenibacillus > Paenibacillus kyungheensis. The sequence goes on along the minus strand of NZ_CP117416.1, from coordinate 510,604 downwards.
TCCGTACATAAATTATAACTCTTTCTATTACACAGACTATATCCTAATATCTTTTTAAATATTTATCTCTCTACAAATTCATATCTCTTATATATTGTTCTATACCTCTTACCAAACTCATTCCTTGACCTACCCTGCCACTCCCACAGCGGCAGAGCCGCAAGAAAATCATTACTATATGCTCCAGCACGTAGTGAGCGAAGAGAAGGGGAATCTTCTGAAAGTTGCCTTTGAACGGTGATCCCCACCGCATAGCGGTTATTCAAGGGATCATCGTTCACCAGCGACGCCAAGAAGATCCCCTTCTCGCAGCGCCTCACCACGCGCCCGCAGCATTCCAATCATTTTCCCCATTACAAATGAATAAGGCGATTGTGATATCCCCGATTAAGGATATTACAATCGCCCTTTATGTTATGTGCCATCTATGTCGTTGTTAGTCACATGCAAGACCAATTCTACGATACTTTGACCATTCTGGCAAGTCTAAATTGCAAAATTATAAATGTACAGCTTATAACAACGTGTTATTAGCATCATTTTCGTAATGACGTTTGCTCCACGTATTGTACTCTTCTTCAGCTGCTTCTTTACTATGACCGTAACGTTCTTGCAATTTTCCGATAAACTTCTCTTTTTCACCGTTGATCACATCTAGATCGTCATCCGTCAATTTACCCCACTGTTTTTTCGCTTCACCTTTAAATTGCGTCCATTTACCTTTGATAATATCATCATTCATTGTTATTCGCTCCTTTATCATTTTGGGTTGGATCAACATTGATAGGTATAGATCTGCCCATCACATATTGATACTGACTTATTTGACTCAAAGCACATCCATATGAAAATTGTGGTACAATAAAATAAATAGATAGCCTACCTAAATAAAAAGATAATATTCACTTGCTTGTTGAGCCTATAGCGTTTATTATCCATACTCAAGGCATACAACCTGTTGAAGGATTGATATATAAGCTATCCTACGTTGTATTTAACCTGACCTTTTACTTCTGAATCGTTAGGGTAGTGTAAGGAGTTAGAGGTTAAATGATAGTATGAAGTATTGAATTTATTATAGGCGATTAGGTGGTATAACGAAGTTATGAGAAACATTTGGAATATTTATAAAAGTGATTGGAAAAACATTTTCGGTGTATCTACAGGTATTTTGTTAGTCATTGCGATTATGTTATTACCTTCGGTATACGCGTGGTTTAACCTCAAAGCGATGTGGGACCCGTACAGCAATACGTCAGGTATCAAAATTGCCATCACTTCTCAAGATAAAGGAACCACAATTGAAGGAAAGGAGATTAATGTCGGTGATCAAGTACTCGAAAATCTGAAAAAGAACAAGACATTAGGTTGGACGTTTGTAGATGAAGATACCGCTAGACATGGTGTCGATACAGGCGAATATTACGCCAGCCTACTTATTCCATCTGACTTTTCCAAAAAAATTGGCAGTATTCTAACCGAGAATCCGGTGAAGCCTAAAATTATCTATACTGTTAATGAAAAAATCAGTGCAGTCGCGCCCAAAATTACAGACAAAGGTGCTACTACGATTACACAACAGATCAGTGATGAATTTGTAGAAACCGCCAGTGAAGCGGTGCTGACTAAAATGCAAGACGCTGGAATCAAATTCGAAGAAGAACTTCCAACGATTCGCAATATTGAAAATAAAATTTTGACAGTAGAAGCACGCTTACCAGAGATTGATGAATTTGCAGATAAAGCTTTAGAGCTAGAGAAAAAGCTTCCACAAATCGATGCCCAAGCGCAAAAAATTGTCGCTTTGCAAAAACGAATTCCTGAGATCGAAGCCGCCGGTAATATGATTCTCAAAGTAGAAGATAATCTGCCGAAGATCAAAGAAGCAGGCAATCAGATTTTATTGTTACAAAAGCGACTACCCGAAATTCAAGCCGCCGCAGATAAAGTGAGCGAACTTGATAAAAACTTTTACAAAGTAGAAGATGCACTCAACCAAGCGATTGAGGATGCTGACAAATTATCCGGTATTATTACAGCTGCTCAAGACGCATTGCCAAAAGTAAAAGAAATTACAGATATCAGCGCTGATTTTACCAATCGAGTTAATACTTTTTTAGATGAAAATGATGGTGCTTTTGATTCAGTGGCACCGATTATTCGTCAAAATTTAGTTCTGTTACAACAAACAGCCGATGCGACTACTCAATTAGTCGATGCAATTCAAGGCGCAGATATTGATCCGCAAGCGGCTCTGGATGCTCTCTCATTTCTAGATACACGCTTATCTCGTGCTGTCGGTATTATCGAGCGCACTACCGATCTATTAACGCGTCTTAATAATGTATTGCCTAATCATCCACTCGACAATACCATCAGTCGATTGAATACCGTTCACGATAAATTTGAACGTCAATTGGAACTGGTACGCAGTATTCAGCAAGCGATCACCAATGGTCAACAACCTGCTGAAGATATTTTGAACAATCTTCGTCAATTGTCTACGGATGCTAGCGATACATTAGGGGATATCATCTCAATCTATGATAGTCAGATCGTACCTGATATTAATCAAGGGCTGGACAATCTTAGAACCGTAGCCAAAGATGCAGCAAGTGTGTTGCAGACGGCTCAGCAAAAGTTACCCGATGTTGAAGCGGTGCTAAATGATGCTCAGAGCGGAGTACAGTTCGGGCAAGAAGAATTGAAGCAATTGCAGACTGATCTTCCGAATATCGAGAAAAAATTACATGAGGCTAATCAATTATTACAAAGCAAAATGGCCAAGTTCACCAAGCTTATTAATAATGCGGCTGACTTTGTAAATAACGATCTGCCCGGTATTGAAACAAAAGTTCATGATGCCGCCGATTTTGTACGTAACGATCTACCCAAAGCAGAAAAAGAGTTAGATAAAATCACTGATTTGATCCAAAATAAATTACCAGAAGCCGAAAATGCGGTGCATAAAGTAGGCGATTTTATACGTGATGATCTACCGGGACTTGAAAAATCGGTGCATAGTGCAGCCAATAAAGTCAGACTGCTCAAAAATAGTGATAGCGAGCTGTCCCAAATTATCAAATGGTTAAAAGGAGATATTCAGCAAGAAAGTGACTTTTTATCAAGTCCAGTACAGCTAGAAGAAAATCGCACCTATCCGATTCCTAACTATGGTTCAGCGATGTCGCCATTTTACACTACCCTCTCGATCTGGGTAGGCGCAATGTTATTAGTATCTATGTTCAAAGTAGAAGTCGAAGATATAGAAAAACGTTACCGTCCGTATCAGATTTATTTTGGTCGAATGTTTACCTTTATGACGATCGGTATGGTACAAGCGCTTATTATTTCGCTTGGAGATATCTTTATATTAGGTGCATATGTCGTCGATAAAGTCTGGTTTGTCGGATTAAGTATATTGATCAGTATGGTTTTTGTAACACTAACCTATACACTCGTATCAGTATTCGGCAATATCGGTAAAGGACTGGCAATCATTTTGCTTGTGCTTCAATTTTCAAGTTCAGGTGGTACATTCCCTGTCAGTATGACCGGTACTTTTTTCCAAGCATTACATCCATGGTTCCCATTCACCTACGCTGTAGAAGTGCTACGTGAAGCAGTCGGCGGGATGCTAATGGAGACAGTGTATCGAGATGTACTGTATCTGATCGGATTTATGATATTGTTTATGCTATTTGCAGTTGTATTCAAAAAACCACTAGGACCACTAACTGAAAAAATGGCAGAAAAAGCGAAAAAAACAAAACTAATTCCTTAAGCGTTTGGCATTATAAACGCGACTTCTTCTACTTCAATCAAATATGATTTTTGCACTGCAAAATATCTTACATCCAGCGCTTGGCACCATAAGCGCAACTTTTTCCACTTCTATCCAACATGATCTCAATCCTCACCCAACCAAAAAAAGAGCCGATCCCTTAGGAGATCAGCTCTTTTTTCTTACGATAACTATCGATAAAAATCGAAGCAAATTGCGGGTCCCACTGAGTTCCCCGTCCTTCTTCCAAAATCATAATCGCTTTTTCGGAAGGCATTCCTTTACGATAAGGTCGGTTCGATGTCATCGCATCATACGCATCCGCTACAGCAATAATCCGTCCGAATAACGGAATATCTTCACCCTGTAACCCGTCAGGATAGCCTTTGCCATCATAACGCTCATGATGAGAACGTACACCTGGCAAATACGGTTGCATCGCATCTTTCGGTTCGACCTGTTGTAAAATACTTTCACCTAGAGCCGGATGTTTTTTGATCTGATCAAATTCTTCATCTGTCAGCTTACCGTCTTTGAGCAATACCGAATCTGTAATCCCGATCTTACCGATATCATGAAGCAATGCTGTTTTGCGTAAGCGATCCAATTCATACGTGCTTAGACCAGCATTTTCACCAATAATGACAGCATATTCAGCTACACGTAACGAATGTCCGGCTGTATAGGGATCACGTGCATCCAGCGCCGCCGCTAATGTAGCAAAATAACTATCCTGCAATTGAGCACTACGACGATCACGCAATTGTAATCCTTTGATCATATGATTAAATCCTGAAATCAATAGCGAAAAGTCATCTGAATAATAATCTTCCGCTTCTCCGCTAAAATCACCGTTTTTGACATGTTCCATCTCGCTGTACAGATTACGAATAGGATGCTCTACATCTCTTGCCAGTAACTGTGCTCCGACAATACTAAAAGCGATACTGACTAGAATAACAGCACCTGCCCAGCTCCAATATTCGCCACTTTGCATGCCTGTCATTTCTTGCAAACGTATCTGCGCCGCCAGACTAAATAACACTAATGGAAACACACCGATCAAAAAAATACTCCATTGAAATTTACGACGAACCGATACATGAACTTGCCCTAATTCCAAAATATCTTTGCCATACAGACGATGCAGACGTTCTTTCATCAGGATCAACATCGGACGAATCGCTGAAGCTGTTAGAAAAAATTCAATAAAAGCGTGCATACTCGCTACCATTAATGCTCCTGCGCCGCCGATCCACAAATAGTAGGTGGGTAACGTAATCCAACCTTTTCCCATACAAATAATCATCAGTATCAATGCCGGCACAGTTAATCCTAAAAAGTGCGGCAACATAATGCGATACACCGATAGCTTGGGAAATTTATGTAGTTGGATATAAGCGCGTTTGATCATTTCTTCTGTTGGAAAATCAATCACACATGCTTCACGAATCGTACGGATATGATGTCTAAATACAATACTTTCAAGCCCTAACATCACGACAAACGAAAACATCATAATGCCAACCATTCTTATATTTTGTAAGAGTGGTGCATCAACCGTTGTTAAAACAAATAATCCGCCAACGACAGCGACTGCAATCACCGATCCGATAATATAGTTCAATAAAATTTGCTTGAGGAACGTTCGATATGACTTCAAAGTAGTCTCCTCTTTTCCTAAATACGTCACTTGATAAACTAGCAATTGATTCTTACTTTATTTATTTCGGTTCTACCTGTTTAAAAGTTGATGTTTTTATAAAGATGATTTCGTTTATATATAAAAGCTTAATATATAACTATAGATATATTTTACGATAAAAAGGGGCTTGCCTATGCATACAACAGAAATGACCAGTAATTTGATCTTACTTCTTGGAAGCCTTCTACTGATTGGCGTGCTTTCCACCAAATTTTCTTCTCGTTTCGGGATGCCTGCACTTGTGTTTTTTATACTAGCTGGTATGGGACTCGGACGTTTTATTTATTATGATAATGCTTTTATCACTCAATGGTTCGGCGTATTAGCACTTGTCATTATTTTGTTTGAAGGCGGGATGCAGACAAGGATGGATATGGTAAAGCCTGTGATTCGTCCTGCTTTATCTCTGGCTACAATAGGTGTATTGCTAACTACTTTTATTATCGGTTATTTTGCTCATTTGATTTTAGGGGTAAGTCTTACCGAAGGATTATTATTTGGAGCGATTGTAGGATCGACCGATGCAGCAGCCGTTTTCTCTGTGCTTGGCAGTAAAAATGTCAGCAAGAAAATTACGTCTACGCTGGAAGCTGAATCTGGTAGTAACGATCCGATGGCGGTCTTTTTAACGATTATGTTTATCGAATTAATTCAAGATCCTTCGATTAGCATTTGGAGCAAAATCTTTTCATTTTTCTGGGAAATGGGTTTTGGACTGGTACTCGGTATTATTTGCGGTAAGCTTGCGGTAATGCTGATTAACAAAATTAATTTTGAGACAGCGAGTTTATATCCAGTACTGGCGATTTCAGCCGCACTTTTTACATACGGGGTAAGTTCACTCACTCATGCTAGCGGTTTTTTGGGTGTATATGTGATGGCTCTAGTAATGGGGAATTCTGATCTAACGTATCGACGTTCTATTTTACAATTCAATCAGGGTTTTGGCTGGATTATGCAAATATTAATGTTTGTATTACTCGGTCTGCTTGTCTTCCCTTCACAATTACCTGCTGTAGCATGGCAAGGGATTATTTTATCGGTCTTATTGATTCTGGTAGCCAGACCTCTTGGGGTATATGCCAGTCTATTGATTAGTAAATTTTCATTTCGTGAAAAAACACTGGTAGCATGGGCAGGGCTTCGCGGAGCTGTTCCGATTGTACTGGCAACGTATCCGCTATTAGCAGGTGTGCCTAATGGACATTTATTTTTTAATGTGGTCTTTTTTATCGTTCTGTCTTCTGCTCTTATTCAAGGAACGACCATATCATCGCTCGCTGACAAATTAGGTTTAACTGAAAATATACCGGATCAACAACCTTCGATTATTGAACTTGTAGCGACCGGTCGTACCACTTCAGAGATTAGCCATCTTACTCTGGATAAGCGAAGTTGTATGATCAATCGAGAAATTCAAGATATCCATTTACCTCAAAGTGTATTGATCACTGCATTGATTCGTAATGAAGAAATACTGACACCACGCGGTAATACTGTATTGCTAGCAGGTGATAAAGTGTATCTGCTCGGGCCCAAAGCCAAACGTGAAGATATTCGCAAATTATTTACAGGTGAGATCGATCCTACGTCTCCTCCTCTTACATGATGTAGCCACATTCTTTTCTGTTGCCTATACACAAAACAAGCGCTCTTCCAATAATGGGAGGGCGCTTGTTATAGGTGTACATATATGATCGAACACGAGATGAAAGTAAACTGGTTACCCCTGAATCTCTGCTGCCAGAATAACAGGTCCTCTTGGTTGATCCCCTTTTTCATCCGGTTCAAGTGTAATCGCAATGGTGTCATAATTTTCTGGTTTGAATGTATAATACATCGCTCCTGTTCCGTCTTGAGTAAGGAACGTTCCTGCACTTTGCTTCACATCACCTTTAATCAACCAGACTTGAAACGCTTGTTTACCTTTTAGCTTGGGTAAGTTATCTGCTTGAACAAGTAAATGGGTTCCCTTATCATCAATAACAATTGATGCGAGTCCCTGCGCAACAATATCGGCTGTAGCTGGATTCAGCTTCACTGCTTCATCTACTTTAAGCCCTTGTGTAGGCATAGAAACAGTCGCTAATTTTCCTTGTAGACTATTCACCTGCGTACTTGAAATAGCTAATTGTTGCTGTAAGCTGTCAATCTCCCCGCGTAAATTAGAAGCATATACTCCTATAATAACAGCAGCAGCGGCAACAAATGTAGTAGCAATGCGCCAGAATCTGCCTTTGTTTTTATCTTTTGTCCATGCTTTATCTTCTTGCGTACTGTATACGACTGCTGGCTTCACAATAGACTCATCCGATGATTTTTCCACTTCTATAGGAGTGGTTCCCCGATCATCTGATATCGTCTGTTCTGTATGGCTAGGTGTAAGTATATGACTCAACACACGATTCTTCATACCTTTTGGTGGCGCAACGTCTTCAACGGCGAATGGCAAAATGTCCATCACCTCCCGAAGTTCTTCAACCGCCAGACGGCATTGTTCATCTTCTTTCATGTATGCTTCGAACTGTGCTTGTTCTTCTGGATCCAAACCGCCCAGTACATACATTTCAATCATATCGTTTAGTTCATTTTTATTATATTGATTATCATTATTCATAAATAGTTTTCCCCCCTCACCGCTCCAGCAAGCTTCTTGTGAAGCTGCCTTATGGCAAGTCTTACTCTGCTCTTGACGGTTCCTAGCGGAATACTATATCGCTCGGAGACTTCATGCTGAGTCAATCCTTGAAAATATATAGATTCAATCACTTGCTTCTGATCTTCTCTCAATTCATCCATTGCTTCTTTAATACGCTGCCGCTCCCAGTTCAGCGTCACTTGCTCTTCGGTATTGGCCTTCATATCAGGTATACCACGAAGTGTTTCATCTTTAGTAGGGTCAACAGGTGCCCGTGATGATTTGCGTCGTAACATATCTACAGCGATATTACGCGTAATCGTAAACATCCATGTAGATAGTTTCCCCTGGCTTTGATCGTAACGCTCTGCATGATTCCATACACGCAGAAATAATTCTTGTACTACTTCTTCTGCTGCCATCGTGTCTTGTACAATCCGATAGGCGAACGAATACACTGCCCGTTCATAACGGTCATATATGCATTCAAGTGCTTCGGCATCTTTTTGGGAAATCCGTCGCATAAGTTCTCTGTCTTCTGCTATATCGTTCATCCAAGGGCTCCTTTCCTGTTCCCTTATATTATAACCTTCGCAAGAAAATTTGCTATGGATGACTTTTTAAAAAATATTATTGGTTCTCTGCTTTATTTACATTAAAAGTTTATTTTTGGAAATTTGGTTCAAGTCTAAGTGAATAGCTTATTAAATTAGAGTAAGCAGTTTAGTTGTTACATTTTTAAGAAATGCGTCACAAAGGGGTTACAATTCAGTTAAACATTTTTAATTTTTTTCAGGAAAGATGATCCACTGCTCTAAAGTAAGCGTATTCTTCTATGAAGTACCTGTTTGATGAACACAATGTAACTGATCCCAAATTACCTAAGGAGAGTGGAAACATGTACAAGTCTGTTCTATCTAAGATTGGTATTCTGCTAATGGCAGTTGTATTGATCTTACCAACAACAGCAGGAGCTGCCGCTGCAACAACTAAAGGCGCTAAAGCTGATCTTCGTTCAGCATTGGGGCAAGTTCTTGGAGAACATGCGTTGCTAGCTATTATTGCAATGCAAAAAGGAATTGATGGCAAAGCTGATTTCGATCAAGCTGCCGCTGCTCTAAATGCTAATACAGATGATTTGAGTGCTGCTGTTGCTTCCGTATATGGTAATGAAGCTGGTGCTGCTTTCAAAACGATCTGGGCTTCGCATATCGGATATTTCGTGGATTATGTAAAAGCAACCGCTGCAAACGATAGCGCTGCTAAACAAAAAGCGAAAGACGAATTAGCAGAATATAAAGTAACACAAGCCAAGTTCTTTGCAGACGCAAATCCTAATTTGCCACAAGCTGCACTAGAAGCAGGACTGGAAGAACATATCAATATGCTGTTGACTGCATTTGATGCTTATGTAGCTAAAGATTATACAAAAGCATATACAACAGCAGATGAAGCTTACAAACATATGTTTATGTTTGGTGATACATTAAGCGCTGCAATTGTAAAACAATATCCTGACAAATTTACAACAGATATGTCTACAATGGGAGCTTCTGACTTGCGCTCTGCTCTAGGTATCATCTTAGGCGAGCATGCAACATTAGCTGCGTGGGCAATGCAAAAAGGAGTTGACGGTGCTCCTGATTTTGAACAAGCCGCTGCTCTACTTAACAAAAACACAGATGATTTGAGTGCTGCTGTTGCTTCTGTATATGGTAACGAAGCTGGCGCTGCTTTCAAAACAATCTGGGCTTCTCATATTGGATACTTTGTAGATTATGTAAAAGCAACAGCTGCTGGCGATGCAACAGCGAAGAAAAAAGCAGTTGATGAATTAGCAGAATACAAAGTAAAACAAGCGAAATTCTTCGCAGATGCTAACCCTAACTTGCCTCAAGCTGCTCTTGAATCTGGGCTTGCAGAACATATCGGAATGTTGCTTAAAGCATTCGATTCTTATGTAGCTAAAGATTACACAACAGCTTATTCTGAAGAACGTATGGCTTATCACCACATGTTTGGATTTGGAGACATTTTGAGTGAAGCAATCGTCATGCAATACCCTGCCAAATTCGGCGGTACTGCAACTCCGACTCCTACAACACCAACTACACCATCTATGCCGAACATGCCTAATATGCCAGCTACACCACCAACAACACCTTCTACAGGTGGAGCGAATGGTACTAGCGCTGATACCAGCCCTGAATTGAAAACAAAAGTAATTCAATTTACACCTGGTAGCAAAATGTATATGGTAAATGGCGTATCGATGACTATGAGCACTAAAGCTACAGTATACAATGGTAAAACATATGTGCCATTGCGTTACCTTGCAGCTAATGCAAATATGAAAGTATTCTACACTAAAGAAACAGCTACAACTTGGTTGGATACAGGTATCCAACGTTACGAGTTCTGGGTGAATTCTAAAGTATACAAAGTAGACAACATGCGTAAAGGCATGAACGATATGGTTATCTCTCGTAATGGACAGACTTTAATCCCTGTACGTTGGTTTGCAGATAACTTTGAATGGAACATGAGTGTAAATAATAATACGATCACGATTAGCAAAACGTATTAATATCTCGTTTGCTAGGTAGCATCATATTTCATATCTATACTTCATGATTGTCCACATGGCGACACCTTGTGCAGATTCAATGCGCAAGGTGTTGTTTTTATGAATTGTTAGCTGATGTATACAAGATTTTATCTTTAATTTTTGTATTCCCTGCTAAATATTACTCTATTGTCATTTTTTTTAATTATTAGCTGATTAGTAATCGGTAAATTGGTTTATAAGTTAGTAAGAGAGCAAAAAATATATCTATTAGACGAAGGAGCACTACACATGAAATTAAACAAATTGCTAGCACCTGTACTTGGATTATCCCTATTGTTACCAGCTGCTGGAGCATTCGCAGCAACACCTACAACAGCAGATATGAGTCCTGAATTAAAAACAAAAGTAATTCAATTTACAATGGGAAGTAAAATGTACATGGTAAACGGCGCTTCAATGTCTATGCCAATGGCTCCTGTTGTATATAAAGGAACTACATATGTACCATTGCGTTACCTTGCAATGAATGCAAACATGAAAGTATCTTACAACAAAGAAACATCTACAACTTGGTTGGATACAGGTATCCAACGTTATGAGTTCTGGGTGAATTCTAAAGTATACAAAGTAGACAACATGCGTAAAGGTTTGAACGATATGGTTATCTCTCGTAACGGACAAACACTTGTACCTGTACGTTGGTTCGTAGACAACTTCGAATGGGACATGAACGTAAGTAACGGCATGATCACAATCAACAAAACTTATTAATCTGCTAAGTCTAACGTAGATCATATATACAAAAAGAACATTCTAGATCATAGAGTGTTCTTTTTCTTTTGTAAAATATACAGTCTATGGTCTAAAAGTTAATTCTTGCTTTTTATCTGAAATAAGCGTATAATAATTACTGTTATTGTTTAACCCTCGGTTTTATCCTTCGCATTCTTTTTTCGGTATGCTGCCGGAATCATCTCAAATTTCCTTTATGATTAAAACCCAAGAAATTTGAAGTTTGCCGATTCACACTGGCGCGGTCATCGGAGCCGCAAGGACAAGAGAGAGGTAGGGCTTTTGTTGTTTTGGACTCAACTGTTACTTAGATGTAATACAGAGCGAACCAAAACCGTCCCCGTCCATTTCCAAATTCGGGGTTACGGGTTAAAAATAGCTGCAGTCAGCAGCCATATTATCATCAGATTGGGCAGATTATAGTAATCGTGCTCCTACGAAGTGTATTTTGTATACGCGGCAACTTTGAATATAATGATTTATCACATATTTCTGATATTTTTTACACATATGGCTTTTCGGTTGCAATCAACCGGCATAACCTTTGGATATTATGCCCACACATCCCCGGGAACTTCTACACCTACTTACAGGTGAGGTTCCCGGGGATTTCTATGTCTTATTCAGATTGGAGTATGATCGATGTCTAAGCATCATTTGCGTTATGTATTGTTATTATGTTTATGTTTTACTGCTGGATTAGTAGATGTGATCGGCTATTTGCGGCTAGAACATGTATTTACAGCAAATATGACAGGAAATATTGTAGTACTGGGTATGTCGCTCGGTCGCTTGCACGATCTGGCGATTGCACGTGTACTTACAGCACTTGTTGGATTCGTCATCGGCAATATGATCGCCGCAATCATTATCGGAAGCGATAAATCTCCTTCGCTCTGGTACTATCGTGTGACTACAGCATTGATCGTGGAATGGGGCTTATTATGTACCTTCGCTCTACTCGCTTATCTTCCTTTAACAGAAACGCTTGTATTTGTATGTCTGGGTAGTTTGAGTATGGCGATGGGGATTCAGACCACCGCAGCCAGACGATTAGGTATAGCGGGTATTTCTACAACTGTACTTACCAATAATCTGGTCAATGCTGTAGAAGATATGGTTGCTCATGTACGTCAACTGTTGTCGGGTCATCCACAGTCGACCAGTCGATTATTATCAACTGAATCCCGGTTGCGCATTTTGGGAATTGTTCTATATGCCTGTGGTGCCATCATAGCGACTGTGTTAGAACGGCATGCCCCTCTTCTGCTTAGCTGGATTCCTGTGAGTCTAGTAACGATCGTTATTGTGATTGCTCTTTGGAAATACTCCAAATCAGACACCACTCCATCTACAAAGAAATTATAATTTTTTGTCAAAACAAAAAAAGAGACCTCAACGGTCGCAGCCGCTGAGGTCAAGGTATAGTAATTCAAAAGGGGTTATTACAGTCATTATAATAGGTACATCTTAATATTACCTTAGGCGAACCTGAAAGAAACATTAATTTTTCAATTTTAGGTATCTTGCTTTATAATGTCTTCCAAAAAAAAAGGAACTCCACGGTCGCAGTCCATGGAGTTCAGTAATGCTTATATATTCAAAAGGGGTATGTCATTACTATAACCGCTGTATCTTAAAAGTTTATGAAATGCACCTAAAAATCGCATTAAAATTCATTTTTTCTATTTTTTTAAGATTGTAGCTTTTGATTCACTGAATCTAACTTATATTGTGCTGATGTTGGATGATCCCGTCGATCATCAATTTTGATCGATGTGGATACACGCCCTGCTCCCTCTTGAAAAGGAGATTCATGCAATGCCAGAATCGCTTTCATCACATCTCCAATCTCACCTTCAATAATCGTACTCATCGGTGTTAATTGTGTCTGTACACCTGTCTGCTCACTTAATACCCGTTGCATCTGCGCTACATAACTACTAATACTGGTACTTCCTGTTCCTAATGGAATAACGGTCACTTCAGCAATAGCCATTTTTGTATCCTCCTTTAATAAATTACACTCGTCTATTATATAGTTTACCCATTCTGCGGTTTGATGCATGTTTATCATCATTGTGATCGTTCATATATGACTACATACCCCTACTTATCCAAAAGGTAAAGAGACAATTATCACTTACATAATCAATATATTGATATAAATTAATAAAGTGTTAACTAGATATAGATAATAATTGAAATGACGAATTATTTTAGAAATGTGATGATCTGTAGATAGACTTCACTTGATCGATATGTAATCTCTGTTACCCGACACCAGTTGTCTTTATGATGTCGGGTTTTGCTTTATCTGTGAGTTGGATTTTTATTTATATTCTAACGAGAGGAAGTGTGATTGATGTCTATTTTGACTCCACATACCAAATCAGCTTACATAACACCTCCTATATCATCTGAACTGCAATCGGTACTCGATATGGGCGAACATATTATTGAAGGTGAACACGAATCCGCACGTGAAAATGCTAATCTGAATGGAGCAAGCTTTTCTGGAAAAATGAGTCGGTTGGGTAGTGAGTATGCGAAATGGTATACCAAACGCCAATTGTTACCTCAACCAATCGCTGAAGCAGTTGCCCAAAATCGTATCTATATTCACGATCTGGATCATTATGCTGTGGGTACCACGAACTGTATCTTTATTCCATTTGATAAATTATTGCGTGATGGATTCAGTAGTGGCAACGGCAGTCTACGGACACCTAATTCGATTATGACTGCTATGGCACAAGTGGCGATTATTTTTCAATGTCAGCAAAATTCGCAGTATGGCGGTGTAGCAGCGAATAAGCTTGATTATGATCTTGCTCCTTATGTAACCAAATCGTTTCGCAAGCATCTACGTAAAGGATTCCGCTATTTTCAAGAAGAAAGCGAAATGGTTGAAACGATCGTTCAGAATGCAGTCATGGATGATCAAGTGTTAGCTACTGATTATCCGCGTGCATATCAGTATGCTCTTGAAGAAACCAAAGTCGAAACACTGCAAGCCGCAGAAAGTCTTATCCATAATCTTAATACAATGTCCAGTCGTGGTGGCGGACAGATTCCATTTACCAGCATTAACTATGGCACATGTACATCGACAGAAGGACGATTAATTGTGCAATGTCTACTCTCTGCAACTGTACGTGGATTAGGTCATGGAGAAACACCGATTTTCCCTATTCAGATTTTCAAATGTAAACAAGGGGTGAATCAACAAGCTGGTGAAGTTAACTATGATTTATTTTTACAAGCGATCGATTGTTCAGCTCGTCGTCTTTATCCTAATTTTGCAAATCTGGATGCTCCAATCAATCGAGAACATGAAATTCCAGGTCAACCGGATACTGAATTTGCAACGATGGGTTGTCGTACACGTGTAATGGCAGATCGATTCGGACGCAATCATCTGTCTGGCAAAGGCAATCTTTCTTTTAATACGATTAATCTTGTGAAATTAGGCATCGATTATGGAATCACCGGACAACGATCGGTTGCCGATGAGCAAGGGTTTTATCGAGAACTTGATGAATGTATTGAACTTGCGGCTCAAGGACTATTGCATCGTTACCGTCTTCAAGCATCTCAACCTGCCAAAGCGTCTGACTTTATGATGCGTGAAGGGGTATGGGAAGGTGGCGATCTACTTGCACCTGACGATCGTGTAGAAGACTGTATTAAGCATGGTTCATTATCAATTGGCTTTATCGGGCTAGCGGAATGTATGAAAGCTTTGTACGGCAAACATCACGGGGAAAATGATATGGTGTATGAGCAAGCACTCTCACTGATTGCTTATATGAGAACAGCTTGTGATGCGCTTAGCGAAAAATATAATCTTAATTTTTCATTAATGGCTACGCCAGCAGAAGGATTATCCGGCAAATTCGTTAACATAGATCGTGAATATTATGGTTCGATTGAAGGAGTAACTGATCGCGAGTATTATACCAATTCTTTTCATATCCCTGTCTATTATTCGATTACAGCCGCTCGCAAAATCCAGCTAGAAGCACCTTTTCACCATTATTGTAATGCAGGAGCCATTTCATATATAGAACTAGACGGTAACGCTCGTCACAATGTCAAAGCCATGTACCAGATTATTCAGTATGCGCTGGCTCAACAGATCAGCTATTTTAGTATCAATCATCCGATTGATCGGTGTACTGGTTGTGGACATGAAGGCATTATCGGAAGTCATTGCCCTGCGTGTGGCGTCTCTGAATTAGAAGTACCTATCGCCCGTTTGCGCCGTGTCACAGGATATCTAACCGGTGATTATCAGACTCGATTTAATCCTGCCAAGCAAGCTGAAGTGCGGGATCGGTTGAAACATTCACGATGAATATCTGCGGTTATATTCCCGAGTCGGTCAATGAAGGCGATGGATTACGAGCTGTTGTTTTTATCAGTGGTTGTAGACATGGTTGCAGTGGTTGTTTTAGCAGACACACCTGGTCGTTTCAAGCAGGCGAACGATTCACAGACAAGCTACAGCAACAACTGATAGACGAAATGATGCAAAATCCTTTGTTAGACGGATTAACGATAGCGGGAGGAGACCCTTTCTTCTCCGCTATCGAAGTGTCTGGTTTTGTTCAACAAGTGCGTCAGCAGATTCCTGATTTCTCAATCTGGATCTATAGCGGATACACATGGGAACAATTAATCCAATCATCCGTAGAGGGTGAAGTTTCTTTGCTACATCTATGCGATGTACTGATCGATGGTAGATTTATAGAGCAACAACGTGATGTTTCTTTGCGTTACCGGGGAAGTCGTAATCAGCGAATTATTGATATTCAGCAAAGCATAATACAGAACAAACCTGTTTTATGTCAATCCAGTGATATGTACGATAATAATGCTGATATCAACGCTATGACTACATTAACATAATTGACTTATTTTCTTAAATTGCTTATGATTTGTTTAGCAAGATAATGGTTAAGTAAGAATTGTAAGAGATTTACTAACCACATAACTCTATATTCCTGTTAAAGGGGAGTAGCTGTACAGGCAAAGTCGTCATTACGGGATTTATCCCCGGTTTTGCTTGGCAATGATAAACATTGTTAGCGAGACCTTTACCATGTTTTGGTGAAGACTCGTTATTTTTCGGGAGACCTTTACCAATCATGGTAAAGGTCTTTTTTATATACTAACGCACAAAAAAACGAGATTTAGGGAGGCAATTCTATGGATGTAGCATTGTTATTGGAGTACGGATGGGTATTACTTGTACTGATCGTACTGGAAGGTCTGCTCGCAGCAGATAACGCTTTGGTACTCGCAATTATGGTTAAGCATTTACCTGAAGAAGAACGTAAAAGAGCATTGTTCTATGGATTATTCGGTGCATTCGTTTTCAGGCTAGGTTCATTATTTATTATTTCGTTCCTTGTCGATGTATGGCAGGTTCAAGCGATTGGTGCATTGTACCTTCTGTATATCGCGTTCAACCATATTATTCGTAAAATTATTTCCCATCGTTCCAAAATTGATCAAGCTGCTGAAGAACCAGGACCAGACGGTAAGCCTAAAAAGCAATCTGGTTTCTGGATGACGGTATTCAAAGTCGAAGTTGCTGATATTGCTTTTGCTGTCGATTCTATTTTAGCGGCTGTTGCTCTAGCTGTAGCATTGCCTGCAAGTGGATTGCCTGCGATCGGCGGTATGGATGGCGGACACTTTATCGTTATCTTCTTGGGTGGATTTATCGGTCTAATCATTATGCGTTTTGCCGCTTCTTATTTCGTGAAATTGTTGCAAAGTCGTCCAGGTCTAGAAGTTGCTGCGTTTGTTATCGTAGGTTGGGTAGGTGTGAAGCTTGCGGTTATCACTCTTGCGCATCCAGCATTAGGTGTATTGCCTGAGCATTTCCCTGAAAATACGATCTGGAAATTATCGTTCTATATTGTGCTTGTAGCGATCGCTGTCTGCGGTTGGTTGTTATCAAGTAAAGTGGAAGTCAAAGACGAAGACAATGCTGTACGTGAAGTCGAAAAAGAGATTAAAGAAGATCTATAATTAACCTATGCATGAATGGTTAATAGGTCTGATCGAAGGATTCAAAAGTCTGGGCTATGTTGGCATTGCATTAGCCCTGACGTTCGAATTCATCCCGGCAGAGTTGGTTCTTCCACTCACTGGCTTCTGGATCTATGAAGGTGATTTCAATATGATTCTGGTGATTCTAGCAGGTACGATCGGTGGTGTAACCGGTCCATTAACATTATATGCACTGGGTCGTTATGGAGGCAGACCGCTAGTTCTGCGCTTCGGTAAATACTTTTTAGTTCGGGAAAAAGAAATCGTCAAAGCCGAACAGTTTTTTGAAAAGTATGGTAGTGGCGTAGCCTTCTTCGGCAGATTTATTCCCGGTGTACGTACCGCAGTATCGATTCCTTGCGGGATGGCAAATATGAATGTCTGGAAATTCAGTATTTATACATTTGCAGCTATGTTACCGATCACCAGTCTGTATGTATATCTAGGCTATAAGTTAGGCCCGCGCTGGGAAGAAGTAGGTCCACTCGCTTCTCAATATTTAACACCTGTAGCGATTGTGATTCTTGTTGTTCTAGCGGCATGGATCGGTTGGAAGTGGTTAAGTGCTCGCCGAAAAAAAGCGAATACTTCCTCTACTGAACGTGATGCTGAATAAATAATATATCAAGAAAGCGTCTGTTGAATCTCGAAATGTATCTTATTTCGATGATCTACAGGCGCTTTTTTTTGTATAGATGCTACAACGATAGAAATGGGTCATGCAGATATTTTAGAAAATGTATAGACTGGCAAAAGCAGTCCTGCACAAGATTGTGGTATTTATAAATCGCTATTTTGAAAAAAGCCTTTATAGACAAGGTTTATAGCCTCTACAGCCAGCAAATAGATGTAGATATTTTGGACGATGTATTTTTTACAATTGAATTGTTATCCACTTATTTACATAATTTATTTACAAAAAATTGAAAAATAGTATTAATAATTGTAATTTATAAGACGACATAGTAAGTATAAACGCTTATTTTGCATAAATACGAAAATAAGCTGCTTTTAAAATTTGATCGATGTAATTGATAATCAAATTACATATCGATATGGAGTGGATAAAATGAGAATAGGTGCTAATTTTCAAACATTTACTAAATTAATTGCTGCTTTTATCTTAGTGGCATTAATTGTAGCGGCTATCGGTTTGTATGGTTTGAATAATCAGAATCGGATGAACGAAAGTGTAAACGGTTTGTACAATAACAATCTAGTATCCATGCAAGCCTTATCTGCTGCCGAGTTGTCTTTGCAAAAAATGCGTGTCGCTTCACGAGATATTGCTTTAACCGCAGATGATGTTGCGAAGAAAAAAGTTGTAGATTCTATTCCTGACCTTATTACCGCTGTTCAACAAAACATGTCCCAGTACAGCAACACCCCGTTATCTGATCAAGAAAGAAACGAATTGCAAAACTTCAATAAATTCTGGGCAAATTATAACGATGTCTACAGCCAAGCTGTAAATCTAGCAGAAAACTCAACGCCAGCCGAATTTCAGACGTATGTTCAAAACAGTGTCGTTCCGGCAGGTACAGATATGTATGATAGTATTGCCAAATTGAACCAAATCAATGAGCAAACTGCAAGTGCTGCTAACAACAATGCCAAAGCTGTTTTTGCAAGTGCTAAGTTCTGGACGACTTTATGGATTGTTGTGGCGTTCTTATTCTGTATTTTATTAGGAACGATCATTTCTCGGATGATCAGTGTGCCATTAAAACAGATTAGTCGCTTGCTTAAACAAGTAGCAGCCGGTGATCTACGTGAACAATCCAACCTGACTGGTAAAGATGAAATCGGACAATTAGCGATTGCTGCTAATGATATGACTAACCGTCTAAATGGTCTAATTGCAGATATTATTGAATCTGCTCAAAGTGTAGCGGCTACTTCGGAAGAAATTTCGGCAAGTACAGAAGAAATTGCTGGAAGTAGTGCTAATCAATCGCAATCAGCTCAATCGATCGCTCAATTATTTAAAGATATGTCTATAGCTATTGATGATGTGGCTCGCAGTGCAGAACAAGCGGCTGAACTTTCTAATACTACCGTAGAAAAAGCACAACATGGTGGTCAAATTGTGGATCAAGGTACACAAGCGATTCAAGAAGTGACTCAGCAAATGTCCAAACTTGAAAATGATTCTACTCGTATCGGCGATATTATCGAAGTGATTGATGAAATTGCAGATCAGACTAATCTGCTTGCTCTCAATGCAGCGATAGAAGCCGCTCGTGCCGGTGAACAAGGTCTTGGCTTCGCTGTAGTCGCTGATGAAGTACGTAAGCTAGCAGAACGCAGTAGCGCCGCGACTAAAGAAATTACAGGCATTATTCGCTCTATGCAGACCAATATGAAACACAGTATTGAAGCGGTAAATAGCAATGCACAACACTCTGTATTAACCAGCAACGCTTTTGAAGATATTGTGCATCGTGTCAGTGATTCTTCACTCAAAATCAATGGTATTGCCGCAGCTAGTGAACAACAAAGTGCTCAATCTGTTGATGTGATGCATTCTGTTAATGAAATTGCAGCCGCTACAGAAGAAGTAGCATCTGCTTGCGAACAAACAGCTTCTTCTTCACAGACACTGGCTCATTTGGCAGATCAACTTCATTCATCTGTCAATACGTTTAAAATTTAATTTGTAATGTAGGTTAGTCGGTAAATAACAAAAAAATTGGAGGTCCTACTTATGATCAGATCGTCCGACCAATATATTGAATGTATGGCTGATAATCAACGGATCGCTCTGCCTATTCATGGGGTACAGGAAATTATCCGTTTTGAGTTATTTACCCCTACCCCACAATCCGATCCGCAAGTATTAGGAACGATTAGTTGGTATGGAAATACATTGCCTGTGGTTCGTTTGCAGACCAATCAGGCAACCAACCATACTAATGAACGTGCACAAACATCAGCTACAGCGCGCATTTTAATATTACGCCAGTATAATCAAGCTATCTTAGGCTTATATGTAGATCGAGTATGCAGAATCGCAACATATCCTCAACATCTATGGATAGCTACGTCTACATACCCTTGGATTACACGTTGTGTAGAAGAAGACTACACGCATATTTCACTATTGGATATTCATTGCTTGAATCATACATTCGGTCTTACAACGACTCGATAAGATCACCTGCAAGTAAAGATGCAGGATTGCCTGTACGTTGATACGCGGCAACTTCACCAGCATGACCATGTAAATGCACACCAAATGTTGCGGCTTGTATGCCGCTTAATCCTTGAGCTAGCAATCCTACGATGATACCTGTTAACGCATCTCCAGACCCGCCTGTAGCCATTCCCGGGTGTCCGGTAGTATTTACGAATACTTGTCCTTCTGGCGAAGCAATAACCGTTCTAGCGCCTTTGAGCACTAACGTAATATGATGCTTCATTGCAAATTCACGAGCAATGCCGATTCGGTCACGCTGTACTTCCGGTGTAGAGATGCCTGCTAATCTAGCCATCTCTCCCGGATGTGGAGTTAGGACAGTATCGGCTTTTCGTTGTTGCCATGTAGATAATCCATCTGCTTCAGCAATCATATTCAGACCATCTGCATCTAACACAAGCGGTTGTTCGGTTTGCTCCCATAGCGTCTGCAACCATGCTCCATCCTGTTCAAATCGACCTAGTCCTGGCCCTATCGCTAATACATCACATTTTTCTGCCAATGTTAAAATCGATGTTGCGCTTTTATATTCCCATTTCCCTTCTGCTCCTTCTACCGCAGGAGCAAGCATTAATTCAGGTACATGCCCTGCAATATGGGGTAACAATGCTTGCGGAAGCGCCCATGTCACCAGTCCGCTACCGATACGTAATGCGGCTCGGGACGCAAGTAACCCCGCCCCACTCATATTCATACTGCCGCCTATAATAAGTACATGTCCGTAGGTTCCTTTATGTCCATCTACTGCCCGAGCACGTTCAGGATCGACTTCCAAAATATCCTCCAACACTTGCTCTGTGACCAAATGAGTATCCACTGCTAGCTTTTGAGCAGTAAACCGAGGAATACCAATATTACGCACAACGACATCGCCTGCTACTCCTGCTCCCGGGTATTGCACTAATCCACGTTTGAGAAAAGCAAGGCTTACACTTAATGATGCTTGAATACAGGTATCTGCTACTTCGCCGGTATCTGCATTTAGTCCACTTGGAATATCTGCTGCGATGATTGGCTTACCACTGCAATTCGCCGCATGGATGATCGCATCGTACGGTGCACGTGGTTCTCCTTGACTCCCTGTACCCAAAAGCGCATCCACAATTCCTGTATACCCTTGCCAGCGGGATTCAGTCTCCCATTGTTCACTCCAGATATCCGATACAATACCAGAATATTGCGCTGCATCACGCTGGGTCGCTGCATCACCTGTTAATTCTGCCGGATCTTGAGCATATAGCACAGTCACTTGAATACCCGCATCTTGAAGGTAGCGAGCAACGACTAATCCATCGCCTCCATTGTTTCCTTTGCCGACAAGAATAAGCCAGTGTTGCTTATGATTTTGAACGTTCCATGTATAGTCGTTACGAATCTGTCCTACTTTTGACAGACTTTTGCCAAAAGGAATATCTGCTTGTTCTTGCTTGGAATTATTATTCCAATGAATCACTTCTTCAGCGATAGCTTTGCCAGCACTCTCCATCAGAGATAAAGCAGGTATTCCTAATTTTTGAATCGTATGTTGATCCAAATCACGCATTTCTTGTGCGGTCACAATATACATTATCTATTCGCTCCTCTATAGCTCAACGTGATGACGTTTGGCTTTGTTGATTTACTTTTGCAATCTATTTACTATGTATTAACCGTATTTGGCGCATAACAAAAACACCGCCTACCCAGACGGTGTTCTGATCAAGTATAGCAACAGCTCTATACCGTTTAGTATGCGACTGTAAAACGAGTGCGTGTAAATAAAGGATCAGCCACTTCATCAAATAAAGCTGCTGCATAATCTTCTACCGAGATGCGACTTGCTCCATCATCATCTGTGATCAGGCGATTGGTTCCGATACGGAAATTACCTGTCCGTTTGCCCGGTTCGATCCAACTTGCCGGACTGATATACGTCCAATCCAGATCGCTCTGGCTATAAATTTCGTAAGCATCGACATGAGCTTGTGCCAGCGGTCTAATTTCTGCTGGAAAATCAGGTGTATCCATCAAGCGCACACCCGGTTCTACTTCTAGACTTCCTGCACCACCAACGACTAGAAGACGCTGTACTCCTGCTCTTTTCATCCCTTCTACAATAGCACTCGCCGCTTCTGTTAGTTCGCCTTCATTTCCAAATTGAGGGCCATACGCGTTGATTACTACATCATGTCCTGAGACAACCGCTTCTACACTAATCGGATCAAGTACATTTAAGCTTATACCTTGTAGACGTTCTGTATTTTTATCGATTTTGGAAGAATCACGAGTAGCTGCTGTGATCTCATATTTACGTCGTAGTCCTTCTTGTACAAGGCGTTGTCCGATCGTTCCGGTTGCGCCAATAATAGCTATTTTCATTTGTGGTTCCATCCTTTCCGTCATGAGCGGTCTTTTCTTTTACATACCCGACTCAGCCGATGATGATTCAGTATTAGTTCTGGATCGCTTGACGAACCTGTTCCATTTCCTGCAAATCAGTTGTCACCTGCTTGAGTGTAATCTTTTCTAGCTCATGTTCCATAGCTCGCTGTGCCCGTTGAAATACGGTTTCAAGTTCTGCTTGAATATTACGTCCAATATCGCAATTGGGATTCGGATTCTCGTGAATAGCAAACAGCTCATCTTTGGCATCATTTTGTGCTGCACGATAAATATCCAACAATGTAATTTCAGACGCAGGACGTGTCATTTGCGCTCCAGCTACTCCTGGCTGAGTACGAACAATACCTGCTTTGGCTAATTGACTAATCATCCGCCGGATCACAACAGGATTGGTATTCACACTTGAAGCAATCCATTCTGAAGTGATATGTCCATCACTTGCATCCAATAATGACAATGTGTGAATAGCCACAGCAAAACGGCTATTATATGCCATACATGTACACCCCTTCTTTATCTTTTTATAATCATTTGATCAAGTTATATGAGACTCATCTATATAAGAATGATTTTTGTGAAAAATAAAACCAGCACTACACTTCAAAAAGCATCTTATTTCAAGCACTTATATACTATAGTATACATCAAAGAGTTATACTTCTAAAAGAAAGTTACTCTGTTGTACAAAGAATTATTGTCACGACACTTATTCTGTAATAACCATTTTGGTTAAGGATAAGATGTACGCACAAAAAACGATATATGCAAGTACGGATGATAGCTAAAGGAGTGAATCTGTTGGATTGGTCTATGTTACTGCGTTCTCATGCTCTCGGATTATATATGGTCGGGATGATAGGACTGTTGGCTTTTGCAGTTGTGTATGGATTTACAGCCAAGCAACGTAAATATAGAGATGATGAACGTATGCGCCGGATTCAAAATAGTCTCGATCGATTAACCCGGGCAGCCGGAGAAGTCTATCCAGCTATTATGAACAAAAATCATAGTGCTCATACAAATCAAACTGCTTTCCCTGTTCCTGCAGAAAGTGTACTGGCTTGCAAAGCCGCTACGTATGCTTCTGATGAATTGTTAGAGCGAATTGATCAGTATATGGAAGAACGAGATCGTAAAAGTCTGGTGTTACTTTATCGTACGTTAGATAGTGATATTCGCCGCTTAACTCGTGAGCGCAAAATGGTACTTGCTCGTGGTGAACATCCACGTTGGGGATTATTGTTATGGCTAACGATTCGACCAGCTATCCCTTTTATCGTTATTATTGCAGAATCATTATTACTATGGAATCTATGGCATGATCTATCTACCGCTATGTCTGTGCAACCTTCTTCTGTAGCATTATTTGCTATTTTGCGCTTTATCTCTTGCACAGGAGCTTTGATTGTACTGTATGCTGTTATTACGGCTGATTTTCGTGAAAATGCGCGCAGATTGGTATTTATTTGGTTAGCTTTGTTGATTAGCGGATTATGCTTTATACATATATTCAGTCTTCAAGCCGCTCCTTATCTACTGATTGCCCAGATTCTTATTTTTGTGACCGGATTCCGTTTTACCCGGGAACCCAAGCGCAAAGAACGTCCTTTTGTAGGCGAATACGAATAAGATTATTATCGCAAGCAAAAACACTTCAGTTATAGAGCAGATACAGTCTGCTTATACTGAAGTGTTTTTTATTATAAAGTATGATTTATAGCGTATTGATTGCTAGTGATGGTATAACGTCAATCAATCGTTTATTGTACACCAGGTTCTGGTTGTTCAGCCATTACACATACTGGACGACTCAGTGTTAATTCATTGCCTGTGATCAACAATTTACCTGTATCCGCTTCAATCGCAAATTGTACAATATTGTTGCTATCCTGATTGCTGACGAGAATATATCCACCCGGTACGACAGCAACATTACGTGGCGTTTCTCCTTTGACAGGTACCCATTCGATAGGCGTTAATGCACCGGACATTTCATCGATATTATAATGCACCAGACTGTTATGCCCACGATTCGAAGCATAGACAAAGCGTCCACATGGAGAGATACGAATATCTCCGCCTGTATTTTCACCTGTAAAGTCTTCTGGCAATGTCGATACATGACCAATAATCTCTAATTGACCATCTTCCGGATTACGACCATATGCTGTTACAGTACTATTCAGCTCATTGATTCCATAAGCTAATTGTCCGTTAGGATGGAAAATTAAATGACGGGGACCTGATTCCGCGGGTAGCTCAGTAGCCCCTTCTTCTGTTAATGTCCCATTATCTTCTAACCGATATGTAAATACCTTATCCAACCCTAGATCAGATACATACACATGATGATTATCTAAAGAAGCAACAGCGGAATGTGGATGTGGCGCATCTTGACGATCTGGATTAGTGCCACTTCCGGTATGTTTGACTTCACCTTTCATTTCAGCCAAAGCGCCTTGATCCCCTATAGCAAACACATTAACATTAGCACCTGTATAATTCGATGCTACTAAATGCTTACCATCTGGAGTCAATTGCACATAACAAGGAGCGCCTCCACCTGTAGACTTGCGATCTAACAAATGAAGTTCACGCGTCTCTGGATTGATTGTATACGTTAAAATTTCACCTTCATCTTTTTCACTAGCGGCATATAATGCAGTGCTGTCTGTTGATAATGCAAGATACGAAGGATTTTCAATACCTTTGATCCCACCCACCAGACGCAATTCACCTGTATCTGTATTCATTACTGCGGTCTGAATACCTACTTCTTCTTCACTTGCATACGTACCGATATAGAACCAGACTTCATTTTCAAAAACAGACATGATTATATCCCCTTTCAGATCATCAACTGGATAAAGACTTCCTCTATCTTATAACGACCCCGAGAAGGGATTGAATCATTTATCTAGCAATTCGCCGGAAAATCAGCTTCAATAACGGTGGTACAGCAAGAAAAATAAACAATGTTCGAAATAACTGATAACAGCTTACGGTCGCGATATCTGCACCTACTTCATGTGCAATAATACTCATCTGATCCATACCGCCTGGCGCCATACTCAACATTGCTGTAGCTGGAGATACGTGGTGCCATTTCATCAATATAAAAGCAAGTATGCATGCAAATAGCAACAGCACAATCCCACTGCCGATTGCTAGACCAATCATCTGTATTTTGTTAGTTAACAGTTCAGGCTTGAGCATAAGACCGATAGAACTACCGATCAACAATTGAGCGATATCTAACATCGCAGACGGTAACGCTGGTGCAGAGATACCAGCAAATTGAATCATCGCAGTAGTAATCATCGGTAACAAAATAAAAGCGGTTGGAAAATGAATCTTTTTCCCGAGTAGCGCCATACCTGTACATGCTATAGCAAATAAAAAGATATTGGGAAACAGCCCACTCCAACTGGCTGTTGAATGTTCTAACGCCTGTGTCACCATATCCATATCCACACCGAAAATAGGACTAAATATCAATAATGGTACAAAAATAATAATCATCATTAAGCGAGAAACCTGAAGAAAAGTAACGACTGTGATATCGATTCCTTTCACTTCTTCGGCTAGAACCACCATCTGGGTTAAGCCACCTGGAATACTACCTAACAAGACGGTAGGAAAAGAAACACCTGAAATTTTGAAAATGATATACGCTGTGAGCAAAGCAAATAAAATCAGCAATGTAGTCAAGCCGATCATAGAAGGCAATTGTCCGCCAATCTGTTGCAAGGTAGCCGCAGTCAATGATAATCCAATCGAATAACCGACAATAATCATACCTGCATTACGCGCTGCTCCCGGCCATAGCGGTGGCATCGAAGGCCATAATTTAGAACCGATGAAAATAATAATCATCGGTCCTAGTAACCATGGAATAGGTAAATGAGCCACTTTAAATAACAATCCACCGATCAAAGCAAGTGCCAGTGTATACAACCATCTGATCCACGGCTTGGGCTTAATCACGAAGGATTCACTAACTCGTTAAGTCGTTGTTGAATATCTCCTTTAAACAATCCACCATGATAACAAACGATCGCTTCGATCGGAAGCTTCTGAAAAGCTCGCAAAGAATTTGTCGCTTGTTCCATATCTAATGTAAATGATGGATTTGGACCGTGTAATTCACCATTTTCTACAATCAGAGCATCTGCAGCGATAAGTGTTTTACTAGCGATATCATAAAAGCTAGTATGCCCTGGCGTATGTCCCGGTGTATGTATTACTTGTAGTCCTTCACCGAAAGGCAGAACTTCATTTCCTTGTAATACATGGTTCACATTTTCAGGTGTATCGGTTGAAAATGCGCTACGAAACGATTTTTGGATCGATTCTGGAAATTGTTCTAACATAGAATTAATTCGTTCAGGATTCGCTTTGGAAAAAGGTTCTGTACCGTTAATAGCACCTACATTTTGCGCATGAGTATACACATCTAACGTACCTGAAGCAGCTTCTAAAAATTGTGGAAAACTTCCAATATGATCGAGATCATCATGAGTCAAAATCACCGATTGAACAGGATAAGCTGGATCGATCTGCTCAATAATCTTGTCGTAACAACCAGGCACTCCAGTATCAAACAATACAGCTTGATTGTCTGCATAGATAACGACAGGATGAATCACCATTTCATGTTCACCCATCGGTACTTTAATTTCTAACATTTCGATATGATCTGCAATTTTCATAAATAACCCAGAGCCTTCAATAAGAACTCTGGTTCACCTCCTTATTGTGTATAAATCATAAAAGTCACTGCTTCTTATATCCAACCATTATAGTCCGTTCTCAAACAGCATATATTCGGTTACGCCCTTGATGCTTCGCTTCATATAAAGCTTCATCCACTTTATCGAGCATCAGATTAGACTTTGTATCTGGAAAAGTAGCTACACCAATAGAGACAGTAATTGCTAATAAACGATTATTCGGCAATACAAATTCATTTTGTTCGATCAAGACACGTAATTTTTCAGCGATATGAATAGCATGATCACGAGTACATGAGTTCAAAATAATAATAAACTCTTCGCCACCTTTACGAGCGCAGACATCCCCGGAGCGTACAAAATCTTGAAGCAATTCTCCGATTTGAGACAATACTGCATCTCCACTACTATGCCCGTACGTATCGTTAATTGCTTTGAAATGATCGATATCTAGCATCAATAACGACATATTTTTTTGATGGGATTTGGCATAATTCAGCGTTTCTTCAAATAAAGCTTCAAAAGCACGAGGGTTATGCAATCCTGTTAGATGATCTCGATTAGCCAACTCTTTGAGTAATACAAATAAATGATTGGAACGTGTAAGATACACAAGGATAATATACGTAAATAATCCGCCTACCAAAAATACAATTAAAATCGTAATAAATTGCCAGAATATACGGGTCTGTAATGTAAAATAAAACAAAATAGAAGGCAAAATCATCGAGCAACAAATAATGATCAACCAGCGGCTCAAAGATACCCGATAATCTCCTTTAAGCAAAAAGGAAGATAAAATCCAGGCAATCATAACAATACTTGCTCCTACAACTAATACGTCTATATTACCATATTCAAAAAACAAAACGCGACCTGAGATAATAATCAGAGTTGCAATCAGACCGGCTACACTACCTACCGTATAGACAGCTCCGATAACTGCAAGTGCTCTCAAGTCAATCAGTATATGACTTTCAGGTAAATGAAATCCCCATAAAATAAGAACCAAACCAAATAATCCATACGTTATACCTGCTAGACTGATAAACAGTCGTTTACGATTTTCAAATTTATTACGAATTTTATTTAAAAGCAAATTGCCTAAAAATAAAAAGGTTGATGTTAATGTTAAATTGTTAATTAAGTCAATCGCCATAAGATTTACTTTCACATCCTATTACATTTCTTTTATGCTCTATCTTATATTTCGACATATAGCGCTAAAAAGTTCACAGTAGTGAGCCAAATTTAACGCTATTTGGATATTTAATTGATAAATATAGAAAAAGCCTGGCAATAAATCGCCAGGCAGAGCATATAAATAGGAATTTTTTTAATTTAGAATGAGTTTTTGATAATAGCTTCACTTAAATCAAAACGTCCAGAAGCATAAGCAGGTTTAGCTGCTTTACCTACACTGATTAAGATGGTAGGAATATAACGAGCCGGTACATTGAAATGTTCTACAAATTTATTTTTATCGAATCCACCCATAGCACAAGTATCATAACCAAGTGCTTTTGCTGCAAGCATTAAGTTCATCGCTGCAAAAGAAGAATTGATATTCGCGCTATCGCGTGCTACTTCTGCACTTTGATAAGCTCCATTAATTTGACCTACTAATGAATCACGAATTTCTTGAGTCATTGCTCCTGCTTCAACAGCTCCATCATAGATTGTTCCTGCATTTTTGTTCGCTTCTAGATCACCTAGAATAGCAACTACAAAAGAACTATCTGCTACTTGAGATTGGTTGTAAGCGATTGGCAACAATTCTTGTTTTTTCGCTTGATCATCAATCACAAGGAATTTCCAGTGTTGTAGGTTCCAAGCAGAAGGAGCATCATTAGCAGCTTGCATAATCGTATCTATATCTTCTTGTGGAATTTGGTATCCTTTTTCGTACGATTTTACAGAATGGCGTTGCTCAATAACCTGAATAGTTTCTGGCTTAATTGCATTAGACATGGGTGTATTCTCCTTTTGGATGGGGGTTTATAAAACATATCAACTAACATAATTTCATTTTTGAATTAAGTAATATTTAGTAACTATCTATATAATTCATTGTTATTGTAATAGATATACTAACAGCTTGTCAACATATGTTAAATAGTATGAAATAGGCTCTTTACTTTAGTAAAATCAAATAAGCTCTCATCCAAAATCTTTTGTAGGATCTAAGGATTTTTGATGTAGAGCTTATACTATATTTAGTTATTTTTGTAACGTGTCTGCCCAGTTTTTGACCCATTGCAGTAAACGGATATCTTGACCTTTGCCTGCAATAATAGATAAGCCTATAGGTGCTCCTTGTAAAGTAGCTACAGGAATAGTGATCTGTGGCAGACCGGATAGACCAGCAATACACGATAATTGCATCGTTTGAGAACGACGACGTTCATTCGCTTCTCCTTGAATATCCAATGAAGGGGCTGAACTTGTCGCTGTTGGCAAAACAAGTAATTGATGAGTGTCTAACAATTGATGCAGACGCTCACTAACTTGCTGTTTGAGAGCAAAAGAATGTTGATTCTCTTCTGCACGCAAAGTCGAAGCCCAATCAAACCGATCTGCTATATCTTTGCCAAATACAGGCTGTGCTGTTTGAATCCATTCTTCATGTTCTTGCCAGATCTCTAGCGCTTGAATCGTGCGGAAAGCGGTCATCCATGCAGATAATCCTTCAGGAGCAATTTCTGTCCATGACGTGCGACCGTTAGTGCTTGTCATATGATAGGTGATCTGCTCCAACGATTTTTGCAAAGCCTCACGTGTCTCCGGTTCTGCCAGAGCCCATGCTTCTTCTGGAAAATAAATATGATCAAATGCAGACTGCTCTGCCTCTTCTTCTGAATCATGGATCAATACTTTGCCGACTTCTAATAACACATCGGCAGAATTAGCCATCCATCCCACTGTATCAAACCCCGGTGCAAGTGGAATCACTCCATCAATAGGAACCAGACCATGAGTAGGACGCATTCCATAAATGCCACAATACGACGAAGGAATACGCACCGAACCCCCTGTATCTGTGCCGATAGCGAAATCTCGCAGTCCAGCTGCTACTGCTACAGCAGAACCGCTCGATGACCCTCCTGGAATCCGATCTGTCGCTTGTGGATTCGTAGGAGTGCCATAATGTATATTTTGTCCATTCAAACTATACATCAACTCATCGGTATGAGTCGTTCCTTGAAGCATAGCTCCTGCTTCGAGCAATCGCTGGATCGCCGATGCAGTCTGCGTTGCAGGTGAATGAGTACGTAACCAATCTGGATTACCTGCGCTAGAAGTATGACCTGCAAGTGCAAATACATCTTTGACTCCGAACGTCCATCCCGATAATGGCCCTTGTACCGCTAGAGGCGAAGATGAAGTCATCGTCAATTGTTCATTCATAAAGGCATTCCATGTTGATCCCATATCTATTCCTCCTACCGATAACACTTCTGTATATCACTACATCACTGCGTAAGCTTTGTGTAAGTGAATTTTGATTTTTATGTTGAAAACGATTTTTAATCATTATATATTTAAACATATCGTAAATGAAAGAGTTATTTTTTGATCAAAATGAAATAAAATAAACGATAGATATTACATACAAGGAGGCACACTTATTTATGAACCACCACCGTTCTACATCCGATAATCAACCGGTTGATATTGATGAGATCGATCGCAAAATCATTACGATTTTGAATAAAAATGGTCGCATCTCTTATACCGATCTTGCTAAAGATATTGGGTTATCTCGTGTAGCTGTGCAAGCACGAATTAATGCGTTGATCGAAAATGAAGTGATCGAACGATTCACTGCTGTGATTAATCCTGCCAAAATTGGGATTACGGTTTCTGCCTTTTTTAATGTAGAAGTAGAGCCCAAGCACCTACAAGAAACGGCTGATCAATTAGCAGAAGAACCTTTTGTAACCAGTCTTTATCATATGACAGGTCCGAGCAAATTGCATATGCATGGATTATTTATGGACAATCAAGAAATGGAATCGTTTCTTAAAGACAAATTATACAATATGCCTGGTATTATGAGCGTGGACTGTCAAGTGTTGATCACCCGTTACAAAAGCCGGATGGGAATGAGGTTGTAATACATGAGTACTGAACCGACAACACCTTCAGAACATAGCTCAACTGCTCCTTCTTATCATAAAGCCACTTATCGTGAATTATCATGGGCCATGGTGCGTACCGGTATTCTCGGTTATGGCGGAGGGCCTTCGGTTATGCCACTGTTCCGCTATGAAGCAGTTACCCGTTATCGCTGGTTAAGTGATGATGAATTCGGCGAAATTCTAGCGCTTGGGAATGCATTACCCGGGCCGATTGCGACCAAGATGGCGGCATACCTGGGTTATCGTGGCAAAGGAGTTATAGGCGCTATTCTAGCAGTCATCGCTCATATTCTCCCTTCTTGCCTGGCGATGATCGTCTTGTTATCTGCGGTGTCTTACTTGAGCCATTCCAAAATCATTCAAGGAATGATTGCTGCTGTAGTGCCTGTAATTGCTGTTATGCTCGGTGTTATGGCGTATGAATTTGGTGAAAAAGCTGTAAAAGGGCTAGGAATCAAAGTAGGGATTGGACTGTTTATCGTTGCTTTTATTTTACTGCAACTATTGAGCGTTCATGCCGCTATAGTGATTGCATTATTTTTAGCATATGGAGCGGTTCATTTCAAATTTGTACAATGGTTAAAAGATCGACGCAATCCACCTAACCCGCCTGTGAAGAAAACCGAAGGCGGTGAGTCTTAATGCATACGTTCACGATTGAATGGGTCGAATGGTTGCGGTTATTCTGGGGGTTCTTTCTAGCCAATGTACTCGGTTATGGTGGTGGCCCTGCTTCTATTCCGTTGATGTACAACGAGATTGTCACCCATTATCACTGGTTAGACGATAAGACATTTTCGAATGTGCTGGCACTTGGGAATACACTTCCTGGGCCGATTGCAACCAAGATTGCGGCATTTGTTGGTTATGATGTATCTGGGATAGGCGGTATATTTATTGCGTTATTCGCAACGATCGTGCCTTCTGCGGTTGCATTGATTTTACTGCTTAATCTATTGCAAAAATACCGTACTTCTCCTGTAGTCAAAGGATTAACATTACTTGTTCAGCCTGTTATCGCTGTAATGATGGCTGTACTGACATGGCAGTTAACCGCCGGTTCTTTTGTTTCTATCGGAATCTGGCAAAGTCTTGGTATTGCTGTCGTCGCCTTCTGGGCGATGCAAATCCGTAAAATCCACCCTGCTTTTGTGATTCTGGCGGCATTTGTCTATGGAGCATTGGTACTTCCGAACTTTATTTAATAGCTCCTCCAACCATATTCAATGTGCAAAAAACGACTGTATCTTATCTACAGTCGTTTTTGTATACCTATTTATATTATTAATCTGCAATATTACTGTTATCACTTACTCCGCTGATACTACCTACTTTGCCTTGTACCGGTGAACCGTCGCCATTACTTGCAAATTGAAAAGCATAGCCGTAATTTGTATTCGCTTTGAATTGTTGCAATTGATCCGCTGTTAGATAGGCACCTACATACGTGTAATCTACTTTTTGCAAATTCCCTTCATATGTCCATGCTTTAGCAAAATCAATATCATAATTCAATGCTTGTAGACGTTTTACTTCTGCTTGTACTTCTTTGCTATTGGTATCTAAAGGAGTTCCATTTGAGAATAGATCGATCTCTACAAAATACTTCACATCTTGTCCTGCATGTTGATCCAAAGCCATTTTTACTGTTCTAACGTATAGTTTTTCTCCGTTAGTTGGTGTGGCATAACTTTCAGATACCATACTTCCATTATTCGGCTGAGTCACAGGATTAGACCCTTTTTCTTCATGTGGCAATACATCAATCGTAGTTTGTTGACCTTTCATTTTATCCTGTGCACTTTTGTTCAGATAGTCTAATGCATCATAAAGAATAACGGCTGCTTCTGCACGTGTAATTTCTTTTTGCGGGTACAAGTTTTTGCTTCTATCCAGCTTCACGATACCAAGTGCAATCGCTAATTGAGAGGAATCCAACATAGCAGGGTCTAATTTGTCGATATCTTTGATATCCGGTGTAATCACATCAATAGCTGGCATTTTTCCTACTGTTTGTAGGGCTGTCATCACATAATCGATATATTGTTCGCGTGTAATCTTTGTTGTAGGATTAACAGATTTAGGAATATCCACACCGTTTTTATAAGCGTCGCGAAAAGCATCGGTATACCATGCATTGTCTTTAACAGATGGGAATACTGTAGATAACTTTTGATTATCTTTCAAAGCAATTACGCCTGTTTTGGCATCTAGCTTGAATCCTTTTACGATAAACTGAATCGCTTGTGCCTGTGTTAAAGAGGATTGCGGAGCAAATGCTGTATCACTTAATCCATTCAGAATTTGTTGGTCGTGTAATTTCACAATTTTGTCTTGCCCGTTTACCCCTTTCAAATCTTGAAACGATGATGTTGTAGCAGCAAAAGATACACTTCCTAGCGATATTGATAAAATAGATGCAGATAAGATTGAAGTTACGATTTTTTTGTTCATTTTGTTTGTTTTGTTATTCATGGTAATTCCTCCTCGAATGTTTGAATCATAATGGCTTACACTATAAAAGACGACGTTTAGCAGATCAGGTTATTTTTGATTTCAATTATTTTTTAAAATTTATATGGATACCTTGATCAGCAGATACAGGCGATCCATCTCCATTGGTGGCAAAGTGGAATACATATCCATATTGAGTATTGATAGCAAAGTTTTTCAATTGATCGGCTGTAAAGTAGCCAGCGATATACGAATAATTTACTTTTTGTTGATTGCCTTGATATGTCCATGCTGTCGCATAACCAACGTTATAATTCAGCGCTGTCAGACGTTCTAACTCAGCTTGAGCTTGTGGACTGTTGTACTCTACAGGGTTCATATTGGCAAATAAATCGATCGCTACAAAATACTTCACATCTTGCCCGGCGTACTTGGTTAATGCTTGTTGTACTCCTGCATCATAGACTTTGCTTCCATTGGCTGGTGCAACCGTACTGCCTGACAAGACATCGCTTGGAACCCCTTCTATATTTTGAATAACAGTTCCAGATGCAGTGTAGATCTGACTTTGTTCATTCCATACACTGGTAGCCATAAAGGCGATAATAACAGCCGCCGCGGCAAAAGCAACAGCGCTAGACCATTTCAGCCAATAGGTAGACTTCGGTTGACGGCGTGCTTCATATCGAGTCAATAACTCATCGTCAATCTGACCGATAGCACGATACAGTTGTTCACTATTCATAGATAGATTCCTTCCTCCATAAGATAAGCTTTGAGTTTGGTACGCGTTCGAAACAGACTGGCTTTGACATTGTTTTCTTTCATAGCAAATTGCTCTGCGATCTCTGCTTGTGACTGACTATACCAATACCTGGCTAAAAATAAATTGCACTCCCGTTCAGGTAACGTATGCAGAAATCGATTGATCGTTTGACTCAAATCTTTTTCCAAAATAGCTTGTTCCACATCATGTTCGGAAGGAATACAATCATCCAGTTCACCTAAAATAATAGTCATTTCGCCACCACGCTTTTGAGCTTTTTTGGCTTTGAATTTATCCAGTGAAAGATTTCTGGTGATTCTGCCTACAAAAAAAGACAGTTTATTCGGTCGTTGCGGAGGGATCGCATTCCATGTACGAAGCCATGTATCATTGACACATTCTTCCGCATCTTCAGAATCACTTAAAATGTTATAAGAGATCGTATAGCAATATCTTCCGTACTGACGGGAAGATATTGCTATAGCTGATTCGTTACGTGTCATAAACAGTTCTACAATTTCGTTATCCTCCACCTGTATGCTCTCCTTTGTTATAAATACGCCCTTCACTTATACAGACGATAAATAAAGGGTCAGGTTATTTTTGAATATAAAAAAATATTATTAATTTCTTACTCCTTACAAATGTAATATAATTCCAATCAAAATAAAATTCATTTTGATAATTGGTATCTGATTGTAGTGTTGCTATTTATATGTAACTATTTTCTTTTTACTATAAAAAGAAGGATAATTCTGTCTTGTAGCGAATGCTACCGTTAGGCTTACGATGCCAAATTAAAAGTACAGGAGGGATTATTTTTGAGAAAAAGCAAGTCGCTTGGCGTAATTGTTGCTATGACGGGGTGTCTGTTGTTATCGCCATCGACAGGATGGGCAGCAGAAGCAATGGATTCAGATATCCAAACGATTATTGAAGGCACAAGCACCAATTGGGATAGCCATTTGATTGGAAAAAGTCTATACAGCCCTTATGCGGTAGTGGCTACTCAGTTGGGCGCTCAAGCCACATGGAATGCTAAAAAAAATGTATTAACATTGACCAAAGGAAGTACTACATTCACGTTACATGAAGAATCTGCATCTGCTACGACCACCTCACCAGCGCACCATACACTACAGCTTGTAGGGGATAATGTACTGGTTCCTGTACGTGCGGTTTTCGAAGCTTTTGATTACAAAGTGGTCTATACTCCTGCTACTCGCTCTGTAAATATACAATCAGCGTCTACAGAGACCAGCAATCCTAATCCTAGTGTCACTTCAGACACTTACCGATCCGTATCGATTCTGACAGACCTTGATCCAAGTACAGCGACAGGGCTACGGATTGAAGGCGTGATTGCTAATGAAGATAACCAAGTGTTCACTGTTGAAATGGGTAGTAAAAAGTTATATCGCATCGCCGCAGATACCGGGCAGATCGATACATTGACTGAACTGCCACGTTCAGGTACAGGTATGGCGTTAGATGCTGAAGGTAATCTGTATATTGCAAGCGGAGGCGAAGAAGGTCTTATTTATAGAATCAATGAAGAAGATTTATCCAGTGCTGCTTTTGATTCATCCAAAGTGGAAACGTATGCGAGTGGTGTGCCCGGAGCAAACGGATTAGCTTTTGATCGTAGTGGTAATCTATATGTTAGTGGCGGAGCGAACGGAGCGATCTACAAAGTATCTTCTAATGGACAAGTAAGTACGTATGCAAGTGGTATCTTGCCTACACGAGAAGAGCAAAAAATCGTAGTGAATGGTATTGCTTTTGGCACTGATGGGCAATTATATGTTAGTAATACCAGTTCTGGAGAAGTAAATCGCTTTGCAATCAACAATGATGGTTCTTTAGGTGAGCGCCAACTTGTTGCTCAAAGCCCGCTATTATATGGAGCAGACGGCTTGAACTTTGGCCCTGATGGAGCGATCTATGTAGCGGCTAATGAACGTAATGCTATCGTACGCGTAAGCCTGAATGGACAGGTCAGCGATATCGCTAGCAATAATAACAATGGGCCTTTAGAATTCCCTGCCAGTCTTCATTTTGTAGGAAATACATTATATATCAGTAATTTTGATCAACCACGTGGAGCCAATAATCCGAATGATCTCGGTATCGGCGCTTCGATTGCAACGATTGATTTCAGTCAATAATCTGGTTCTGGATCACATAACAAATACAAGCCTAACTGCTTATTCGATAGGAGCAGTTAGGCTTGTATGATGTTGCACTCGTACATGATATACGGTTATACGATAAGTATCTACAGACTATTTAGTCTGTAATATTGTCATTATAGTATTCAATAATATCTTTACGGCGAATAATGCCGAGGAATATTCCTTTGGTATCTGTCACAGGTACAAAATTCTGATCTGCGGCAAGCGATAACATATCTTCCATTGCGGCTGTAATAATAACACTTTCATTGCGAACATGCTTTTGAATATCATAGACAGGAATCTCACGCATTTTTTCAAAATCAAGATTGCATGTATTTTTGAGTTTCCATAATAAGTCCCCTTCAGAAAGAGTACCTACATATCGTCCAGATTCATCGATAATCGGCAATGCTGTATAAAAATGACTTTCTAATATTTCTAATGCTTCAAACATCGAGATTGTCGAAGGAATATAAGCGACTTGTTCTTTCGGCAGTAAAAAAGAAGAGATTTGCATCTGCTGTAGACACTCCTTTGGCTATAAATTGTGATGTATATCTATTAAAACATACATATGACTAGATGTGAAAGCGATTGCAGGTTGAGATTTTGTAACTATTTGATGAGATTGAAGCAATCATTCTATTTATTTATACTATAGTAGATAAGACAAAATGACACCCGAGCTATACTCAAGCTCTAGAAATGAGGTTCTTGTTATCATGATCTATCATGCCCATCAAATTATAGAAAAGATCACAACACTACTTCAGAAAACAACGATCTATAATCAACAGCACCATATGAAATGGGTACGTGCTCCTTTTTTCGATCAAGAGCGATTTGAACTTTCTCCGTATGTTCAGATTACAGACGAAGGATATGTATTACAAATGTACGAACGCAATGTGCAAATGCTCAACAAACTTACGACCGATGTAGATGATGTGGTGTACTGGATTTTGGAAGATACGATTCAACTGATTCTACATACCGATCGATTACAGCGTCAACAGGATTCTTTTCATACAACTACAGATGAAATATCTATTGCAGAACAAGCCAATCAAGCCTTTTCTGAAATAGGTGGAATCTATGAACAATGGCATCATCAACATCGTCGCAGTACATTAGAGACGCCGTAGATACATCATAATCACTACTAGAAGAGTGTATAGCACGCAAAAGGATCTTGTCTCTACAAGATCCTTTTTTGGCTAACACCAAACAACGTTAGATCGTTTGCTGATCTTTGCTCATAGTAGGTACAAGAGATTTGTGATCGATAGGAGAAGAAAGTGTGATTAACGTGGTGTATGAACCGTGGCTGGTAATGCAATTTTCGAACGGTTCCAAATCCATAATAGATGAGGTCACCACTTTGATCAAATAATTGTAATCTCCACTAACTCGATGACATTCTACGATCTGAGCCGTCTCCTGACAAAACTGAACAAACGATATTCCATCATTCGCGCGGAATAAATAATACGCTGTTGTCAATTTGCCAATCTTATCCGGTGCAACTATGGCTCTATATTGCTGAATCACTCCACTCTCTTCCATCCGACGTACTCGTTCCGTTACTGCTGGTTGAGACAGCCCTACTTCTTTCCCTAGTTCGGTCATTGAAATACGTGCTTGGGTTTGTAGACAGAGTAGAATATGTTGATCCACCTGATCCATGAATGTTCACTCCTTTAATTTCAAGGTTATATCGCTAAATAAATTTAAATCATGATGCATTTAAGCGAAATAAATCGGTTGTTATATGTAGTATTGCGATAATATCATATAAAATGAATAGAGTAAATCATAACTATAAATAGCTCATAACAAAAACACCTTCATACTTCAGTCGCTGTAGATCTACTTCATCCTGTTCAGTCGACGTTACAAGCAGAAGGTGTTTGTATCATTTACAAATTACTCATGAGGCGGGGTATCTTCTTTAATCCAATCCACTTGAATAAAATCTTCATTAAGCTGTAATTCAGCTTCTCCAAGTCCATTTTTTTGCAAAGTTGTTTTGACAGTATCTTCATTTTGCATCGCTACAACCAATCCTGTACTTTTCGTATCACTATGGATTAAGTTCATTCCTAACTCTAACAACCGTTCTACACTAAATGGCTTTTGTAAATAGCGCTCATTCGATGTCTCGGCATAATTGTCCGGCTGATCTAGTGCTGACGAGATAATCACAGGCACATGACGATACGCTTTGTCATTTTTGAGCGCTTGAATAAAGTCCCATCCATTTTGCGAACCATGTAGCTGTACATCGACCAGACACAATAAAGGCGGTTGCTGACTATACTCTAGAGCAAGCAATGCTTCTTCTGCGGTATCCATACGCAAAATTTCGTAATTTTGTTCTTCAAACGTAGCCCCAATCAGACGAGCTAGATTTTCATCGTCTTCCAGTACCACAATTTTGTCATCCAGTGCACGCAGATGGAATTTGGGCAATTTAATATAAAATGTACTGCCTTGACCTAATATAGAATCGAAATACACTTCTCCGCCTAAGTCTTCTACGATTTCTTTGACAATCGCAAGCCCTAAGCCTGTGCCACCGATCTGACGACGATCTGAATTGTCTACACGATAAAATTTACCAAACATATGAGGCTTGGATTCTTCGGGTATACCCAGACCATAATCTTGTACGGCTGCAATCCAGTGCGTATCTCCATCCACTAAGCGAACATCGACACGTTCTTGCCCCGGTGAATACTTAATCGCATTACTAATCAAATTATGCATAACCTGTGTAATCCGATCACTATCTGCGCGTACCAGACATACTCCTTCAGGTACATCAATTCCAATCGTATATCCTTGTTTGTTATCCCATTGTTTGGCTACACTTTGCACAATCGGATTCAGATCAAATGGAACCAGCGTGTAATTTTGCTTGCCTGATTCCATCCGTTGGAGATCCAGAAAATCACTGATTAGATTGGATAAGCGATTAGCTTCTCCATGTATCGTTTCCATATATTTTTTCGCTTTTTCCGGTTTGACTTCACGATGAAGCAATATCTCCACAAATCCCAAAATACTCGCCAGCGGAGTCCGTAATTCATGCGAGACAATACTTACAAATTCATTTTTCAATTGATCCGCTTGTTCTTCTTCGGTGCGGTCGCGGAATACAAATAGATGATAATTTTCTAAATTCATACCTTTGATCATATTCATATACATTTCCATATAATAAATAGATCCGTCACGTCCTTGGAGAGAGAACTGCGTTTTCCACTCTTTGCTTTCTTCGGTCAGCAACTGCTGAATCTGCTCGCTCAACATCGTGTGTTCTACTGTATGATGATCCAGATATTCTGTGAGTGAGGTAATATTAGCGCCTGTGATCAGTTCTGGATTGACACGACTTACCTGTTGATTGCAAAATGAAATCGTTCCTTGTGGATCGCAAAGTACCAAGCCTTCATGCAGAGAATCGATAATTTGCTGAATCGTATCCCGTTGCTGCTTGAGCATCCGCTTTTCCAATTCCAACTCTGTATTAAGTTCTTCCAAACGAACACTTTGCTTGCGCCGCTCTTCACTTGCAAGTTGCGCTTGATATGCCAGTCCAAATTGTCCGATTAGTCCTTCTGTCATCAATTTATCTTTGATATGCACCATCAGACTACCGTACGTTGTAAATAGGACAAACCCCAGTACATTCATTTCTTCATTAAAAATAGGATAATAATGATCGTCTGCACGTTCATATCCTTGATGAACTCCTTTTTCTTCGGTGCTGAGAGTACGGCTACGCACAATAGGAGACTTTTCTTCTAATACTTGTAATGCGGGCCCAAATAAATGATCAATAGCTTCTCCATGTATCGTATGTGGCCATCCAATCGAATACATCATACGTGAAGAAGCAGGGTTGCCGATCTCATCTTGAATAACCAGCATCAGAGCATCATGACGTGTTGCTTGCATCAACGCACGCAGACTGCTTTCTAAAAAGTCATTCATCTGCGCAAAACCCGTTAGTTTTTCTTGATACGAATTGATCCATTGTAACTGTGTCTCACGCTCGGTCAACCGTTCCAAGATCGTTTCCTGCTCTTGTTGTTGCATCATAATTTCTTCATTCTGAGCTTCCAATTCGTCGTGTTGTTCTCCCATTTGACGCAGACTTTCTTCCAGTTCTTGATGGCGTTCTTTCAACTGATCACTCATATGATTAATACCAGCAACAAGCCCACCAATCTCGTCCTGCGAAAAGGTATTTTCTAAATGAATATATTCCCCTTTACTTATCCGCTCTACTGCTTGCTCCATCTGGGCGATCGGATGAATAATCGATTTGCGTAAATAACGAATCAATATAACAGCAGTTCCCAGTCCTAACAAAATCAACACCAACGGTACAAATAGGATCAAAGAATTGATACGTTTACTTTTGGCAATCAGATCGTTCACTTCTTGGCGTTCAATCTGCATTAACCGATCTAATTCGCTATTGACCGATTGCACCAGAGAAGTAGTGATCGTCTGTGAAATACGATTGATTTCAGTTTGATTATTTTGCTGTTTGAGTGCTTGCATCACTGGAAAATAGCTAAAATATTCTGTGCTTTTGCGTGATAATTCATCCAGACGTGAATCTTCGGTCTGAGCTTTTTTAAATGTATCCAAACGCTTTACAAATTCATCGCGACTTGTCTCGGCTTCCAATAAAAATTCATTGCGATCATAAGCCAGATATGCCCGGAAATCAGACACTGCTGTACGATAATCTTCATCCATATCTTGAATCTGATTTTGCTGATTAAGATGTGTATTGATATCATTGGTAATATCTGCGGTCTGTTGCTTAAAAAACCACTCAACAGCAAAAATGATAATGCCAAACACCAAAAAAAGAACAATCGTCCATAAAGCGACCCGGCGTGCCAGACCCCCGCGGGCTGGATTCATTATTCATCGCCTCCACTGGCTGACAGTAATTCTTCGGCTGCATCCATCAATTGTAGCGGGCTAAATGGCTTGGACATATATAGAGATACTCCTGCTTGCTCCGCACGAATCCGATCTTTCTCCTGTGCTTTGGCTGTCAGTAAAATAACAGGCTTTTTCGCATTGACTCCGCCACTTTGACGTAACCATTCGCAGACTTCGATCCCTGTAGCTTCAGGCATCATATAATCCAAAATAACAAGGTCAAAAGGGTGACTGGATAGTTTGTCTTGAGCTTGCTTACCATCTTCTGCTTCGATCACATTGTACCCTTCATCTTCCAACGTTTCTTGTAGCAAAAATCGTAAAGCTGGTTCATCTTCTGCGATTAAAATTTGATATGTTGTCATTTCACTGTATTCCCCTTTGGTGTAACAGATTATCGAACATGATACAGATCTGCCGAGCGAGTATACTTTGATTTATCTTCTTTACATTTTACTATATTTTACTATTTCGACAAAACAGCTTTTTATTGTTGTAGGTCTTTCACACTATAAGTAAAATTTTAACAAAATAGACCACTTTACAGACTTTGATAACAACGATCACGACTGGTAATATGATATAATGAAAGCGTAATTCCATTTTAATTGCAGAAGAGGGGTTTGACCTTTATTATGCTACAATTTAGTCCCTCATTTTTACAGATCGGATCAACTGTAGGTCTGTTAGTGATTGCGATAACCGCTATTCTGGTACGTTCTCGTACTAATCACAGACCGGTCAATGCCAAAAAAATTCTGATCCCGCCTATGGGAATGAGTACTGGTTTTTTTATGTTTGTTGTGGCTGATTTTCGAGTGTCCTGGATATGGGCTTTAGGTGCTTTTTTAGCCGGATGGTTTATTTTTTCGTATCCTTTGATTCGCGGT
This sequence comes from Paenibacillus kyungheensis, assembly GCF_028606985.1. NCBI lineage: Bacteria > Bacillati > Bacillota > Bacilli > Caryophanales > Paenibacillaceae > Paenibacillus > Paenibacillus kyungheensis. Next base: position 467,336 of record NZ_CP117416.1, on the reverse strand, counting down.
ACCAAGTTTGAACGATCAGGTACAGATATCGTTGTGCAACGCTCCAAAAGTTTTCTGTTTATTTTAATTGGTCTATTAATGATCCGTTTACTGTTACACCGATTTATCGAGCAGTATATTTCGATTCCGCAAACAGCAGGTGTGTTTTTTATTCTGGCTTTTGGCACACTACTACATTGGAGAATATCGATGTACCGTCAATATCGCAAAATGACGTCAGATTCTGCTATTCCGTTGTCTAAATAATCTATATCAACACATAAAAAACCGATTTCTACAAAATAGAAGCCGGTTTTTTGATATATTCATATATTGTTTTGCAGATTGTATTATTTTATAAATGATCTAGCATGTCATTAATCAGTCACTTTGACCAATTGTTTACCTAGATTTTCACCACTAAATAATCCAATAAAGGCTTGCGGTGTATTTTCAAAACCTTCTATTACATTTTCGCGATATTTCAGCTTGCCTTCTTTTACCCAGCTGCCCATTTCTTTCAATCCTTCGGCTGCATCGGCTGCATAATCACCAACTAAGAATCCTTTAAGCAATACTGTCCGTTTGAGCAAAGTAGGCTGGATACGTGGGCCGATATCTGGTTTCTCATTGTTATATAGAGAAATCTGTCCGCATAATGGAATACGTGCATTGGTATTAAGTAGATCAATAACAGCATCCGAGATTTCGCCACCGACATTATCAAAATAAATATCAACACCATCCGGGCAAGCTTCTTCCAATGCTTCACGCACAGGCTTCTCGTCTTTATAGTTAATTACAGCATCAAATCCAAGTTCATCTAATAGATAGCGATTTTTCTCCTCTGAACCTGAGATACCTACTACACGACAACCTTTGATTTTACCAATCTGTCCTACTAACATCCCTACAGCACCACCTGCACCGGAGACAACTAGCGTCTCGCCTGGTTGTGGATTACCGATACGAAGTGTACCAAAGTAAGCAGTAAGTCCAGGCATACCTAGTACACCGACAGCTGTAGAGATTGGAGCCAGTTCTGGATCGACTTTGCGACAAGTGTCTGCATCGACAACAGCATATCGCTGCCATCCCCATCCACCGACTACAATATCGCCTTCTTGATAACGAGAATCGTTACTTTGCAACACTTTACCGATAGAACCGCCACTAACAGGTTCATTTAGAGCATAAGAAGCAGCATAAGACTTCGCTTCACTCATTCGTCCTCTCATATAAGGATCGACTGATATATATAAAGTCTGAATTTGCAATTGACCTTCTTTAGCGTCCTCTAGTGGTTGCTGATCAATCGTAAAGTTTTCTGCAGTTGGCACACCTTTTGGACGGCTTGCCAGTAGAATGCGTTCATTTTGAATAGTAGACATTATTTATTCCTCCTTGTTTTGCTTACTATTTGTTATTACCCTTAAACGACTATTGTATCGCGTATTCACACTTTTATCACATTCTGTTCATTTCAAATAAATATTAAGTTAAGTTTCATGACACATCTGTTAATAATAAGCAAAATAAAGTACTATTATAAGTGATCATGAATAGTTAATTGACATTGAAATGCACTTTAGTTGTATTTTATTAAATATAGATCAGCCAATATTACATTGTATATGAAAAGAAGCAGGAGGTTAGCTATGCGTAGAAAATCAAGAAAAGTGGCTATCGTAGGTGCTGGAATGGTAGGAGCAGGTTGTGCGTATTCGATGATTAATCAATCTATCGGTGATGAGATTATGATGATCGGACGTACTCATGAACGTGCAGTAGCCCAAGCATTGGATTTGTCACATTGCATGGAATTCACCTCTCACCGTACCAAAGTCTATGCAGGTACATTGCAAGATTGTGGAGATATGGATATTGTGATTATTACTGCCGGAGCTAATCCGATACCCGGGCAAAATAACCGGATGAATATTTTGCATGAGACTGCCGCGATTGCTCGCGAAATTACAGAACCAATTGTCGCGAGTGGATTTAACGGTGTATTTATTGTCGCGGCTAATCCTGTAGATGTGATTACTCATCTAGTATGGCAAATTTCAGGCTTTCCACGTGAACGTGTGATCGGAACAGGTACATCGATCGATTCTTCTCGCCTCAAAACGCTACTTTCTGATGTGTTTTCGATCGATCCACGCAGTGTACATGGATATGCACTTGGCGAACATGGAGAATCTCAATTTGTCGCATGGTCACATGTTACGATTGGCGGTAAGCCGCTATTGCATATTTTAGATCAACATACCGCTCGTTTTCCAGATCTGAATCTGGATGATATCGCTCGCAAAACCAAAGATGCAGGCTGGGAGATTTTTACCCGCAAAGGCAATACACAATTCGGTATCGGCAATGCACTTGCGTATATCGCCCGTTCGATTCTTAATGATGAACAACGGATTATTGCTGTTTCTTCTATATTAGAAGGAGAATACGGACAATATGGTGTCTGTGCAGGTGTACCTGCCATTATCGGCGGCGAAGGTATCAAAGAAATTATCGAACTTCAACTGACTGCGGAAGAGCAGACCAAATTTGAATACTCTTGTCAGCAGATTCGTAATGGTATTGAAGCTGTTCTACCAGTGATCATTCCTAATAGCGATGTTGTCTAAAATGTCGTCTAAGTCATAACAAACTAATCTGCTCACTCTAAATCGTTATCAACTACCCATATCAAAAAAAGAGCTATACTTCTGAATAATCAGATCGTATAGCTCTTTTGCTGGTATTAGATATTCATTTATACAGCTATATTACATATTCTTTCTTCTTACTCTCCCGAACTCGACGCTGCATCCCACTCTAGACTTTCCAGAAATCGGTATACATCCTCAAAGACCAGATCATGTTGCTTGTCCATCGTCAGAATATGACCGGATTGGTCATACCATTTCAGCTCCTTGATCGGCATAGTCAGATCTTCATAAATAATCCGGGCACTCTCTAGATAAAGGTCTTCATCAAGCTCACCCTGCATAATCATGGTCGGTGCAGAGATACGCTTTACCTGACTAGCGGTAGAGGATATTAGTTTACGTAATTGATCCAGACTGTGCAGAGGTTCTTCAGCTAGCTCTATCAGTTCCTTCTCAATCTGTGTCTCTTCTTTGCCTTCGATAGACTTGAACCAGCGGGCATATTCCAGTACCCGTCTGAGAATATCTTCATTGTCTTTTTCACGTATAGGTGCACACATCGAGACGATAGCTTTGGCGGGAAATAGAGTACCCAGTCGCAGGGAGAATACACCGCCCAGTGATACACCAACTACAGCGATCTCTTCATACCCTTCCTGCTCTAGATATTCATAACCGTCTACAGCACTTTTCCACCATTCCGAAGGTTTGGTGTGTAGCAGTTCTTCTGGAGTACTGCCGTGTCCTTTATACAGCGGGCCATGACAGGTATACCCTCTATCATTCAGGAAACGTCCCAGTTTGCGGACATGCAGTGTATTGCCAGTATATCCATGTAACAGTAGAGCAGCCCTTGCTCCTCCGCGATACGTAAATGACTGAGGGGGAACCAGTTTCATCCGATCATCTCTCCAATTCTATTTTCTCTATATTATAAACAGAATGACTGCTCTAAAAGCAGAACCAGAAGTAAGAATACCATATTTACTATCAGTAGCCTAATCCGCAGTATACGGATCAGAAGTCCTCGTAAATGTTAGTTATCCTACTTCTGAAGAGAGATTGCTGTCTTATTCTGTTACTGCGATATCATCGGAATAAGTCACTATATAGTCTGCTTCATCAAAGGCTGATACATGAACAGGAAGATCGGCTACAATATTTTTTGAGTGAACTGCAAGCAGGTTCTTATTTCCCATCTTCTACTCAGCCACAAGATAAGTAATCCAGTAGATCGTTAATAGAATAATAATGAAGCTATTCTACCTGTGATCATTGCTAAAACGATACTGGCTAAGATGTTGGCTAATTGATAACTAATCTATCTGCTTACTCCATATCGTTATCCATTCCATATACCAAAAAGAGCTATACTTCTGAATAATCAGATCGTATAGCTCTTTTGCTTGTATTAGATATTTATTTGTATGCTGTGCGTTATTTTACAGTCAATACCGGACAGTTCGCATGCTGGATCACTTTGTGACTGACACTACCGAGAAATAATTCAGACATTTTACTCATGCCTCTAGTTCCCATCACGATTAGATCGTAATTCTGGCTATTTGCTAAGTCGCAAATAATCGTCGCTGGATCACCTGTCTGGTAATTAATATCATACTGAATACCTGTAGGATCAAGTACCTGACGATAAGGTTCTGTCATTTCATGCCCTTCTTCATTTAACTTGGCATCGACATCAATACCTAATGGTGGTTCAGCAACCATCATCACTGGATTGACATGAACTGCTGTAAGTGAAGGTTGGCTCGATAAAGCTTGGATCAATTCGATCGCTTTTTGCAACGCTCGATCTGCGTGTTCTGATCCGTCTACAGCTACTAATATTTTACGAAATACGGAACCGGTCGGCATCTGTTCTTGTGATTGAATATTGGTCATGATTATCCTCTTCCTTCTATTATATAGAATCAAACATTAGATATAGAACCTAAGATTAGTGAGCATGAGATACATCAATATCACGTAAGTGACGACGACGTACAATCAATACCAATACACCGATAAATACCATTAATGCACCAAAGTAAAATGGCATCTGTGCATTGTACCATTCAGATAATTTACCTGCTAACCACGGAGAAGCCGCACCACCTAAGAAACGAACAAAGCTATATGATGCTGAAGCAACCGAACGTTCTACAGGAGCGGATTCCATAACAGCCGTTGTAATCAACGTATTGTTAATTCCTAAGAAAATACCTGCGACAATAACAGCCACAATAACAGTTGTTGGTGAACCCATAAATGTACCGATACCCATTGCTAACAAATCCAGTGTAAATAGGGTTAACATTACACCCATCGAAGCAGCTAAGTTAAAGCGACTTTGCAATTTAGGAGCTACAAATACAGAAGTAAAAGCAAGCAAGATTCCCCATCCAAAGAATACATAACCTAGTCCATGTTCATCCAATCCCATGACATAAGGAGAATAAGCCATCAATGTAAAGAAACCAAAGTTATATAAGAAAGCGACAATCGCTAATGTTTTGAGTGCTGGATAGCTAAGTGCTTTGAACGGATCAGCGAGTGAACTGCGTTTAGCTGGTTTTGGAATTTTCGGTAAAACGAATAAAATAAATAAGAAACCAATAACCATCAATACACTAACACCGAAGAAAGGACCTCTCCAAGAGATCGAACCCAATTCTCCACCAAGCAAAGGACCGACTGAAATACCTAGTCCAAGTGCTGCTTCATACAAAATAATCGCTTTGGCTGTACCTGATGTCGATAAGCCCACAATTGCCGATAACGCTGTTGCAATAAATAACGCATTACCTAATCCCCATCCACCGCGGAAACCAACGATTTGAGCAATCGTATCAGATGCTCCACCTAATGCTGAGAATGCAATAATAAGCAAAATACCACTTAATAATGTCCATTTAACCCCGATCCGACTGGATACAAAACCTGTGATTAACATCGCAAGACCGGTAACCAGATTATAACTGGTGAATAGTAACGATACCTGACTTTTACTTGCATGTAATTGATTAGCGATTGCTGGCAAAATAGGGTCAACTAAACCCAGACCCATAAATGAAATCACACAAGCAAAAGCAACAGCCCAGACTGCTTTAGGTTGAGAAAACAACCCGCCACGTTCAGGCAGTTCTTTTAAAGTTGATGTTTTGGTACTCATATTGATGTATTCCTCCTTGGAAACCATTAATTTAATTTAGCTAATCCTTCTTGAATCCGTTGACGCAATAATTCTGCATCGGCTTTGAACGCATAGATACGGTTTAACTTCTCATCCACCATATGTAGCTGTTGATCTAACGTCTTATTCATTTCGATCAATTGCTGACGACGTTCTTCTTCATCCGTAGTGTTGCGGTATTGCTCGCGCTGATCATTGAGCATCTCGGTTACTTTGACATAATGCTGTAATTCTTGAAGCGAGAAGCCTAGCACATCGCGAGCATTGATAATTTTTTTGAGCCGATCAATATCTGTCTGACTGTATAACCTTGTTCCACCATCACTACGTTGAGGAGAAACAAGCCCAATCTCTTCATAATAGCGCAGTGTACGCTTCGTTAAGTTACAGGCAGTAGCGACTTCATCAATCTTGTAGAGAGTCATCTGTCATCCCTCACTTTGTTTGTACTCATATATCTTTTATATAAAAATAATTACATATAAGTTATGTAACTATAATACTACTATCTCACGTTAACGTCAATGTTATATACCAAATTTATATGTATTTTTTGTTATATATAAAAAGACACCTCTCAGGAAAATCATTTTATAACCTACTGGCTATAAAATAACTATCCATATGAAGTGTCTTTGGGGTTTGCTTCGTAAAAATCATTCTTCTATTGTACTAGAAGACGTCGCTTTTATTTTGCCAAACGCTAGATTATTGTTTTTTCTCTACAGCGTGTCCGCCAAATTCGTTACGTAGAGCTGCAACAACTTTACCTGTAAATGTATCGTTGTCTAGAGAACGGTAACGCATCAATAGAGACAATGCGATAACTGGAGTTGCCATTTGTAGATCCATTGCTTCTTCTACTGTCCATTTACCTTCACCAGAAGAATGCATGATTCCTTGAATTTCTTCCAAGTTACCATCTTTTGCAAATGCGTTTTCTGTCAATTCCATTAACCATGAACGGATAACAGAACCGTTGTTCCATACGCGTGCTACTTTTTCGTAGTTGAAATCGTACGGGCTTTTCTCTAATACTTCAAATCCTTCACCGATTGCAGCCATCATACCGTATTCGATACCGTTATGAACCATTTTCAAGTAATGACCGCTACCTGATTCGCCTGCATACAAGAAGCCATTTTCAACAGAAGTATCGCGGAATACTGGTTCAACTACATCCCAAGCTTCTTTGTCGCCACCAACCATATAACAAGCACCGTTACGAGCACCACTCATACCACCTGAAGTACCTGCATCCATGTAACGAATACCTTTTAATTTCAATTCGTTATAACGACGGATCGATTCTTTATAGTGAGAGTTACCTGCTTCGATCACGATATCATTTTCATTTAACAATGGAGCGATCTCGCCTAGTACGGAATCAACAACACCATGAGGAACCATGATCCATAAGATACGTGGAGATTCTAAGTTAGATACCACTTCTGCTAATGTATATGCTGGTGTTGCACCAAGATCAGCGATTTCTTTTACTGCTTCTTTGTTCAAATCAAATGCAACAACCTCGTGGTTGTGATCCATTAAGTTTTGTCCAAGGTTCATACCCATTTTTCCTAATCCAACTAATCCGATTTTCATTGTGTAACCCTCCGTGTCTTTTTTGTAAAAGTAGTTGTTACTCACTATCCATAAGTCTTTTCTCTATTGATCTATATCTACAAAGCCAAATTTTAGCTTTAGATCACATGTAGAATACGCTCTGTAAAACATATACCAGAGCGTATTACCCATTTTATGGTATCTGTTAAACGACTGCTACAGGAGCAGAAGCTTGAACAGGTTGATCTTTTAACCATTGGAATCCTTCAACAGCAAGCAATTCATTAGAAGCTTCAGGACCATACGTACCTGCTGCATAATGATGAATTGGCAAATCGTTATCTGCAAATGCTTCTAGGATCGGTTGTACCCACTGCCAGGACAATTCAACTTCATCCCAGTGAGCGAAGAATGTTGCATCTCCACGTAGTGCATCATAGATTAACAATTCGTAAGCTTCAGGCTCATTGTCTGATCCTACTTTAAATTCAGCTGTCATTGGCTCAAGACGACCAGTGATGACGTTTTTATGATTTAATTGTAGCGTGATTTTTTGATCTGGATTAATGCTGATCACCAACATATTCGGTTGAGCATCACAAGCTACACAGATATCTTCATTTTTCATTACATCTTTAAATTCAATTACGATACGAGTTGATTTCTCTTTCATACGTTTTCCGGTACGAATATAGAAAGGAACCCCTTGCCAAGAGAAATCGTCTACCCATACACGAGCAGCAATAAATGTATCTGTCATTGAACCTGGAGTGATTCCTGGCTCATCTTGATAAGAAGCTAATGCCTTACCATTGCTTTCACCAGCACTATATTGAGCACGTACGATATGTTTGTGCGCATCTTCTTTAGAAATGGAGCGTAACGACTGAGCGATATGTTTTTTGTGAGAGCGTACATCGTCTACGGTATGACCAGCAGGCAATGTCATTGCAGTCATCATCAACACTTGCAACATATGGTTTTGCATCATATCACGAATCGCACCTGTGTGATCGTAATATCCTGCACGTTCTTCAACACCCACTGTTTCTGCTGCTGTAATCTGTACATTAGCAATATGACGGTTGTTCCAAAGTGCTTGAATCGCTGGATTGGTAGAAGCTAAAGATTCCAAATTTTGCACCATTGGTTTGCCCAAATAGTGATCGATACGGAAAATTTCTTCTTCTGCAAATGTTTTGCTTAATTGTTCATTCAACTGACGAGCAGAAGAAAGATCATGTCCAAATGGTTTTTCGATGATTAGACGTTTCCAACCTGTTGTTGTTCCAAGTCCGCTGTCTTTGATATTAGTAGCAATCACTTCAAAGAATTCAGGAGCGACTGACATATAGAACATACGATTTTGCGGAATATTTAATTCAGCTTCACGAGTTTCAACGATTTTGAGCAGTTCTTGATAACCTGCTGTATCATCAACATTTAAGATATGGTAACGAATCGAGCGAAGAAAAGCATCTACAGATTCGCGATTTTCTGGTTTGTTACGTGAAAATTCTTCTAACGCCTGTTCTACGTAAGTTTGGAATGTAGCATCATTGAACGATTTTCTTCCTAAACCAATTACCGAAAAAGCTTCAGGCATTTTGCTATCTACAAACAAGTTATACAAAGCAGGGAAAATTTTACGTTTTGCTAAATCCCCTGTTGAGCCGAACAATACAAAAGTCATTGCTTCCATTCGTTTCTCCTCCAAAGTACCCTACTCCAACACAGTTTCTATTTTATCGTACGGGTATATTTTATCTACGTGACATGTGGTGTTTTCATTCTTGCTGAAAAGATACGGTTGATATAGCAACTATATCGCCAAAAAATAAACGAGCATTTTTCATTATGTACGACTTTACATAAAAGAAGTCGTTGCATATCCAAATCTCGCTTTAAAGTCAATCCGTCGTTGTGTCTCTTTTGTGACAGACACTGTTTACAAAATCCACAATAGACCTTGTGTCGAACAATGTCAAGGATAAAAATGAAAGTTTCAGAATGAACATTACTTATTCCGTCAATTTATTATCGGTATTTTGCCGCTACTTGTGAATAGCTTCGTTGACAATAACGGTTACAAGTGATAGGCTATTTTTGCACAAAAGGTTGCTATAACAACTAAAACAGTAGGTGAATGATATGCCTTATGACGTAGAAAAGAGTTATACCGTATTGATTCGTGATGTCCATCTAGCGATCTCCGGTCATATTAAAAATAAATTATCTCCATTTAACCTGGCGCCCGAGCAAAATTTTATTATGATGCTGTTATGGAAAAAAGATGGCATTACGCAAAATGAAATTGGTGAGCGCTTAGGAAAAGACAAAACCAATATTACGCGCATGATCTCTAATTTAGAAAATAAAGGTTTTGTCCGTAAAATTACATGTACTGATGATCGACGTTGCTTCAAAATCTATCTTACTCCCGCAGGTGCACAACTTGAAAATGAAGTCTGCCCTGTGATGGAAGAAGTCGGACAAGAACTGGTAGATGGCATTTCAGCAGAAGAACTGGTTCTGTTGCGTCGTCTGCTTACCAAAGTTCGTGATAACGCAAGCACTACGACTGTCGCTAACGATTCAGCAATCACACCACAATCGATAGTTACAGCTCCTCTATAACTGGGAGCTAAATGAATACGGTAGGTAAATCCTCTTTTCACTTTGAAGAGCAGGATTTGCCTTTTTGGTCTGTCTGCTACTTTTCCTCTTCTACATACATACGAATAATCTGAATCGGCCCGCGTGAATTAAGTTCCATCATTTGCTCGGTCATTTTCTCCGGTGTATACGGCATATCATTGTCTAACCACCAATAAATGACTCCTACATACGCTGATCCAATATAACTAGCGATCACATCTTTATGGACAAATAACTTATCATCGTCAAACCGCGAAAACTTTTGCTCATAAAAAGTAGTGATATACCGCTTCATATACTGGATAAAATTCATACTCGCTTTGCGTTCAAACATCACTCGAAAAAACTCTTTGTATTTGATCACATACTCAAAAATCCTTTTCGCAATATACCGTTGTAGATCGTCTATTGAAGGATTAATAATGGATGCTTCTTTGGCATCGCCAAACAGTTCGCCCAAAATCTCATCTGTAGTTGTATACAATAAATGATCTTTTGTTTCATAATGCAAGTAAAATGTTTTACGGTTTAAGGTGGCAAGATCGGTAATATCTTGAATTGTGATTTGAGCATACGGTTTGCGATCCATCAGATCGATTAACGCATCTTGTAACAAACGGCGTGTACGTCGCACACGCGGATCTAATTTTTGCTCAGGCATATATGCTTCCCCTTCTCTTCTAATTATCATTGAATAATAAGTAATGCTTCCAACATGTTGCATCTTGTTAACCCTATATACCCACTTTATAGACAAGTGTCGCTTTAGCCACATCTAAAGAAAGTTTGGTTATTGTAACTATAGGATCAATAGCGTATAATTCAATTTAACACAATTTAATATGAAAATTTATTCATATCTATCAAGCCGAATTGGTTTGTTTATTATAAAAACAGATATTAAAGGAGTTTTACACATGACAACAGCACATGAGTTAGTTCAACAACAACGACAATTTTTTAATACAGGTAACACCAAAGATGTTACTTTCCGTATTCAAGCGCTAAATCGTCTTAAAAAAGCAATCGAGAAATTTCATCAACCGATTTTGGATGCTTTGAAAAGTGACCTTAACAAATCAGAGCCTGAAGCGTTCGGTTCTGAAATTCGTATCGTTTTAGGCGAAATCGACTTTACGTTAGAACATCTAGAGCAATGGGCAGCACCACGTGAAGTACCTACTGCTTCTACTTTGCCAGATTCGTCTAGCTTTATTCATCCAGAACCTTATGGTGTTGCTTTGATTATTGCGCCTTGGAATTATCCTTTCCAATTAGCATTTGGTCCATTGGTTGGTGCGATGGCAGCCGGTAATAGTGCAGTGATCAAACCTTCTGAATTAACACCTGCGGTATCTAAAGTAACTGCTGAATTGATCGCAGATACTTTCCCTAGCGAGTATATTGCTGTTATGGAAGGCGAAGTAGAGACTAGCACAGCATTACTCAAAGAAAAATTCGACTATATCTTCTTCACAGGTAGCACAGGCGTAGGTAAAGTGGTGATGAGAGCAGCGGCAGAGCATTTAACACCAGTTACATTAGAATTAGGCGGTAAAAGTCCAAGTATCGTGCACAAAGATGCGAATCTACAAATCGCTGCTCAACGTCTAGCTCGTGGTAAATTCTTAAATGCAGGACAAACTTGTGTAGCACCTGATTATCTATTGGTACATGAAGATGTACGTGAAGAGTTTATTTCTTTATTACAAGCAGAAATCAACGATAAATATACAGAAAATGCAACTCAAAATCCAAACTTCCCGCATATCGTTAATCAACGTAACTTTGATCGACTAGCAAAATTTTTGGAAGATGGCGAGTTCTTAATCGGTGGTCGTTCGATTCGTGAGCAATTGGTTATTGAACCTACATTACTAGGCAATGTCGATTGGAGTTCACCAGTCATGCAAGAAGAAATCTTCGGACCGATCTTGCCTGTTATTGAATACAACGATCTTAATCCTATTTTAGAGGAAATCACAAATCGTCCTAAACCACTGGCTCTATACTTGTTCACCAATGATGAAGAAGTACAAGATCAAGTATTCAACACTGTATCTTTCGGTGGCGGTTGTGTTAACGAAACATTGTCTCATATGACTTCACACTACCTACCTTTCGGTGGTGTTGGTGATAGCGGTATGGGTTCTTATCACGGACAACAAAGCTTTGAACTATTCTCTCATCACAAAAGTATCCTAAAACGCAATTCTTAATATACTATAGTTAAAATAAAAGTAAGTGAAACCCCTGTGCAACTGTACAGGGGTTTTACTTACTTTATAACCGTTAATTCATATATTTCAGATAAATGATTGTTCAATTGTCTTTTCCATAATTCAACTTTCTGACCTACAAATATATTAGATATGGTTGTCTCTTCTCGAACTTTTGTATAACTTAATGTTTTTTCATTTTGAGCATAATTATCTATATTTCTATAAAATTTTGAGTTTTTAGATACAGAATGTCTTGTCTTATTGTCTAATGTAATTTCATAGAAGACAACTTCCCCATCAATCCGAGTATTCTTTTCTTCAAGCTTAGTAATAGTACCTAAATAATATTGCTGTTGAGTATCAGGCTTACTCCAACTATCAACAGCACCACTTTTAAAAAAAGAAAATACCATTGCAAGTATCATTACTACCAAAATAATTATAGCTAATAAATACTCTGATCTTTTTATATTAAAAAAATTCAATATTACTCAATCCTTTATTAGTTTGATAGAACTTCATTTTTCAGTTTGGTACACTTCTATCTTAATTTAACTCACAAATGTATAGACTTCATTTAAAAATAAAAGTTACAACTTAATTAAAATTACACTTTATACACACTGATTGACTATATGTGGCTTTCTCCCCATTTCACATTACACTGGTTATTGAGTCCTCTATTGGGTAAGTTTATAATTATATGTATACATTTACTTATGGATGGAGTGAAAGCAATGAGTAATTCAACTAATGTAGAAATGAACACCATCGATCAAATCAAACAACGTATTTTAGATGCTAAGCATAATCGCCTTACCCATACTGATTTTGATATTCATGCAGAATTGGAGAACGTATTGCAAGATATCGGACTTTCTTCCGCAGATAGTGGCGGAGAGATTTCATTTACAGGGAAAGATCCGATTGTACCTAGCGTATTGCGTCTGGCTAGTTCAGCAGGGATTGGAATGGTTGCCAAATCGGTTGCTGCTGCTAACCTGTGGCGACTACGTGGAGGTAAAGGACAAGACATCTCACTGGATTTGCGTAAAATTTTACATCGTCTCTCTCCTTTTTATGATCGCAAATGGGAGAAACTCAATGGATATTCACCTGCTAGCCCTTCTGATCCTAGTCAAGCGCTCAAATTTGGCTTTTATGAAACCAAAGATCATCGCTGGGTGATGCCACTTGAACCTTATCCTAAGCTCAAAATCAATACACTTAAATTATTAGATTGTGCAGATACACCAGAAGCTGTCGCTAAAGCGATCTCTACATGGAATGCCAAAGATTTGGAAGATGCTGCTGCTAAAGTAGGTATCGTAATGCCGATGGCACGTACGGTAGAAGAATTTATCGAAGAACCTACATTCGCTGATGTTGCCAAATTACCCCTTATACAAATTGAAAAAATCGGCGAAAGTGATCCAGAACCATTGTCACAAGGCGTTTCTTCTCCGCTTGAAGGTATTCGCGCATTAGGAATGGGGCATGTGATTGCAGGTGCCGGTATCGGACGGGCACTGGCTTTACAAGGAGCAGATGTACTTAATATCTGGCGACCATCCGATTGGGAAGTAGACACTACTTATTACACATCTAGTGTCGGTATGCGCTCTTCTATATTAGAAATAGGCGAACCGCAAGGTCATGCCAAAATGCAAGCATTGTTACAAGACGCTGATATCTTTTTTGCGAATCGTAGACCTTCTTATCTGAATCGATTTGAACTAGATCCAGAGCAATGTGCTAGTGTAAGACCGGGTATTATTCATGTATCTGTCTCGCTTCATGGCGAAGAAGGAGTCTGGGCAGATCGAGTTGGATTCGATCAGACCGCTGGAACGGTTACAGGGGTTATGTGCCTTGAAGGAACACCAGAGAAACCACAACTACCCGCTATTTTAGTCGTAAATGACTATATTATCTCGTGGCTTGCTGCTGCTGGCGCAATGGCGGCTCTTGCAAGACGTGCAGAAGAAGGCGGTAGCTATAAAGTACACATTTCGCTTAGTCGTGTATCGTTATGGTTAATGTCGATGGGTATTTTTGATAAAGATTATGCGTATGCAACAGCAGGTTCGTCGGATGAGCATCTGTATCTTGATCCTGACTTATTTACAGCAGAAACGCTCTGTGGAGATTATCAAGGCGTGACCGATCAAGTGCAAATGTCTGAGACACCGGGACATTACAACACTGTACTTGTTCCAAGAGGATCTAACCGTCCAGAGTGGTTACCCAAAAATCTGTAAACTTCTCTTTTCATTCCTATATTCTATACAAATGATATAGAAGTATCCTGATATAAATAGTGATGACTACTTTAAAATAACTTCTGATCTTTAGCCATTGGGTTACGATAATAAGCTTAAATATCGCTTGTTATTGTAACCTTTTTTGCCTTTAACTAAATTCTGTCAAACGATTTACAATCATGTGCTTATGAAGACGCTATATAATTGGTTCCTACAATTCTTTTTAGGGTATAAATCGATAGACCATACGCAGTCTAATACATATCTTATGTAGGAGGAACATCTATGTTAATCGAAGCTGTCTATCATCGTCCCAAGCTGAATTGGGGTTATCCTTATGATCGTGAAACGATTCATTTACGTCTACGCACTAAAAAGCAGGATGTGAAAGAAGTCTGGGCTCTTGCTGGTGATAAATACATGTGGGAAAAATCCAAAGAACGCGTACAGATGCATGTTTTTGCAACAGATGATCTGTTCGATTATTGGGAATGTGAAGTAGTTCCTCCTTTCCGCCGTATCAAATACGGATTCCTTCTCAAAAACGATGATGAAGAAATTTGGATGGACGAAGATAAATTTGGTAAAGAAGAACCGAAAATGGATCGTTTATTCGATATTCCATTTATCAATCCAGTTGATGTATTTACACCACCGGCATGGGTGAAAGATGCTGTTTTTTATCAAATTTTTCCGGAACGATTCGCTAATGGAGATCCTTCGATTAATCCGAAAGACACATTGCCATGGGGCGAAAAGCCAGAGTGGTTTAACTTTTTCGGTGGTGATCTGCAAGGGATTATCGATCATTTAGATCATTTGACCGATCTTGGGATCAATGCGATTTATATGACGCCGATTTTCAAAGCAACCACTAATCATAAATACGATACCGAAGATTATATGGAACTTGATCCTCATTTCGGAGATAAAGAAACGTTGAAGAAATTAATTACAACGTGCCATGATAAAGGCATTCGCGTGATGTTTGATGCAGTATTTAATCATTCTGGCAAAACATTTGCTCCATTTGTCGATGTACAAGAAAAAGGCGAAAAATCTAAATATAAAGACTGGTTCCATGTACGTAAATTCCCTCTAGCTGTAGAAGACGGTATTCCAACATATGATACGTTTGATTTTGAGCCATTAATGCCGAAGTTGAATACTGAAAACCCAGAAGTAAAAGAGTATCTGTTAAATGTAGCTAAGTACTGGGTTGAAGAATTTGGCATCGATGGTTGGCGCTTAGATGTTGCTGATGAAGTGGATCATCATTTCTGGCGTGAATTCCGTCAAGCTGTGAAAAGTATCAATCCAGACGTCTATATTTTGGGCGAAATCTGGCATGAATCTTCTCCTTGGTTGCAAGGCGATCAATTCGATGCTGTAATGAATTATCCGTTCAAAAATGCGGTAACCGACT
The DNA here is from genome assembly GCF_028606985.1 of Paenibacillus kyungheensis. Classification (NCBI taxonomy): domain Bacteria; kingdom Bacillati; phylum Bacillota; class Bacilli; order Caryophanales; family Paenibacillaceae; genus Paenibacillus; species Paenibacillus kyungheensis. Next base: position 451,365 of record NZ_CP117416.1, on the reverse strand, counting down.
TCTTTGTCGAAGATACAACAGACGCATTAACATTTGCTCATGCGATTGGTACACAGATGTCACGTTACCCTCGTCAGGTGACTGAAGTATCTTTTAACCTGTTAGATAGTCATGATACTGCGCGTGCGTTGACGCTTGCTAAAGGTAACAAAGATCGTCTCAAATTAGCGGTAACTTTCCAGATGACATATAGCGGTACTCCTTGTATTTATTATGGAGACGAATTTGGTATGGAAGGCGAAAACGATCCAGATTGCCGTCGTTGTATGGTGTGGGATGAGAAGGATCAAGACTTGGAATTGTTTGCTTTTTATCAACAATTAATCAGTCTGCGCAAACAATATCCTGCTCTACGTCAAGGTACATTTAAGTTCTTACATGCCAAAGAAGGCAATAACGGACTGATCTATGAGCGTTCTGATGATGAAGATACATTTGTGATTGCGATGAACAGCTCTTCTGAACCGGTAACGGTTAGCATTGATGTAGAAACATCCAAGTGGGAAAACATGTTAGATCAGACTACACTTCAAGTTGAAAATGGTCGTCTAGAAGAAAAATTACCTGCTTTTGCTTTTGTTATTTTGAGAGCTGTTCAATAACAAAATCTATTTATATAGAAGATAGATCTCTCTCGAAGCCTGCTTTCTTTATAGAAAGCAGGTTTTTTTATTGTTTATTTAGGATGTAATCATTTTTCTCCTCTCGCTTACAACACATATCATTTATCATTTTAAAGTATTCCTTCGCTCAAACTTTAAATAGAAGTAATGCTCTTTTTTTACAATAAAATATGTAATATTGAAATTTATATTAAGTATTGAGAATAAGGTTCCGATATTCAAAGAGACAAACTTTTTTTACATTTTATTCAAATGTTTCAACAAGTATTATTTAGGTTTATGTTTATACATTATTTAGTATTTGGTTCCAATGATTTATCACTTTTTGTCGAATTATTTTTGAGCATACGTAAGACTTTATACACCCTTTTTTTCAAAACAGTAGTTGGATTTATCCTTTTTTATTATTTGTTTTGGACTGCTGATTTACTCCCTCTTTACCTTTGTCCCTTATACACAAAGGACAAATCGTATCATCTTTCAATTGATATCTTCACGTTAAAACCTTAAACTTTGAAGTATTCACTACTAGTTCTTATTTCTTAGCCCTATGTTTATGATATCGTTTTCAATCGGACTTTGGAAAGGAGGATATCGATTTTGGAGAAGCTGACCGCTCGCCTCACAATGATGCTACAGTTTCTGGTTGCCTCTCATGGTGACTATATTACAATCAGGGACTTGTCCGATCATCTAGATGTGAGTGAGAAAACGGTCAAGCGTGAATTGCCGAGCGTTGAAGACTGGTTACATCAAAGACAGCTAACCCTGATTCGCAAACCGGGTACAGGGCTTGCACTGGAAGGTAGTCCAGAACATCTGGCTATCGTACAGCAAGAACTGGAAGAACAGACACCTAAGAAAGACTACACCCGTGAAGAAAGGCATTACTTCATTATTAGTGAACTTCTACTTTCCAAAGAACCGATTAAGTTATACACCTTTGCTTCACAGTTCAAAGTCACAGAAGGCACGCTCAGTAATGATCTGGATCGTATCGAACAATGGCTTCAAGCTTTTGAGATTACATTGATTCGTAGACCCGGACTTGGTGTCTATATTGAAGGAACTGAAAGTAGTATCCGTTCTGCACTGGTACATCTACTATATGAAAGTGTAGACGAATACCAATTGAATCATCTGGTACGTGACCGTTTCCCTACAGAAGAACAACCTGGACGCGTACAATTCCATATCCGCAACCGCCTGCTGAACCTGGTTGATGATGGAATGATGAACCAGCTTCAGCAGTACTTGAGTGATCTGGAACGTGAAATGCATATGAAATTAACCGATAGCGCGTATATCGGGCTGGCTGTTCATCTAGCGCTGGCGATAGAACGTATTCGAAGAGGGCAACGCATCACGATTGCTCCTCGCATACTGGATGAGCTCAAGCAACTAAATGAATTTGAGACTGCACGTACACTCGCGATCAAGTTAGAACAGTCTTTTGATATTGTGATTCCTGAAGATGAGATGGGTTATATCACTATGCATCTCAAAGGCGCTGAAACAAGACTTAGCGTCGAATCTGATCCGTATTATGAGCACGTTAGCTTTGAACTGGTCAAGCTTGCCCGGGATGTACTGAAAATGGCCGAAAGTGAAACCGGATTCGAACTCAAAGGAAACAGCAAATTGTTCGCAGGCTTTATTAATCATCTTGGACCTGCGGTAGAGCGACTACGATTAGGATTAGATATTCGTAATCCCCTACTCGCACAGATCAAAGAACAATATGGCCCTACGTTCGAAGTCGCTCGCAAGTGTTCGACTTTACTGGCTCAATTTACAGGCAAAGAAGTACCGGAAGCAGAGATTGGTTATATGGCCATGCATATCGGCGCTATGTCTGAATATGCTGCTGCTCAGAAAAAACCATTTAAAGCATTAATCGCTTGTGCTAGTGGGATGGGAACATCCAGTTTGCTGTCTGTTCGAGTCAAACGTGAATTCCCTGCTCTACAAATTATTGATGTGGTTTCTTCTTCAGAAGCTGTTCGTTTAGAAAAGCGTGCTGATATTATTATCTCTACCGTAGAAGTAGATAGCCTCATTCCAACTGTACGAGTATCACCCTTACTTTCATCAGAAGACATTATCAATATTCGTAAAACATTATCTAAGCTAGATACTTCTAAGCATACACAACATGTACAACAACAATCGCTTGATCCGAGTGTACGCTTAACCGAAACATTGAACACTCATAAAGAAACACTGACTGGCATCTTAGATTTAACACAAGGATTAGTGATAAGAGATGGATATACTTCCACTTCTGTAAGTGACTTGATCCACCACATTGCAACGACTTTTACTGCTTCTACAGAAAGAGCACATGTATTAGAACAAGAACTGCATGAACGTGAGCGATTAGGAGAAACTGTTCTTTCGCAAGATGGATTGATTTTGTTACACTGTCGTTCATCTGTCGTGCCTAAGCTTTTTCTAGGTGTGATGCGATTTGCCCATCCAATATCAGCCGCTTCTCAATCGGTTGATCTGTATGCAGCGATCGTCTTGCTTGCTCCCAAAGACAGCAGTAAGTCTTATCTGGAAGCAGTTAACGAAGTCAGTAAATCATTGATCGACCGTCCTGGATTTGTGACTAGAGTCGTATCGGGTAGTGCCGCCGAATTAACGGCTGAGATTTCTAGCTTAATGAAAGATTTGTATACTCGCAAAATCGAACAATATATGATGGAGGTCGAACAATTATGAGTTCTGTGCAGACAGCTACAAAAGAAAGAAAAAGTGCTCGTGATCGCGTACAAGCATTCGGACGCTTTCTAAGTTCTATGATTATGCCGAATATCGGTGCTTTTATCGCTTGGGGTCTACTTACTGCTTTATTTATTCCAACAGGTTACTGGCCTAATGCTACACTAGCAACAATGGTTGATCCAATGATCAAATATTTGCTTCCTTTATTGATTGCTTATACAGGTGGTAAAGTCGTTGCTGATCATCGTGGTGGTGTACTCGGTGCGATTGCCGCTATGGGTGTTATCGTCGGTGCTGAAATTCCAATGTTTATCGGTGCAATGATTATGGGTCCACTTGGTGGATATGTCATCAAACAGTTCGATAAATTGATCGAAGGTAAAGTAAAATCCGGTTTTGAAATGTTGGTTAACAACTTCTCTGCTGGTATTATCGGTATGTTGCTTGCGATTCTGGGCTTTGTCGGTATCGGTCCATTGGTACAAGCATTTACTTTGCTAGTAGAATCAGGTGTTAACTTCTTGGTTGCTCATAATCTTTTACCATTGGTTTCGATCTTTGTAGAACCAGGTAAAATTTTATTCTTAAATAATGCAATTAACCACGGTATCTTTACACCACTAGGTGCGCAACAATCTCTAGAAACGGGTAAATCTATTTTCTATCTTTTAGAAGCGAATCCAGGGCCGGGTCTTGGTGTATTGTTGGCTTACTGGATCTTCGGTAAAGGTACAATTAAAGGTTCTGCTCCAGGTGCAATCATTATTCAATTCTTTGGTGGTATTCATGAAGTATACTTCCCTTATGTATTGATGCGTCCAATCTTGTTTGTTGCTGTTATTCTTGGCGGTATGGCTGGCGTATTTACAAATAGTATCCTAGGTAGTGGTCTAACCAGTGCTGCTTCTCCAGGTAGTATTTTTGCAATCTTAGGTCTAGCACCAAAAGGTGGTCATCTGGTTGTATTAGCAGGTGTGGCCGCAGCAGCCATTGTCTCCTTCATTTTCTCAGCGATCTTCTTACGCAAAGCTCCAAGCGATGAAGATTTGGAAAAAGCTCAAGCCGCTTCCAAAAACATGAAGTCTGGCGGTAACGCTGGTGGTCCTGCTTTGACATCTGCTAACGATCTTCAAACAGGTGAAGTTCGCAAAATCGTATTTGCTTGTGATGCAGGTATGGGTTCAAGTGCTATGGGTGCTTCTTCTTTCCGCAAAAAAGTACAACAAGCAGGTCTACCGATCAATGTAACCAATACAGCGATTGATGCGATTCCTTCTGATGCAGATATCGTCGTGACTCAACAAAATCTAACAAGCCGTGCTAAAGGTAAAGCACCAAATGCACAGCATGTATCGATTGATAACTTTATTAACAATCCGATCTATGATGATATGATTGAACGTTTAAAATCAGCTACAGCAGGTAGCCCTGACTCTTCTATTCCAGATAATGCTGCTGGTGTGAAACAAGAAGTCAGTGATGTATTGAGTCACAATGCACCACATGTGGTACAAGATACAACAACGTCTAACGCAGGTTCTACCATTTTGCGTAAAGAAAATATTGTATTAGGTCTTGCTAGCACATCGAAAGAAGATGCGATTAACAAAGCAGGCGAAATGCTAGCTGCTGCTGGTTATGTCAAACATGATTATATTGCAGCGATGCATGAGCGTGAAAAAGTAGCTTCTACTTACATCGGTAACGGTGTAGCGATTCCTCATGGTGTCGGTGAAGCGAAAAAACAAATTCAAACATCCGGTATTGTTGTTCTACAGTATCCAAATGGTGTGGAATTTGAAGGCGGTACTGCTTATCTTGTAATCGGTATTGCTGGTGCAGGTGGAGAACATCTTCAAATCCTGACTAAAATTGCTGAAACGATTGAAGATGAAGCGACTGTACAACATTTAGCTAAAGTCACAGATGCTGAAGAAATCTATCGCACATTCTCAATCTAATCCTATAGTTATTCCGGTTGAATCAGCAGCGATCTCGTTGCTGATTTAACCTGTTTATATCTACTTTTGCTTATATAAGCTACACATTAAGGATGGCTTCTGGTTATATACAGAAGGAAATCCTACAAATACTTACGGAGGTGCAATATTATGAAAAAAGCGATTCAATTTGGTGCAGGAAATATCGGTCGTGGATTTATCGGAGCTTTATTGTCTAATGCAGGCTATCACGTGGTTTTTGCAGATATTAACGAACAAATGATTAATGAACTGAATGAGAAAAAAAGCTACCAGATTCATATTCTTGATCTGGAAAAAAGCGTAGAAACGATTACCAATGTATCTGGTTGTCTTTCTAATGGTACAGACATTATTGATGAAATTGCTAGTGCAGACATTATTACAACCGCAGTAGGGCCAAATGTACTCAAATTTATTGCGCCTACGATTGCACAAGGAATTGAAGCTAGACGTACAGCAGGCGGTGGTTCACTGAATATTATCGCTTGTGAAAATATGGTTGGTGCCACAAGTCATCTACAAGAGCAAGTACTGACTCACCTTTCAGAAGAAGGTAAAGCCTATGCTGATCAAAATGTCGGCTTTGCCAATTGTTCTGTAGACCGTATCGTTCCTCCTTTCCAGGGTGACAGCATTCTAGATGTAGGTGTAGAAGCCTTCCACGAGTGGATTGTAGAAGAGCCTAAACTTAAAGGTGGTACACCTGAAATTGATGGTATGAAGCTTACAGACAATCTGGTTGCTTATGTACAACGTAAACTGTTCACACTGAATACAGGTCATGCTATTACAGCCTATATCGGTTTCTTGAAAGGTCTAGAAACGATTGACCAAAGTATTCAAGATGAAGGTGTACGTGCGATTGTACGTCCAGCGATGGAAGAAAGCGGCGCAGCTCTTGTACAAAAACATGGCTTCGATGCAGGCGAACATGCCAAATACATCGATAAAATCGAAACTCGCTTCAAAAATCCATATATTCGTGATGAAGTGATTCGTGTAGGACGCGAACCTTTACGCAAATTAGGACAAGCTGATCGTCTGGTAGGCCCTGTAAAAATGGCAACTGAATTTGATCTCGGACGCGATCATTTGCTCAAAGGGATTGCTGCTGCATTCCACTATGACAATACAGCTGATCCTCAATCTGCTGAACTACAAGGACGTATTCAAGCCGAAGGCTTTGGCCCTGTCGTCAGCGATGTAACAGGATTTGCCAAAGACAGCGAAGACTATAATAAAGTCATCACTGCTTATGAAGAGTTGAAATCTCTAAAAAGCTAAGCAAAATAGATAATTACGTTTTATTATCCAAACTCATCAATATACTTTTACTGCTATAAGTAATAATTTACTTATAAAAGTAGAGGTGAATTGATGAGTTTTTATTTATTTTCTTTTATAAGTTACTTAATCTCACATCAAATTTAAGGTGATATCCATAATATTCCTTTAGATTCCAAAAATTTGAAATTAACTATTTACAAAACAGATCACCATGATATAATAACTTACAACAAATGGATTTAATTCAAACTAAAGGAGTTAACTTCCAATGAATAACATAGATATCAAAAAACCTATCGAAGATTATGACACGAATTATTTCGATCAATCGTATTTAGATGTCTATAAAAAAATATTAGTAGATGGCTTGCAGGAACAAATCGATTTTCTGACTTCTATTATTGATCCTGATACTGAATCGAATATATTAGACTTCTTCTGCTGTAACGGCAGACATATTTTACAACTGTCTGATATGGGATTTCACACTACAGGATTAGATATTAACAAACAATATTTAGAGTTGATCCAGCAACGTTCTCAAGGAAAAGTACAAACTATTCTTGCAGATGGACGAGAATATGTCGGTCAGGAAAATTACGATGTTGTACTGAATTTAGAAAATTCTATCGGTTATATCGAAGACTATGAAGACAATCTTAAAATTATCCAATCGATACATAGTTGCTTACGTTCGGGTGGAAAATTTATTTTAACATTGATTAACCGTGATTATCTGGTACGTAACTTTCACTCTCTTGCCTGGTTTGGCAATGGAGAAGGTAAATATATGTTAGAAAAGCGCCGTTTCGATCCGACAACCAGTGTACTTCATATTGAAGAAAAAAGGCTTACTGTAGACGGCCCTGAAAAAAATTACAGACTGAATATGAGATTATTTAGCGCCACTGAAATCAATCTCATGCTATCCAGTAGCGGATTCAAAGTACTTGATATTTTTGGTGATTTTGACCGAAGTCCATACCGAATGAACTCTCCACAAATGTTATATATCTGCGAAAAAATATAATCTCTATTTATATTTATAGATATACCTATACTACGTGAGGGAGGTGACAATTTATGAAAAGAGATCGTATTATCATCATTGACTAATTTGTCTGTCGGCCAACCGGATACCTCTACAAAGGCTACTGATATACTCAGTAGCCTTTGGTTTATCCAAAAGAAAGGATTTGTATATTCATGTCTAATTCGACCGTATCTTTTGTAGCTACAGGTGATAGCTTTATTACTCGAATTTCTCCCGGTCATTTATCTTTGGAACAGTTAGTTCCTTTTATTCAAAAGCATGATGTACGATTAACCAATTTAGAAACAACAATCCGTATGGAAGAAGGATTCCCTGCTGCTCAAAGTGGAGGAACATGGGCATCAGCAACTCCCGAGGTTTTACAACATTTGCAATCATATGGATTTAATATATTATCGATCGCTAACAATCATATGCTTGATTATTCTTATGGCGGTTTGGCAGCTACTGAAAAATATATCAGTGCATTGAATCTATTATATTGCGGTGCTGGCTCTACTCTACATACCGCAAGTAAACCCAAATACTTAGAAACACCTCAAGGTCGTATTGCAGTCATTGGTGTCACTTCTACTTTTCATGAATCAGCTATTGCTGGAGAAAGCCGTGTAGATTGTTCTGGTCGTCCCGGTATCAATCCTTTAAGATACAACACTGTTCATCAGATCAGCTCTACTCATATGCAACAATTAAAAGAATTAACAGCTGTAACTTCTATTAATGCAGAAATCAATATTGCGATGCAACATGGACATTTACTCGATCAACTTCCAGATTCTTTTTTTATGTTTGGTGAGTATGATTTTGTCGAAGTAGATGATCCCTCTCAGGAAGGTACTTTTACCAGTTGCAATCCGATAGATACCCAGCGTATCTACCAATCTATTCATGAAGCCAAACGCCAAGCAGATTATGTGATTTTAAGTGTACATTCCCATGAAATGAAAGACGAAAATGAGAATGAACCGGCTGATTTTTTAAAAGAATTCTGTAGAGGATGTATTGATGAAGGCGCACATGCTATGATCTGTCACGGTCCTCATCATATTCGTGGTATTGAAATCTATCAAGAACGTCCTATTTTTTATGGATTAGGTAACTTTATTTTTCAAAATGAAACTGTAGAATCAGCACCAGCTGATTTTTATAACCATTTAAATTTAAATCATACCCATAATATTGCAGACTTACTGGATAAAAAAAGTAAAAACGGTACTTCTAGCTTTGGTGCTAATCTCAAGTTCTGGCAATCATTTGTGCCTTCGTGGACAATGGATAATGGCAAATTAATAGATTTAGCGATTCATCCTATCTCACTTGGACATGAATTACCACGTTATCGTAGAGGTTGTCCAACTTTTAGTAATCAGACCTCAATCATTGAGCAATTGAATACATTATCTTCTTCATATGACGTTCATTTTGAGGTTCAATCAGATGGTACAGGCAAGTTAATATACTAAAGATATTGCATCGTAAAGGAGATGGAATATGCTAGCTTTATTTCGAATACCCGCGTTTCTTCATTTTTGGCTAGCACAAGTCTTTTCTAGACTGGGTGATGCGATAGCCACTACAGCCATCATTTTTCTAATAGGTTCCAATTCGTCAGATCCTATTTTTATTAGTTTAGTAATTTTTGCAGAGTTGTTTGCAACGACAGCTTTTGGTTTGTTTGCAGGATCCATTGCTGACCGTTTTCCTAAGCATCTGGTAATGATTTATATGGATGTATTCAGAATTGTGATCAATATTATTATGATTCTATGTATAGCTTCTCCACTTGCTCTTATTGTTTTGGTTTTTTTGAAAGGAATCGGTACAACTATTTTTTACCCGGCCCGCACTTCCTTTATTCCCGATATTGTTGGTGAGAATCATGTTAATGAAGCTATGTCGATTAGTCAAAGTACTTATTTTACTGTCTACATTATAGGCCCTGCGATTGCTGGATTATTATTAACCACTACTTCAGTATCTATGATTTTTGTACTCGATATTTTATCATATCTCTTTTCTATTATATTTATTATGATTGCTAATTCATTTATTGTATCCAAAGCCAAACTTGATCTTACGCCAGAAGAAAAAGTAACTCACGAACCGATCTGGGCATCAATGATTTCCGGTCTTAAAACTGTTTACCGTATCCCTTCGCTGTTCTTTTTGCTTATGATTTTGATTCCTTTTATGTTTGTTGCCGGGATATTTGATACAACGTATACTTCTATTTTGCTTCAAGTATTTCGTTTACCTGCTATCGATTATGGTCAGATTCAAAGTATAGAAGGAATTGGAGCTGTCGTAGGAGCAATTATAGGCCCTTTTTTATTACGTAAATTAAATTCTAGTCTACTCTTGTTATGTACTATTATTGCTTTTGGTATACTAATGAGCTGTGTGACTCCACTTAATTATATTCATGCTACAAATCTTTCTCCTATTTATGTATGGAGCCTAGCGATCGGGATTATCAATGCTTTGATTAATCTACCTATCACTTCTATTTTTTTGAAAATCACACCCAAACCTTTTCGAGGTCGAGGGATTTCTATACTACAAACATTAACTACTTTAGGTATTATTTTAGGCTTATTATCCGGGGGAATTGTAGCACGTTACTTTAATCTGATTACACTAACGACGATTGCTGGTATTGCTCTTATAGTATTTATACTGATTATCGCTTGTACCTCCAAATTCAAGCATTTATTACAAGAGTCTCGTTCTGAACCAACCGTAGCATCTACTTCTAAGCAAGCTACTGAATCTTCATAAATAAAGATAGGAATAATCTAAAAAAGACTTTTCTTTTCAGTACAAGTTCATGTACTTTGAGAAGAAAAGTCTTTTTGGAAATATCAAGATAGGAGTCATACATCCAATCATTTAACCTAGCATTTGACGAGGGTATTCGGCAGGCTTACCGAATAAGTAACCCTGTGCTAGCTCAATTCCGATACTACGGCAAAAGTCGTATTCTTCACGTCGCTCTATGCCTTCTGCCAACACAGTAGAACCATGATTTTGCGAACGCTGCAAAATATGAATAATTTTTTGCTGTTTCTCAGCAGAGATATCACAATGATCGATTAAGCTACGATCGATTTTGACATAATCGGGTTGTAGATGATCGATTAATTCAGGCTTGGAATATCCTGAACCTACATCATCCAAAGCAACAGATATCCCATTACTGCGATACACATCAAAGATATTTTGTAACTTAGGCATTTCAACAATATTTTCGGTTTCAACCACTTCAAATACAAAGTCTTTTGGATTTAAATGAAGACGCTCAATAGCAGCAAACGTATGACTCAAACAATACTGCGGATTGTAAATAGAAGATGGTAAAAAGTTAATAAAGCGTTTGATACCTGGTTGTAAATATTGCGCACTCGTCTCAATCGCTGAAATACGAGCTGCCCGATCCAAAAATGAGTGTAACCCTGTCTGATGCGCAATATCGAATAAGCGATACGGCTGAAATGTAGGGCCATCTATAATCGGACGAAGCAAAAATTCATAAGCAATAACTTGCTCATGTTGATTCACAATCGGTTGCATATGGCTTGTAAATTGCTTTTGTCGAATAATTTCAACAACATCGTCATGCTGTAGTCGATTAACAAATACAGACAATGGCAACCATACCGGCTCTCCGCCAATATCGTCTGAACCTAACAAACCTACAGATACACAAGATGTAATTTCTTCAGGTAAACTTCGTACCCAGTGCATGATATCAAGCATCTGTTCTCTTGATTGATATGAAATAGAGCAAATATCTTCCATGATATACGTATCATAAGACTGTTGTCGAATTAGATTTTCAAGAGAAGAAGAAAGCGGTCGCAAGGACACTGTTCCTTGGTCTTCTATCGGCTGAACATAACTGCAACCGCTACAATTCATAGAGATCCTCCTTAATATTAAAACAAAAACGTAGTATAAACGTGAAAATTAATCGGGTTTAAATAGAGTTGCTTTACTTTTCATTTCTCATATTATAACATCCTCAATCAAGATCACATTAGGCGTTCAGTATATTATCGGCTTTATTTTGATATTTTTGAATACGACAAAAACTGCAATAATTACTATTGCAGTCTTTGAAGTTGATACGTTCATCATTCACTCTAGTTACGTTGCTATTAGCTAGCAGGAATCTCGATCGAATCTCCAACTTGAAGCTTCGTTGGATCTGTAATTTTATTGTATTTAGCAAGTTCTTCCCATGTTACGCCATATTTCAGACTAATACGATACAGATTATCACCTTTTTTGATAATATAGGTTTTCTCATCTGTAGGTTTAGCTGGCTTATCAACAGCTGGTTTTGTCGGTTTAGGTGCTGGAACCGGCTTCGTTGTTGGTTTGGTAGGCTTCGCTGGTATTACTGGTTTGGACGGTTTGGCAGGTGTTACGGCTGGCTTGCTACCTGCTGCTGCGCTAGAAAGATTAATTGAATATTTAGCAAAACCATCTGCTGCTTCTCCTACATAAGCAATTGGATCTGCTCCTGCAACTGCTTTGGCACTAGACAATGCGTCTTTTGCTTTTGGAGAAGTGTTGAATGTTACTGTTGGGTTGCCTTTGATTGGTGCAAGTGACCAGTTACCATCAGCAGCCGGATTGATTGTTTTGTTTTCACGAATATAATCGATAATTACTTGACGGTTCTCGTCTGGTGCAGCCAGAATAATACGTTTGCCATCTGGATTCGCCAATTTGGACGAAGAAGCACGGTAGTTATTTGTAGCTACTACAAATTTTTGCTCAGGATCGATAGCTTTACCGTTAAATTGCAAGTTCACAATACGGTTAGAAGATGCGTTTAGAACAGCACCTTTTGCATCGTATTTCGGTGGTTGTGTGACATCAATTTGGTAAGTAACTCCATCGATAACATCAAAGTTATACGTTGGGAAGTCCATATTGATTAACGCTTGCTCGCCTGATTTGGCTGGATCGATTTGATTGAATTGTCCTGCTGACCATTCCAACCAGTTTTTCACTTCTGCTCCATTGACAAGCACAGCATGAACTGTATTTGGATATACATAAAGGTCAGATACATTTTTGATAGCTATCGTGCCTGCGGGAATATCTGTGTAATAACTTGCTCCTGAACGTCCACCTGCTTTGAATGGAGCGCCTGCAGAAAGAATAGGTAAGTTCTCATATTCTGTCCCTTGAAGTTGTTTCTCCAAGTACCATTTTTGAGCGTTGGTTACGATTTGGATCGATGGATCATCTTCTACCAGTGCAAAGTAACTGGTGATACGAGCAGTAGATTCACCAACAGGTCCACGAATATATCCTAGCGTTTCTTCGTGTTCTTTGTATACAGAATCGACTACACCTTGATCTGCATCAACCAATGCTTTTTTGGTAGCAGTATCATAGATTGGACGAGCTTCTACTTTAGAATCAGAGACTGTCCATTTGTCGCCTTGTTGTTTTAGTTCAAGATCAATAATTCCCAGGTGATCGCCCCAGAAACCTGGCTCTACTGAAGGAACGCCATTGATTGTTCCTTTTTCTAGATCCACGCCTGTTTTACCAGCGAAATCAGCACTAGGGAATACTTTGTGTGCATGTCCGAACATAATCGCATCGATACCTGGCACTTTGCTCAAGTACAATACAGAGTTTTCCATCAATTCAGTCTGAGGAATATCTTCAAAGCCAGAATGTGGCACTGCAATAATAATATCTGCGCCTTCTGCTTTCATTTGTGGAATAAATTTGTTCGCTGTTTCAACGATATCTTTAGCAACCACTTTCCCCGACAAGTTTGCGCTATCCCATTGCATTACTTGTGGTGGTACGAAGCCGATAACACCTACTTTAATCGTATGTTTAGCTCCACTTTCATCAGTGACTTCTTTATCCAAAATCAAATAAGGAGTAAAGTAGTTTTTCTCACCTGAACCTGTGCCATCATCTGTATAAATATTAGCATTCACATAAGGGAAGTTAGCGCCTTTGAGAGCGTTACCCAAGAAATCCAGACCATAGTTAAATTCATGGTTACCGATATTTCCTGCATCATAACCCAATTGGTTCATCGCTTTGTAGACAGGGTGAACTTCGCCTGCTTTTAAAGGATCAACTTTGGCTACATAGTCACCTAGCGGATTACCTTGTAATAGATCACCATTATCGATCAATACACTGTTTTTGGCTTCTGCACGCGCATTTTTGATCAATGTCGCTGTTTTGGCATATCCATATTGATCTGTCGCTGCATCTGAATAATAATCATAGTTCATTACGTTCACATGAATATCTGTTGTCTCCAACAAACGTAATTTTACGGTAGATTCAGAAGAAGTGGCTTCGGCTGCAAAAGCAGGAACTGCCGACACTGCAAACAATTGCAGAGCTGCGATGACAGTAATTGCTTTTTTAAATGTTTTGTTTCCCAAGTTCAAAATAAAAAACCCCTCCCAAATATATTCGCATTTGCTTGACCTTTTCCTATTTATCTCTACGCCCTATATGTATAACAGCATGAACAAGCAGTGACAATGTACTTAACATGCTGATTTTAAAAAAATCATATTGGAAATTATGATTTAGAGTAGGCAGATAAATAGTAAAAAGGCTACCAAAAGAAACGCATGATAGAATTGTATACTATCAGCTGATATATTTGAAGGGTTATTAGTTCTATTTTTTATGAAAATAAGATTTATTTTGCGAAAAATTCTATAATTTACATGATTGTGTCATGTTTCTTTTCATAAATAATAACTCATTGAGATTAAGGAGTTAAAAAATTAGTATTTCGATCTTTATATTGAAAATACATATCTAAAATTCGATCTAATTGTTCTGATTGGTCTAACACACGATAATCGCGCATCCCATGTTCTTCTGCCATCTGGTTCAATATGCGGCGTTCCTGCTCAATCTGTTGTTCTATTTGTTTTAAGTTCAAGGAAACCACCTCCAGTATATTTCCTTATATCTTGCTATCAATGAGACTTTCATTTTATTCCATCATCGTCATTTTACAGGTTAGTCTATAAAATATTTCTATATACCTTTTTATACCTTATTTGAGTATACCTTATCAAGTTCCTCAAGTACCTATTTTATCCTTTTTATGGAAAAATAAAGACGAAAAAACTCGGAATTTGAATTTTGCATTCATTTCTCTTGTTTCGCAAATTTCAAATTCCGAGTCATTTATGTGATAACTGCTATCTTAAACCATTAAAGTTGTATCAGATTACGCAGTCCACGTTTTTTTGTTACCATCTTGATCTGTATATTCAATCGTTTGTGGTTTGATATCTAGGATCACATAATCAGGATCTTCTGGACCGGAGAACCATTCTTTAAATTCTTCTTTCCAAACACGTTTTTTCAATTCGTCGTCTGTAGATACAGCACTTACACCTTCGATTTCAACGACTTGATTAGTGCCGCCTTTTTCATAACCCAACAATACATAACAGTTCGGATTTTTTTCTAACTCTTCGACTTTATGTGTTTTGCGGTTTGTCGCGAGATGAATATTCAAGCCTTCGTTATATAGCGCCATGTAGCGTACTTTAGGTTTGTCATTTTCTACTGTACCTAGTGCACAAAATGGATTACCTTCTAATGCAGTTAATATCGCTTGTTCTTCAGCTGTTTTACTCATGATCAATCTCCTCCTGTATATAAACGTATGGGTGTATTCAATATCTATGTCTATGTATATCTATTCGATACGTATAGAAGAATATTGAATGGAACTTTTGTTAGTTACAAACTTCCGTATATGTAAATACCCTTAGACAGCGAGACTGAACCGAAATACACTGTCTTTTGCTGATGACACCGCATTCTCTTTACTGGACAGTTGATACCCTCTGGTCTATAATTACAATGTAAAAAAACCGCATATGTACAGGGGAGCTAGTTGCAACTGGCTGAGAGTGTATTGTGATAAATACAGACCCTTATACCTGATCTGGATAATGCCAGCGTAGGAAAGTAACAAGTCGTTATATGCTGTACTCTAGCTTATAATTGCACCTATGTCGTCCCGATGGGGGCGTTTTTTTTATGCCTTTTATCCAGTACTACAGGATTGACTATTTGAGCTAGAAGAAAGAAGGATGATGGTAATGAGAACTCAAAAAAGGTGGCGTCAAAGCTTACCATGGTTAATGGTAGGTTTATTGTGGATCACAACTGCATGTGGTTCAGCAACAAGTACAAGCAATACAGCCAATCAAGCAGGATCAACATCTGCCCTTAAAGATGTGAAAGTCGTACTCGACTGGACACCAAATACGAATCATACTGGCTTATATGTTGCCCAAGCACAGGGCTATTATAAAGAAGCAGGATTAAACGTCGAAATTATTGCTCCCGGTCAAGGTGGAGCAGATACGATGGTCGCTTCTGGTGAAGTGCCTTTTGGAATCAGTTATCAGGAAAGTGTGACTCAAGCGCGTGTACAAGGAGTGCCTTTAGTGTCACTCGCGGCAGTTATCCAGCATAATACATCTGGCTTTGCCGCTCCTACAGATCGCGGAATCAAAAGCCCTAAAGATATGGAAGGCAAATCCTATGGTGCATGGGGATCGCCTGTTGAAGAAGCCGTTATGAAATCAATTATGGATACCGACGGTGGCGATGTTAGCAAAGTCAAAAGTGTTAATATCGGTAATGCCGATTATTTTACAGCTGTACAAAAAGGAATCGACTTTGCATGGATATTCTATGGATGGACAGGAATTGAAGCAGAACTTCGCGGACAACCATTAGATATGTTATATGTAAAAGATTATTCCGATAAATTAGATTATTATACACCTGTTATCGTAACCAATGAGAAGCAGATCGCTACCGATCCTGCACTTGTGAAATCATTTATGGCGGCAACCAGTAAAGGATATGAATATGCAATCGCTCATCCCGATGAATCGGCAGATATATTGCTCAAAGCAGTACCTGATCTTGATCCTGCACTGGTCAAAGCTAGCCAAAAATGGTTATCTCCACGTTATCAAGATGATGCCAAACGCTGGGGCGAGCAAAAACAATCGGTCTGGGAAGGTTATGCCGATTGGATGTTCAAGCAGAAGTTGTTAGACAAACCGTTAGATGCAACCAAAGCGTATACAAACGATTATTTACCTGAAGCCACCAAATCATAAATAGAACATAAGGAGATGACTAATATGGCACACACCCTTTTAAGTATTCAGGTTATTCCCAAAACTCAAGCTGGTGAGAACTCTTACGATTATGTCGACCGGGCAATAGAAGTGATTCAAGCCTCCGGTGTGAAATATGAAGTGCATCCACTTGAGACCACGATGGAAGGCGAACTTAGCGAATTGTTAGAAGTGGTTCGTCAAATGCACGAAGCGTTAGTGGAAAAAGGAAGCCCGAGTATTATTTCTCAGATCAAAATTGCTCATAGTCCAACCGGAATCAGTATGGATGGATTAACCGAGAAGTACCGCTAATGTCTACGATGAATACATGGTGGAACAGGCTATGGCCGCCCCTCGGGGCGGTTGTTTTATTACTGATTATCTGGCAACTGGCAACCAGTCTATTCCATATTGAGACATGGATTCTTCCTAGCCCTGCATTGATTGGACATGAAGCATGGAGTGAGAAAGACCGACTGGGTTTGCACACATGGGCGACGTTAAAATTGACACTATCCGGTTTTAGTATAGGCGTTGCTTTTGGATTACTGGTCGCAGGCGTGCTTCATTATATTCCTTTTCTACGTTCTGCATTGTATCCATTATTGATCTTGAGTCAAAATATCCCTACGATTGCTCTGGGGCCACTACTCGTTATCTGGTTCGGATTTGGGATATTGTCCAAATTAATTGTTATTATTCTGGTGTGCTTTTTCCCGGTGACCATTGCGGCGCTGAGCGGACTGGCTACTACCGATCGTACAATGCTTAATTATATGCAAATGATCGGAGCTTCTAAAAATCAAATCTTTTGGAAATTAGAATTACCTTTTAGCTTACCTTCGATCTTTTCTGGAGTTAAAATTGCTGCAACGTATAGTGTGATGGGCGCTATTATCGCTGAATGGATTAGCAGTAGTGAAGGGATTGGCTATTATATGATGTTGCAAAAATCAGCTTTTCGCACCGACCATATGTTTTTAGCGATACTGGTAGTTGTAGTGATCAGTCTTATGTTATTTATGCTAATCAATATGATTGAAAAATGGTGTGTTCGCTGGCATCACCCTGCACAACATCGTGCTGTCAAAGGAGGTTCTAAAGATGTCGCTAAATAAACCTCAACATACAACTTTATCGGTGAACAACTCTACTCCACTTTTAGCATTACAAGGGATTAGCAAATCTTTTACACAGGGCAAGCAATCGTTACATGTGCTACAAGACATTTCCCTGCATGTAGAGCAAGGTGAATTTGTATCCATTATCGGCCCTTCTGGTTCCGGTAAAAGTACGCTTTTGCAAATGATCGGTGGTGTGGTGCTTCCCGATCAAGGACAAGTCCTTTTGGACGGACAAAATATAACCGGTCGTAAAGGATTGAGCGGTTATATGCCACAACAACCTGCTTTGATGCCGTGGCGTACGATTGAAGATAATGTTATTTTGGCGCGCGAAGTAGCAGGATTACCACGCAAAGAATCATTAGAATTAGCCAGACAATGGCTGGATAAAGTTGGACTGGGTGGTTTTGCATCATCTTATCCTCATACATTATCTGGCGGGATGCAACAACGGGTTGCGTTTTTAAGAGCTTTGCTAGGACCTCGTGATCTTCTATGTCTGGATGAGCCTTTTAGTGCGTTAGATGCTTTTACACGCAGTGAGATGCAATCATGGTTGTTGAACATTTGGGAAGAAAATAGACGCTCGGTTATTTTTGTCACTCATCATATTGAAGAAGCATTACTACTTTCAGATCGAATCTATGTACTATCTCGTCGTCCTGCTAAAGTACTGCATAATATTGTGGTTCCTTTTCCTCGTCCAAGACGAGAAGAGATTACCGATGATCCGCAATTTATTGCTCTACGCAGACAATTGATGAATGCAATGCGTGATACCCATGAAGGTGATCAATCATGAAGCCTGTCTATGCTACGCTTATCGATAGCCATATCCATCTGGATCAATATCAAGATCAACAGATTGAGCGAATCATTCACTCCCTTCCAGAACACCATATCCAGTCGCTAATTACAGTCTCCATGAATCTACCTTCCTGTCAGCGTAATGAGAAGCTGGCTCAACAATACCCGTCTATCGTTCGTCCCGCTTACGGGTATCATCCAGAACAGCCTTTACCCGGCTCGCAGGAGCTTGAGACGTTATTGGTATGGATAAAGCAACGTATTGATAATATAGTAGCGATTGGTGAGATTGGATTACCGTATTACTTGCGACAAGAAGCAGTAGAACGTGGTGACCAATTAGATGAACAAGGGTATATCGATGTATTGTCTGCTTTACTACAACTTGCTGCCGCTTATGACAAGCCTGTTATTTTACATGCTGTCTATGAAGATGCAGAGATCGTCTGTGATCTTTTAGAACACTATGGTATCACTCAAGCTCATTTTCACTGGTTCAAAGGATATCCTGCTACGATTAATCGCATGATAGCCAAAGGTTATTATATTTCGTTTACGCCAGATATTCAGTATGAACCGGAAATTCAGCAATTGGCTACACTATATCCTACTCATCTGGTGATGGCTGAGACGGACGGCCCGTGGCCATTTGAAGGTTCTTTTGCCGGACAAATGACTCATCCGTCTATGACTGCTACTGTCTGTTCTGAATGGGCTAAGATTCAGCAGATATCAGAGCAAGAAGCTCGCCACTTGATCTATCTAAATACATTATCATTTTACACACCAAATCAGGCACAGCGTCTCTAATACGAACGCTGTGCCTGATGTATGTTGTGCTATTTTACGATGATAGATGTTTATTGTTGTTGCTTTTGATTTTGATTGTATAGCGTTTGGGGATGTTCCCAATCGGAAAGCCATACCAGAATAACAGATAACAACTGCTCCACATTCATCGGTTTACTGATATAATCAGATGCTCCTGCTTCTATACATAATTCACGATCATCTTTCATTGCTTTAGCGGTGAGTGCAATAATCGGTAGGTTTTTCCACTTTTCTTCCATCCGAATCCAGCGCATCGCTTCATACCCATCCATAATCGGCATCATCATATCCATCAACACAATATCTGCGGATTCAGCATTTAATAAAGCAATCGCTTCTTCCCCATTCTGTGCACTACGTACATGCATACCTTTACCTTTGAGCACACCTTCTAACGCAAAAATATTACGTAAATCATCATCCACGACAAGCACAGACTTACCTTGCAATCGTGCTAATGAATCTTGTTGTTCTTCTTGATCCATCCATGTTAAAGGTAATGGCTTGGTAACAGGCTGTCCTTCTTCATTGATAGCAAGTGAAGGGAGATACAACGTAAAGGTACTGCCTTTACCTAATTCACTTTGAACAGTAACATATCCTCCTAATAATTTGGAGAACTCACGACAGATCGATAATCCTAGACCTGTTCCACCATATTGACGTTCGGTTGTGCCATCTTCTTGCTGAAAAGCTTCAAAGATCAGATTTTGCTTATCTTCTTTGATTCCTATTCCTGTATCTGTAACCGAGATCGCTAGCATGTAATCCATCTGCTCTGGAACATTGTATCCTTTAGCAACCATCGATTCATCTGCTAATGCAATATTAATCATGACTGAACCTTTACTGGTAAACTTAAACGCGTTAGAGAGTAGATTTTTCATAATTTGTTGCAATCTTTTCTCATCAGTATAGAATACATCTGGTACATTTTCATCAATATTTGAAGAAAATGCAATCCCTTTTTGCTCGGCAATCTTGTCAAAGCTATATCCCATCACTTCAGGTAGATCATAGACGGATACCGAATCGCGCTGTACTTCAACCATACCTGCTTCCACTTTAGACAAATCCAAAATATCATCTATCAAATTAAGCAAATCTTGACCGGAATGATGAATCACTTCGCCAAAATGAGGCGTATCATCTTCTTCATGAGTTTTGTCTTTTTCACTAATCAATTGAGACAGAATTAAAATACTATTGAGCGGTGTACGTAATTCATGAGACATATTGGCTAAAAACTCCGACTTGTACTGCGAGCTACGGCTCAATTCTTCTGAATACAATTGAAGTTCTTTTTGCGCAATTTGTAATTCTTCTGTTTTAATCTCTGAATAGTGATTGCGTTCACGAAGTTGCTCGTTCGTTGCCTGAAGTTCTTCTTGTTGTGCTTGTAGTTCTTCTTGTTGAGACTGTAATTCTTCTGTTAATGTCTGTGCTTCACGCAGTAACCGATCTACCTGCATCCGATTATCTACATTATTCACAACCACTCCAAATGTAGATGCTACACGCTCAATTAACTTTTGCTGTTTGTCTGAAAATCCATAAATAGAACCTAATTCAATCACAACCACTGTTCGATTTTCAAATAAAATCGGCAATAGCATAATCTGCTTCAGTGGAATAGAGGTAGCTCCTGTCTGAATACGAATAGGATGATCTGATGGAGATTCCATCAACATAATCGTTTGTTCTACGGCTGCCTGTCCAACGACCCCTTCACCGAATTGAAATTGGCGCATGGCATCTGGCATCGCATGATAAGTAGAATAAGAGGCTTTGTGCATCAGCATAGGAATCCCATTCTTTTCTTCGCAAAAATAGAAAATGCCATACGCTGAATCTACAATAGGAGTAAGTTCACGAATAAAACGATTTGCCAGATCATCGATTTCATTAATGTTCTGATATACTGTTCCCATTTTGGCTAATTGCGTCTGAATCCAATTGCTTTCTTCGATCTGTTCGTTAAATTCACGAGCTTTTCGATTATGATCTTCTAAAGCACCAGACATTTTATTAAATGCGACTGCAATATTGCCGATTTCATCACCAGTGACAACTTGTAGACGTGGCAAATGTTCCGCTGTATTAAAATCCATTTCTTCCATTACCGTTGTGACTTGCTTTAGTTGACGGGTGGTTTTCTTTATCGTCCATACCGCAATCGTAATCCCAAGAATAATAAGAATCGCAGATAAGACTACAACAACTACGCCCCTGCCTGCAAAAGATCCATTTTGAGATATCATAAATTCGATAGCCATAAAAAGAATAGCCACTATTAACACACTAACAAAACCAAAAATTTGCTGATTTTTGTAGTTCATTCGTTCGATAATCTTCCTCTCTGTTGTACGCGCTTAGTGGGAAAATAGAAAGATAATATTCATATATCAAGAATACGCTATATTTGCTTTCTTGTCTTGATTACATTGAAGTTTTTGCTAAATTTTGTTTGTTTATGAAAGTGTTCGTATTTTGTAAATAACCTTGACGTTCATTTTATTCTGATATACGATGTGCAGTGCTTCAAATAACCCTCTTTTCGTTAATAATAAACATCTTGATTCAGGAAGAAGGAACAGTATATATGTCCAAAGCAACCAATCGTTCTATGGTCACTATAGGTTTGCTTGCAGCCTTATTTATCGGTGCCCTCGATTCAACTGTAGTCAGTACAGCATCACCACGTATTATCTCTTCACTTGGAGGATTAAGCCTGATTAGTTGGATCTTCTCTATCTATACATTAACGACTTGTATCGCTACACCAATCTTTGGTAAGCTAGGCGATTTGTTCGGTCGTAAATCGATTTTCGCTATTGGACTGGGTGTGTTTGTGCTCGGTTCTATTATGTGTGGATTTGCTAACTCGATGACCGAATTGATCTGGTATCGAGCTATTCAAGGAATTGGAGCAGGTGCGCTCACACCGGTCACATTTACAATTGTAGGCGATCTGTATCCTGGCAAAGAACGTGCTAAAGTACAAGGACTCTTCTCATCTGTATGGTCTGTAGCCGGATTGTTTGGACCACTGGTAGGCGGTTACTTTGTCGATTATATCTCATGGCGTTGGATTTTCTTTATTAATCTGCCTGTAGGGATTATAGCGATTTTGTTTATCTTTATTTACTTTCATGAATCGTTTGAGAAAAAGCAAAAATCGATCGATTATGCAGGTGCAATTACGTTTACGATCGGAATGACTGCTTTGTTGTTAGCTCTTTTGACAGGTGGAGAAGAATACGCCTGGGGTTCACCTATGATTATCGGTTTATTTGTTGTTACAATTATTTTTATGGTTTTATTTTTGCAAATAGAAAAACGTGCGGCTGAACCGATGTTACCTTTATCGTTATTTCAATCCCGCATTTTATCGATTCCCTATGTGCTTGGATTCTCTACCCGTTGGATGGTGATGGGTGTAACAGTTTACTGTGCGCTCTGGATTCAAGATGTATTCGGCTATAGTGCTACCAGTGCCGGACTGGCTCTTATGCCGATGTCTATTGCTTGGCCTGTGGCTTCTACTTTAGCCGGACGCTGGATGTACAAAGTAGGCGCCAAGCTACTGATTGTGCTTGGATCTGCATTTGTAGTAGGTGGTAGTCTATGGCTTGCTCTAATGCATGCTCAGTCGTCTTATGGAGTGATTGTAGGTTCATTGATTCTGATCGGACTGGGTATGGGCTTTATCGTGACTCCTTCACTTGTTGTGATTCAAGGTGCTGTTGGCTTCCAGATGCGTAGTGTAGCTACATCGACCAATACGTTAATGAACTCACTGGGACAGACGATTAGTGTAGCTGTATTCGGGATGGTGTTCAATGCGATTGTGACGACAGGGACTGCATCGCAACTAGCTTCCGGGATTCACTATGTATTTATATTAATGTTTGCGGTATCTGTTTTGAATCTAATTATTGCGTTATTCTTACCATCGAGTCAGCAGTTATTCAGTGCGATTCGAGAACATGAAGCACCTACAGGTGCTACACCTCAAGGTCAGACTTCTACTTCACCTGCACTGGAACGTAGCTAATCAACACAATATAATCGAAGAGTCTCACCCTACACTATCTATAGGAGTGTGAGCTTGATCATGATAGATTGGGAAAAATGGAAAGAGCTTGAATGGAAACTATTCAAGTTCTGGATTTCTATTCCGCGTATTTTACGTATATCTATTATTCCGTTGATTCTTGTGATTATTTCTATTCTAGGTTGGGTCAAAATCTT
>NZ_CP117416.1:72500-122500 GCF_028606985.1 Paenibacillus kyungheensis | reverse complement strand
AGAACTTCCATTGGCTCCACTGGTCGGGATACTGCCTAATTTTAGTAAAGCGACCTCAAATAACATCTGAGGCTGAGCAGCATACTTCATTTCAGTCTGATAATGATTCAACGTATCAATCATGGCAAACAATTGTTCTTTTGTAAATGCGGACGCTGTTTCTCGAAAAATCTCAGGATCCAGCATTCGCTCTGTCAAATCACCTGCTTGTGGAATCATCTTAATCATTAAAACATCCCGGAAATAATAAAGCAGGTTCTCCATACACTTCTCTGCACTTTTACCTTCTTGCATAAATGACTCTACCATCTGTAATACTTTGGCGATATCACCATGTAACAAAGCAGAAGCAAGTTCAGCAAACTGTTCAGAAGCGATACCACCTGTCATTTGCAACACTTGAGTATATGTTACTTTGCCATCTGTAAAAGCAGATACTTGATCCAGAATACTTACTGCATCACGCATTCCACCATCTGATAGGCGAGCAATATATTCTAATGCGTCACGATCGGCTTCAATCTGTTCTTCGCCTGCGATCAATGCAAGACGATCGGTCTGCTCAATCAAAGATACACGACGAAAATCAAAACGTTGACAACGCGATATAATCGTAGCTGGCAATCGATGAGGTTCTGTTGTAGCTAAAATAAAAACAACATGAGCGGGTGGTTCTTCAAGCGTCTTAAGCAACGCATTAAATGCTTCTGTTGTTAACATATGAACTTCATCAATAATATATACTTTGCGTCGTACTTCAGTAGGCGCGTATTTAACTTTTTCCCGTAGATCACGAATTTCTTCTACACCACGGTTGGATGCAGCATCAATCTCAAGCACATCCATAATATTGCCTGATGTGATCCTTTTGCAAGTTTCACATTCATTACACGGCTCTATAGCTGGCCCATGTTCACAGTTAATCGCTTTTGCAAAAATTTTGGCAGCAGACGTTTTACCTGTTCCTCTGGGACCACTGAACAGATAGGCATGTGAAATACGCTCTTCCCGAATGGCATTTTGCAGCGTCTGAATAATATGCTGCTGTCCAACCATGTCCTGAAACGACTGTGGTCGCCAAGCACGATAAAGTGCGATATGCTCCACTTGCTTACCCTCTTTCTTCTTTTAATACTTCACTTAATTATACTATAGATTAGAGCCAAGCAAAACAGCAGTAACCTTATTTAACAAACAAAAAACACCTGATGTCCTAAGACAAAAGGTGTTATTACATACAATTATAATATACCGTGCACCTGTCATTGATTATTGCGATCCAAGCGGTTCTTCTGAACCACGACTCAGGATAGGCACTCCTTCGGCACAAGAACAGAACTGCTTATGGCTGCTTTCTTCCGAACCTGACCAGATTCACAGACGTCCTTTGCGAAGGACCCAGCCGTCAACACCGTATTCAGATACCAGCCTCACATCGACAAAACCTAAAACAGGAATTCAACCTCGCTACAGCGGATTGCGAGTTACAGGGCACCGCTACCTCCCCGTCTAGCACGGCATTAAATTATTATAACCGAGAGAAGCTTCTATTGCAATGGACAGATATATTGTTTTCAAAAAATTCATTTTTATCCAATAAAATAGCGTTCCAAATGTAACCCGCTACTAGATTATAATCTGAATATTATTTAGTTGAAGCTGAAGCAGTGGAACGTGTTGGACGTCTTCCAGGACTGCTTGAAGTACTGCTATTTGCTGGCTTTTTAGCACTGCTGCTTTTGCCTTTTGCATTTGTTTCTTCAGCGGTATCGAAAGATGCTAAGAACTCTTTGTTAGTCTCTGTATTGCGCATTTTTTTGAGGAAACCATCCACAAAGTCAGGGGTTTCATTCATATTTTTGCGAATATGCCAGATCGTATCTAATTCTTCTTTACCTAACAAATCTTCTTCACGACGTGTACCGGAACGACGAATATCGATTGCCGGGAAAATACGACGTTCTGCCAATTTGCGATCCAAATGAAGTTCCATATTACCTGTACCTTTAAATTCTTCGTAGATAATATCATCCATACGTGAACCTGTATCGATCAAAGCTGTAGCGAGAATTGTAAGACTACCGCCTTCTTCTACATTACGGGCAGCACCAAAGAAACGCTTCGGACGATGGAAAGCTGCTGGATCTATACCACCGCTTAGTGTACGTCCAGATGGTGGAATAACCAGGTTATACGCGCGTGCCAGACGAGTAATACTATCTAACAAAATAACAACGTCTTTTTTGTGTTCTACAAGACGAAGTGCGCGTTCAAGTACCAATTCAGCTACTTTAATATGATTTTCTGGCAATTCGTCAAATGTAGAAGCAACTACTTCACCTTTGACCGAACGCTGCATATCCGTTACTTCCTCAGGACGCTCATCAATTAATAATACAAACAAATCAATCTCGGGATTGTTGGTGGAGATGCTGTTAGCAATCTCTTTAAGAAGCAATGTTTTACCTGCTTTGGGAGGTGCAACAATTAGACCACGTTGTCCTAGTCCAACCGGTGCAAGAACATCCATAATACGAGTTGATAGTTTGTTTTGAGCGGTTTCTAATACTAATTTTTCCTGTGGATAAAGAGGAGTTAATGCTGGGAAATGAAGACGCTCTGCGGCTTGTTCAGGGCTTGTTCCATTGACTGCATTGACTTGAAGTAATCCAAAGTAACGTTCATTTTCTTTTGGCGCTCTACATTTACCAGATACTAGATCACCTGTACGAAGATCGAACTTACGAATCTGTGAGGCTGAAATATAGATATCTTCATGACTGGGAAGATAATTAATTGGTCGTAAAAATCCGTAACCTTCAGGTAAAATTTCAAGTACACCTTGCATAAACATCAAACCACTTTTTTCAGCTTGTGCGCGCAAGATAGCAAAAATCAATTCTTTTTTCTTGAGCTGTCCATAATAAGGAATCTGATACTGTTTGGCTAGCTTATACAGATCAGTCAGCTTCATTTCTTCCAAATCGGAAATTTGTAAATCCATAAAATAACCACCTATTCAATTTTATCAAGATTGTTGAGACAAATATAAGTAAACTAAAACAAAACTACTATTATTCGGAAGATTGAGAAACTACATGTAAAAGGAGTGGAATTTTTCAAATTTGTTCATAGGATAGCATTACCCATTTTGGGAGGAGATATTCAAGAGGTATGTATTTTATAAAAAATACAAAAGAGTTCTCCTCCCCAACAGAGGGATGACTTGAAATATGATGATATAACCTATTTAGACGATTTCTCTCCACACATCTGCGCCTAGATTACGCAAATTCTCGACCAAATGATCATAACCACGGTCAATAAATTCAACACCAGACACTTCTGTAATACCTTCAGGCACGGTTAAGCCGGCAATAACAAGCGCAGCTCCTGCACGCAAGTCCATCGCTTTGACTTTGGCCGCATTAAGTGGTGCGCCTTCAATGATAGCAGAACGACCTTCTACTTTGATCTTAGCGCCCATACGCGCCAGTTCAGGAACATGCTTAAATCGGCTACTATACACAAAATCGCTAAGTACACTGACACCTTGAGCTTGTGTAAGTAGACTTGTCATCGGTGATTGCAAATCAGTAGCAAATCCAGGATACGTTAATGCTTTTACATCAACATGGTTATACGTAGGTCTCCCCATCACGCGGATACCTTCATCTAGCTCTTCTACTTGCACGCCCATCTCTAATAATTTGGCAGTAATAGCTTCCAAATGCTTAGGAATAACATTATCAATTAAAACGTTACCACGAGTCGCTGCTGCTGCTACCATATAGGTTCCTGCTTGAATACGGTCAGGAATAATAGAATGTCTACAGCCATGCATTTCAGTGACACCTTCAATACGAATAGTCTCTGTACCTGCACCTTTGATACTTGCACCCATAGCATTTAACAGTGTTGCTACATCTATAATCTCAGGCTCTTTCGCCGCGTTTTCAATAATAGTATGCCCTTTGGCTCTTGCAGCCGCAAGCATAATGTTAATCGTTGCTCCTACACTAGCAACGTCCAAGTAAATCTTAGCTCCACGTAATTCTTTAGCATATAAATGAATCGAACCGTGTTCATTTGTTACTGTTGCACCTAACGCTTCAAATCCTTTGATATGTTGATCGATTGGACGAGGTTCAAAATTACATCCTCCCGGTAAACCGATCGTTGCTTCTCCAAAACGTCCAAGTAATGCACCCATCATGTAATACGAAGCTCTTAGCTTTTTGACAGGGCCATTGGGCATTGGAATTGATCGAACGTCACTTGGATCAATGCGCATCTGGTTTTCACTTTCATGCCAGCTTACACTTGCTCCTAAATTTTCTAAAATTTCTGCATAAACGGCTACATCGCTTAATAGCGGTAAGTTATCCAACACGACTTCCGATTCCGCAAGCAATGCCGCAGGAATAAGCGCAATGGCACTATTTTTTGCACCGCTGATCGTTACAGTTCCCTGCAACGGGCGTCCGCCACTAATCATTAATTTTTCCATAAAGCTTAATGTCCCCCTACGTGTTTTGCATCCGGTAAACGATACGTGATGTTGAATTTTGGTAATGAAAATGGAAAGACACCGACTAGGCGGTGTGCTTCCCACAATCTGTTATTTAAAATGTTTTTGACAAAAACAATATGATTACGCTTTGTTGCTTGTTCCAAACTCACGGATTTTACCGATAACTGTTTGTTTGATAGCGTCGCGACCTGGTGCAATAAATGTACGAGGATCGTAAGCATCTGGTTTAGCAGCAAGTACTTCACGAACTGTTTTTGCAAATACGATTTGGTTCTCAGTATTTACGTTGATTTTGGATGTACCCAAAGAGATTGCTTTGTCGATATCGTGTTTAGGGATACCAGTACCACCGTGCAATACTAATGGAATTTGAACTGCGTCACGCACTTCTTCCATTTCTTTGAATCCTAAGTTAGGCTCGCCGTGGTAAGGACCATGTACAGAACCCAATGCTGGAGCTAATGTATCGATACCTGTTTCTTTAACGATGCGTACACATTCGTTAAGATCAGCATACATGATACCACCGATAACGTCATCTTCTTGTCCGCCTACAGTACCAACTTCAGCTTCAACAGAAACACCTTTAGCATGTGCATAGTCTACTACTTTTTTAGTCATTTCGATATTTTCGTCGATTGAATGGTGAGATCCATCGATCATTACAGATGTAAATCCAGCGTCGATCGCTTCTTTACATTTGTCAAAGCTTGAACCATGATCCAAGTGAATAGCAACTGGAACAGTGATTTTCATGTCATGAAGCAATCCTTCTACCATTTTAACAACAGTAGTGAATCCGCCCATATGACGTGCAGCACCTTCAGATACACCAAGGATTACTGGTGATTTTTCTTCTTCCGCTGCTCCCAGAATCGCTTGAGTCCACTCCAGGTTATTGATGTTGTATTGTCCAACTGCATACTTTCCTTCAAGTGCTTTGTTTAACATGTCTGTCATAGATACTAATGGCATAATGATATCCTCCTTGAGAATGATGGTATTTGTAAGCCGATACTCGCATACGTTGCTTATTATAACACAACCCACTTCAAATACTAAACAAGCAATTTAAAAAGGGCTATGCGTCTTTGCATAGCAAAAAACCTATCTTAGAGGATAGGATTTTATTTTTGCTGATCCACTTGATTACCTCTTAGGTTTTGATCTACTACATTTCTCATTTCATCAATATCAAATGGCTTGGTAAAATGGCTAATCGCCCCTAGATCTTTGGCTTGTTTGATGATGTCCAATTCTCCATAAGCTGTCATCATAATCACTTTAATATGAGGATGAGTAGATTTGATATGCTTCAAAATTTCCAGTCCATCCATACCTGGAATTTTCATATCTAGAAGAACAAGATCCGGGTTATCTTTCTCTACCACTTCAAGCGCTGCTTTACCGTTAGCTGCTTGATACATCTGATATCCTTCATTTCCAAAAAGCTCCATCAGTAAAATTCGAATTCCATTTTGATCGTCTACGATAAGTATTTTCTTTTGTTCCACTTGTCATCCTTCCCTTCATCGCTGCTAAAGTATTATGCTGTGATTTTTTTCTTAATTAGAATGATGACGAATACACAATTCAAACGGTTGTTAGATAGATGTCAAAGTTTATGTTGTATAACATAATATACAAATTCGCTCTGACTTGCGAAATTCCTGCTTATTCTACAAATTTGTCCCAACAAAATTTAGGTTTACTTTCTAATAATAACCATTATTTATAATTACTCTTTTCTTCTATTAATTATAAACGGTGCATCGTATAGAAGAAAATATAAAAATATGTCACTTTGATGTATTGCAAAAAAAGACGATTTCTTCCTCTATAGTGAGAAAGAAATCGCCTGTTATCGATCTAGTATATATTAACCTTGATGCTTAATAGAAGCTTTGACAAATTCACGGAATAACGGTTGTGGACGGTTCGGACGAGAAGTAAATTCTGGATGGAATTGTACTGCTAAGAACCACGGATGTTCAGGAACTTCTACGATCTCTACCAGTCTACCATCTGGAGAAGTACCAGAGATTTTCATACCCATTTGTTCAATTTGTTCACGGTATTGATTGTTGAACTCGTACCGATGACGGTGACGTTCATATACCAATTCTTCTCCGTAACATTCCATCGCCAGTGAACCTGGTTGCAATTTACAAGGATATAAGCCAAGACGCATAGTGCCGCCTAGATCTTCAATATCTTTTTGCTCTGGCAATAAATCAATTACTGGATAAGGAGTAGCTGGATTAATCTCAGAACTATTCGCTCCTTCTAATCCTGCAAAAGCACGAGCGTATTCGATAACCGATACTTGCATACCCAAGCAAATACCAAAGTAAGGAATGCTACGTTCGCGTGAATAACGAATTGCACTGATTTTACCTTCAATACCACGATCGCCGAATCCACCTGGAACCAGAATACCACCTACACCACCAAGTAATTCGTGTACGTTCTCGTCAGTGATTTCTTCTGCATTAACCCAGCGCAATTTCACGTCAGCATTTGCATGATATCCTGCATGTGACAACGATTCAACCACACTCAAGTAAGCATCATGTAAAGCTACATATTTACCAACAATCGCGATCTCAACTGTTTTTTCCAAGTTTTTGATACGATTAAGAAGGCTTTCCCATTCTGTCATATCCGGTTGAGGAGTATCTAGTTTGAGATGATTGACAACGATCTCGTCTAGACCTTCATCACGTAAATTAAGTGGTACTTCATAAAGAGAAGAAGCATCACGACATTCTACAAC
The DNA here is from genome assembly GCF_028606985.1 of Paenibacillus kyungheensis. Classification (NCBI taxonomy): domain Bacteria; kingdom Bacillati; phylum Bacillota; class Bacilli; order Caryophanales; family Paenibacillaceae; genus Paenibacillus; species Paenibacillus kyungheensis. Next base: position 115,190 of record NZ_CP117416.1, on the reverse strand, counting down.
TGCATTTGCATCAATATCACAGAACAATGCAATTTTGGCTTTCATATCTTCAGATAATTCATATTCTGTACGACATACAATCACGTTAGGTTGAATACCGATACTGCGTAATTCTTTAACGCTATGTTGAGTCGGTTTTGTTTTTACTTCACCTGCTGCTTTGATATAAGGAATCAAGGTAACATGAATATACATTACATTTTCGCGACCTACATCGCTTTTGATCTGACGAATCGCTTCAAGGAACGGAAGGCTTTCGATATCACCAACAGTACCACCGATTTCGGTAATAACAATATCAGAACCAGATTCGCGACCTGCACGGAATACACGCTCTTTAATTTCATTTGTAATATGTGGGATAACCTGTACTGTTCCACCCAAATATTCACCACGACGTTCTTTGCTAATTACGGAGGAATATACTTTACCTGTTGTTACGTTACTATTTTTGGACAAGTTAATATCGATAAAACGCTCGTAATGTCCAAGATCTAGATCTGTCTCTGCGCCATCATCTGTTACGAATACTTCGCCATGTTGATAAGGGCTCATCGTACCTGGATCGATATTGATGTACGGGTCAAACTTTTGAATCGTTACTTTCAAACCTCTGTTCTTTAACAATCTACCAAGTGATGCTGCTGTAATCCCTTTGCCGAGTGAAGATACAACTCCGCCTGTTACAAAAATATACTTTGCCACTGTATGACCTCCTAATTATTTTCCAGAAATTCCGGCGATATATGGGGGGGTTACACAGCCCCTTTTCCTTATAAAAAACAAAAAAAGTGACACCCGTAGCTACGGGGCACTTTTATTTATTACAGCATTTGAGAAAATGCGTATACGTTTAGTTATAGGTTTAAATGATAAGCCCAAGCAATAGTTTACTCTGTATCTTTGTACCATGTCAAGACATATCCGCAAGAAAAAAAGCCTGCCTAAAACAGGCAGACTTTCATCGTTCTTTATTCAAGATTACTCTTTATTGTCTTCTTCTACATATTCTTCATCTTCGTCTTCATCGTCGTCATCGTCATCTTCGTCGTCGATAACAAGATCAGCTTTGTCTTCATCGTCATCTTCGCCGTCAACAAAGATATCATCAGAATCTTCGTCTACTGCATCGTAGTTCTCATCTTCTGTTTCATCTGCATCAACAACATCTTCGTTGTTGAATTCTTCGTCTTCGATATCATCATCTTCTTCATCGTTGATGATACGAGGGCGCTTCGCATTCGCGATTGGATCTTCTGCACGCTCAAGCGGATACCAACGTTTAAGACCCCATAGGTTAGTACCTACACATGCAAAACGTCCATCTACATTAATTTCAGTATATAGTTGAGCGATATACTCATCAGTTTGTTCTTTAGTAAAGCCACGTAGTTCTGCAACTTCCTTCATAAGGTCACGATAATATAGAGGCGTATTGATTTTTTTCAAAATAGCAACAGCCAAATCTACCATCGGAATTTCGTGTACCTTTTCCGGATCGATTTTTAATTCTTGCGGTGTACTCACTTACGGACACTTCCTCTCGGATCCATTTTCACGCTTTATTATTCACGTTTTTTCGCACAAAAAATGCAAAATGCTGAGTTAAGTAAAACCTATTTATCAGCAAAAATCAAGTTTTTTACAAAAAATCGGAAGTTTTGCGTGTTTTGAGATATAACGTTCTAGATTTACGACAATATCTGACGATTACATACGTTCTGGAGCAGATACTCCAACAAGGCGAAGTACGTTCACGATAACTGTACGAACGCTGCCTAATAGAGCTAGACGAGCAGCCGTTTGTGCTTCATTATCTGTCAATGTACGCTCTGCTTTGTAATAGCTATGCATCATAGATGCTAGCTCGTATACATAGCGAATCAGGCGATGTGGCGCATAGTTATCAGCAGCTAGCGCTATTTCTTGAGGCAATTCGCCCATTTTGTGCAATAGATTATACTCATGCTCACTTGTTAACAAGCTGTAATCAATCTCAGACAATGGAGGTAATTGAATACCTTGCTCTTCTGCTTGACGATAAATACTACAGATACGTGCATGTGCATATTGAACATAAAATACAGGATTTTCATTCGATGTTGAAATCGCTAAGTCCATATCAAAATCAAGATGAGAATCAATACTGCGCATTGTGAAGAAGTAACGAATAGCATCTACGCCTACTTCTGCCATCAAGTCTTCCATCGTTACCGCTTTACCTGTACGCTTGGACATCTTAACTTTTTCGCCATCTTGGAACAGACTTACCATTTGTGCGATCAATACGACTAATTTCTCAGGATCGTTACCCAATCCTTGCATCGCTGCTTTCATCCGTGGAATATATCCATGATGATCAGCACCCCAGATATTGATCATTTTATCGTAACCACGACCGTATTTGTCTTTGTGATAAGCGATATCCGGTGTCAAATACGTGTACGTTCCATCATTTTTGATCAATACACGGTCTTTATCGTCGCCATAAGCAGTCGTACGAAGCCATGTTGCACCATCAAGTTCGTAGACTTCTCCGCGCTCACGTAGCTCGTCTAATGCATCCAGTACTTGACCTGTCTCATAAAGAGATGTCTCACTAAACCAGATATCAAACTTCACACGGAACGCTTCTAGATCACGTTGGATTTTTTGCAATTCTTTTTCCAGACCATATTGACGGAAAAAGGCAGCACGTTCTCCTGGTGATTGGGATAGTAAGCGGTCGCCTTCTTGCTCTACTAACTCTTTGGCAAATCCTTTGATATCTGCACCATGATAACCATCTTCTGGCATAGCTGCATCTTGACCTAGCTCTTGCAAATAACGTGCTTCAATAGAGCTACTTAAATTCGATACCTGATTACCTGCATCGTTAATATAATATTCACGGGTTACTTGATAGCCTGCAAAGTCAAAAATATTACACAATGCGTCGCCAAAAGCAGCTCCACGAGCATGTCCTAAATGTAGACTTCCTGTTGGGTTAGCACTGACAAACTCAACTTCTACTTTTTCCCCTTTGCCATGCTCAATACGACCATAATTTTCACCTTGCTCTGCTACCACTTGAATAACCGGGTACAGATAACTTTTGTTCAATGTGAAATTGATAAATCCAGGTCCTGCGATCTCTGCATGTTCAATATCGCCTTGTTGAAGATCAAGATTAGCGATAATATCTTCTGCGATCTGACGAGGATTCTTTTTAGCGATTCGAGTTAATTGCATTGCAATATTGGTTGCTAAGTCTCCGTGCGCTTTGTCTTTGGGCACTTCAAGCACCACTTCTGGTACTTCTTCACTGCTTACAATATTCGCTGCGATTACCGCTGCATGCACAGCTTCTTTTACTGCACTGCGACTTTGTTCCAATGGATTACGTGTCATCTTCTACTGCTCCTCCTGTGTTCGCATGGCTCACATTTCTGCTACTTCATGTGTATCCAATGCCTGTATATGTAAACTGATCTTAAATGTCCCTGTAAGCTCTTCGTGCACATACAATTCGTATTCCCAGTTTACACGTCCAAGATGTCCATCTAGCGCTTGTGTCAATTGTGTAGTGTGTGTCAAAAGTGTAAATGTCGTAAACGGTGAACGGTACGAACCCGGCAATCGCTCTTCTTGACGAAAAGTCTGATCCGATTCTACAGCACCACGTCTCATAACTTTCACTTCGTGATCATCGATCTTCACGACAGTACGAACTTCCTGCTGAAGAGTATCTGCGGATTCGGTGTAACGAATATATAAACTGCTGCCTTTTTGAAAAGCCTGCCCGATAAATTGAGTTGTGCTTAGCTCTCCATCTTGATCGCTCTGCAATGTCAATTGTACCTGATTGAATTCAGTCATAAGATCCAGCTCCATTTTTGATGATGCGCCATGTTAGCTTGTTGAATATAGAACATTTTCACGATTAATTCAATAAGCTCAATCTTTTCTATTGTACCATTATATTGAACCGTACGTAGAGATTCTGAGCAAAAAAATCCGTTTTTATAGCCAAATGCGTATTTTGTTATCTTCATGAATAGTTTAACAATTAGCGATTGAAATTTAATTTCTTTTGTTATAAACTAATTTTACCTACCGGTAAGTAAAATAAAAGGAGTCATGATATAACTATGGTTAAAAAGTCGACTTATGCAGACATTTTAGAAATTGCGTATCGTTTATTTGCTGAACATGGTTTTGATAAAACCAGTATGTCTATGATCAGTAAGGAATTGAAAATGACCAAACCTGCTCTTTATTATCATTTCCCCTCTAAAAATTCTATTATTGACGCTTTATTTAATGAAATTTGCCAGAGTATTAGATTTGAATATTTTTTTGATATTACCAGCTATACCAAGCAAAATTTTGAGCAACAGTTTATAAATGATGGATTAAAAATCTTAGCTGCTCAACAGACAGACGAATATTATGCTCGAATTATGAATCAGTACCAAGCACTCGGTTATCGAGAAGTGCATTATGCTCAGACATTGATAAATATTTTGGAAGGATTTCAGACAGGTTTTGAAAAGTTACTACAATACGGGGCTTCTTGCGAAGTTGTTCATACTCAAGATCTTTCTCTAGCCGCTCAAACGCTCACTATGATTATTGATGGTATGGATAACTTTGTAGGCTATGGATTCCATTACAGATACGAGGATATTTGGATTAAAACGGTTCAGACTATTATCAAAGGAGATTAAACATGAATACTAGGCTTTCTCGTATTGTAGCTATAGATTATGCAAGAGCACTGGCGATTTTGGGTATGATTATTGTTAACTACAAAATAGCGATGGAAGCCACTCAGAGTCATTTGACATGGCTCAACTTATTTACAAGAATCTTTGAAGGGAGAGCCTCAGCGTTATTTGTGATCTTAGCAGGGTTTGGCATTTCTTTAATGACACGTCGAGCCAGAATATCTAAGGAGTCTACACTAATACGTAAAAATCGCCAACAATTGTACTACCGTTCATTATTTTTATTGATTGCTGGATTCGTATTACTGCTTGTAGGTTGGAATGCAGATATATTGCATTATTATGCTGTATTTATGATTTTGGGTTCGTTACTCATTACGGCTTCAGATCGTCTACTGGTACGATTAATTATTCTGATTTTAGTGAGTTCGCAGTTATTTCTAATCGTTTTTAATTACGGTAAAGGCTGGGATTCTTCTTTTCATGAATATATAGATTTCTGGACGCTCCAAGGATTTTTTCGCAATCTATTTTTAAATGGATTTCATCCTCTTTTTCCATGGTTCAGCTTTTTTCTAATCGGTATGTGGTTGGGACGTAAAGATTGGACTTCTCCGCAGTATCGCAAAAAGATATTCTTGTTATCATTAACAGGTACTTTTATCTTCGAAATCATTTCGTATCTATGTATTCGCTTTTCGTCTCCATGGTTAGATTATGAATCAGCCACCTACTTATTCACTACCAAGCCTATGCCACCTACTACCCTATATATTTGTTCTGCCACCTGTTCAGCTTTATGTGTATTGACTGCTTGTTTTTATATTGTTGATAAAACGAGTCAATTCTGGTTAACAAGAAGCTTAATCTCTACAGGGCAACTTTCTCTTACGCATTATATCGGGCATATTTTGATAGGGTTAGAATTTTTGCAATTGATTGGATACTTAGAAAATAAAAATGTAGTGTTTTCTACGTGTTATGCATTTTTGTATTTTGTAGTTGCGCTGATCTTTTCTTCCTTTTGGCGTAAACGAGTAGATCGAGGTCCTATCGAATTCATTATGCGTAAATGTTGCTAAACTTCATCACAACGAAGTAGATAAAAGCCAAAAGCAACCTATCTAAAAAGACAGATTGCTTTTGGTTATATTAATTATTATCTTTTGCTGTAAATTTTAATGTAGCAGACCATGTTTTACCGCCATCTTTGGTCATATAGATCGATGGTGTTAAAGAATCGGTAACAGCAAGATAGCCTACATTTTGACTTAAAAATGAAATGTTAGCACTGCTACCGTCGATTGTAGCCGGCATATTTTTCCACGTTTTGCCGCTGTCTAACGATCTTCCGACAGCTACTTTACCACCTGCTGGTGATCCACCTGCAAGATACGCTATTGTATTACCTACAAATTGCATATTACCTGGTTGTCCACCTGGCTGAGCAGGGCCTTCACCATTACCTAAAGCGCCTGTACCCGGTGCTTTACCGCCACCTGCTGTCGATTGTCCAAACACTTGACGCCAGCTTGTACCGCTATCTGCACTGGCATAGACCGAATACGATACTTGAGACATTCCTGATCCACTGTATAAGATTGCCCATACTTGCTTGCCACTAGCATAAATTTCGCCGCCAGATACTTCAAGCGAACCTACACTAAGCGAAGTTGTCCATTTGTTTCCGCCATCAATCGTTTGCATAATACGGTATCCACTATTGCTACCAGATACTGTTTTGACTACCCATCCTGTGTTGCTATCCTGGAAATAACCACCGCGTGTATTAGCCGGTGTAGGGATCGCTGTCCATGCTGCTCCACCATTAATCGTTTTGTATACACCTGATGTGGTATATGCAAATCCAGTACTTCCAGATTTTTTATCGATTTTGGTAAAGCGAAGATTTCCGTTATATGGCTTTTTCCAAGTCGTACCGCCATCGGTTGTCGTTAAAAAGATAGGTTTTTGTCCAGAAGCAGCGCTTGCCAAAGCCCAACCTTGTGTATTACTTGTAAATTCAATCTGACTAAACTGCCATGTACCTGTATAAATCTTCTGCCAGTGACATCCACCGTCAGAAGTACCGATCAAAAATCCATTGCCTGCTACTCGGCCTGTTGTCTGACTCAAAAAGTCGGTATCGGTAAAATGAATATCTTCTTGGATACTAGATGAACGTCCTTGTTCCAATTGAGATTGCAGCGTAGTTCCATTCACATCGCATACTTTAGACGTTGCCGCAGATGCAGGCGTTCCACTCAATCCAACCATTCCTAACAACAATACAAATGCCATCATAATACTAAGTGATGGATACGATCCATATTGAAAACGATTATCTTTCATCTTCATATATTCAGCCTCCTAGAATATGTTACATACATGGAATATTAGTCTATGTACTATAGTATTAACCTTAATCATATAAAAAGAAGACCTGTCTTCTTCTATATTATATAAAAGAGGATACAGATCTTCTTAATCAACTTATAAATACGTACAATCTATAATCCTTATCTGCAAAGGTCTTCTACAAATTTAGGCAACACAAATGCTGCTTTGTGTAGACGTGGTGTATAATATTTGTTGCTTTCCATTTCAGGGATCGCTGTCTCGTCGACTTGAAGTGGATCATGTACTTTGCTACCCATTGTAAATGTCCATAGACCACTTGGGTATGTTGGAATATTCGCACCATATACATGTACGATCGGGAAGATTTCTTTAACATCTTTGTTTACTTGTTGAATAAGCTCTGCTTTGAACCAAGGGTTGTCTGTTTGCGCTACAAAGATACCATCTTCTTTAAGTGCTTCATAGATACCTTGATAGAATCCACGCTCAAATAGTGGCGCAGCAGGTCCTACAGGCTCAGTAGAATCAACCATAATAACATCATATTTATTTTTGCTTTCGATAATGTGCATATAGCCATCATTCACCAATACTTCAACACGCGGATTGTCGAGTTCTCCAGCGATTTCTGGTAGGTATTTTTTGGAATATTCGATCACTTTACCATCGATTTCAACCAATACCGCTTTTTCCACTTCAGGGTGCTTCAAGACTTCACGAATAACACCACCATCGCCACCACCTACAACTAATACGTGTTTAGGATTAGGGTGTGTGTTTAATGCAGGGTGAGCGACCATTTCATGATAAACGAATTCATCTTTAACTGTAGTCATTACCATGCCGTCTAGTACAAGCATGCGTCCGAATTCTTCCGTATCGATCATCGCTAAATCTTGAAATTCTGTTTTTTCAGTTACCAGTGTCTCACGAATTTTAGCTGTAATGCCGAATACCGGCGTTTGTTTTTCGGTGTACCATAATTCCATATTTATTACCTTCTTTCGCATATATTTATCGGAATTGGAAAGGTCGATGTTACCACATTCATTTCGCATTATACGCGATATAACCCTAGACTGCAAAAGGAACTTTAAACCGATTTGTACAAAAGGATACGTTGCCAAAATATCTTACATTTGAAAAAGGAGTCGATTCGATGAACATCTCAGACATTGTCCAAATGAAGGCACTTGATGCGGCTCCACGTCTACTCGGTCAAATCATTAGCCGGATTACGCCAGCAGGTGAAATACGTTGTCGGATCATCGAGACAGAGAGCTATGGGGGCGCTGAAGATAAAGGCAGTCATGCTTACGGTAATCGGCGTACTGCTCGTACAGAAATGATGTTTAGACAAGGAGGTACTTCGTATGTGTATCTCATTTACGGTATGTATCATTGTGTAAATGTAGTTACTGGTGATGTAGATGATCCGCAAGCGGTATTGATTCGTGCGGTAGAACCTGTATCAACACGAGATGAACAATTGATGCTGCAATTAAGACCGACTGATTCACGTCGGATTCGTAATTTATCAAATGGGCCTGGAAAGCTCTGTCAGGCATTAGCGATTGATAAGTCTTTAAATGGTCTGAATCTGTTAGCTAGTGGGGGTCTGCTTCGCTTAGAACAGTCACCTGATTTGGAGCAACATCCATTGGAAATTGAATGTGGCCCACGTATTAATATTGATTATGCCGAAGAATATGCAAGCAAGCCGTGGCGCTTTTATATCAAAGATCATCTCTATGTCTCTGCCAAAAATTCGACGCCCACTTCACTATTATTGGATTCTTGATACAAAAAAAGATGTCGCTTCATGCAGAATAGTTACTCTGCTAGCGACATCTTTTTGTCTATCGACTGTATCCATTGATCCATCTGTGAAATGGTCATCGGTCGGCCATAATAATACCCTTGTATCACATAACAACCTTTAGATTGTAAAAATTCGACTTGAGCTTGGGTCTCTACCCCTTCTGCCACTAAGTCTAAATTGAGATTATCAGCGATCGCTACAATGGTACTAATAATCGCTTGCTTGGAAGCGATATCGCTTTTGCGAATAAAAATCTGATCGATTTTGAGAATATCTATCGGAAGTTCATCCAAAATACCTAATGATGAATATCCTGTTCCAAAATCATCTAAAGAAATTTTTACTCCAAGTTGTTGAATATACTGCAACTGTTCTACCGTTCCTTCGATACCATCCATCGCAATCGATTCTGTGATCTCCAATTCCAAATAGCGAGCTTCGATACCTGTCTCAGCAATGATTTGTTCTACCCGATTTGCAAATCCAGGACATTCGAACATACGCGCGGACATATTAACTGAAATAGGCACGTAGATATGATGCTGTTTTTGCCAGATCAAGTTCTGTTGACAGGTTTCTTCTAACATCCAATTCGTAATAGGCATAATCAAGCCAGTTTCTTCAGCTACAGGAATAAATTCAGCCGGAGATACCATACCTAATTCTGGATGGTTCCAACGTAATAATGCTTCCATTCCTGTCAGACGATTATGCATCGAATCCCATTTAGGCTGATATACAATAAAAAGCTGTTGACTTTCAAAAGCTCGCCGCAGATCATTTTCAAGCTCCATTCTCCGAATCTGACGACGATTCATATCTTCACTAAAGATACTGTATTTGTTTTTGCCTGAATTTTTGGATACATACATCGCTGTATCGGCTGCACGCATTAAAAAAGAACGTTCATATCCATGTTGAGGTACTAGAGCAATGCCTATACTGACAGTTATAAATAATTCAATACCGCCCAATTGATATGGTTTTTTAACAACATCTAGAATATGTTCTGCAAGTTGTTCAATATCTTTGGCGATTCCCTCGCTAGTCGCAATCAAAAATTCATCGCCACCCAAGCGAAACACAATCCCTTGATCCACCATACAAACTTTAAGCCTTTGGGCTACCTGTACTAATAATTCATCTCCAATATCATGCCCGAGTGTATCATTAATCGATTTGAAGCGGTCCAAGTCTAGAAATAAGACTGCGCCTTCTTTTTGCAGTTTAAATTCTTTTTCAAAATAACGCTGTAAGCCGTGACGATTAGGCAATCCGGTTAAAGGATCACTGTAAGCCATCCGTTCCAAAATATGACGTTCTACAAAAATCGCTGCCCACGAAATCGCCAAAATCAAAAAAGTCACTACGGCTACTCCTGTAATCAAAAACAGTTGTCCTTTCATTGACTCATCAGTGGAAGCCGTATGAGTATAATGAAATTGCGCTGCCGCCATACCGGTATAATGCATACCTGATATAGCAAAACCCATTACGATCGCGCTATACAATTTCCACAGGCTAAAATTAGGTCGACTGCGAAAACGCCGAAATAAAAATAAAGCAGCATAAGAAGCTCCCAAAGCTACAAGTACAGATAGCATCAAGTAGAAGGGATTATACGTAATATCTGCATCCATCTGCATCGCCGCCATGCCGGTGTAATGCATCGTTACGATTCCTATGCCCATGGCTGCTCCACCGACAGCTATTTTCCATAATCGCATCACTGAATCTAAAGTTACATAAAAGGCAATCAACGAAGCAGTGATGCTGGCAAAAGCAGATAAAAATGTAGTTCCAACATCATAACGAATATTTACACCTGTATGAAAAGCCAACATGCCTACAAAATGCATAGCCCAGATTCCGCCACCCATGACAAAAGAACCTGAACTCAACCATATAATTTTATGCGTACCTCTCGATTGAGAGACTTTATTTGCCAGATTAAGCGCTAAATAAGAAGCGAATATCGAAATGATTAATGATAGTACTACAATTTCAGTATTATAATGAATATCCATATGTTCCATACTCATCCTCCTTTCAAACGACTCTCTACTTATATAAAACGGTTATTTTCCTTGTTTTAGTTATAGTAAATTATCCCAATTTTTATTTTAAAAAAATAGATGGCAGATTCTGTTACGAATCATACCATCTATTTGTTAATAAAAAGATATCACTCCACTGTAGTTATTCTGTGATGTTGAAGTGTGTTGCCATTTTGTCCATTAAACGTGAAATCGTCATAGCTGCTTCTGCACGTGTTGTATTATCTTTTGGTGCAATCTGTCCATTTGGTCTACCTTGCATAATACCTTCGTTTACAGCTGTAGCAAGGCTGTTTTTAGCCCAATTGGATGTGTTGTTGCGATCTGTAAATGGTGTAAGTGCCTGGTTAGCATCTGCTGCAAATGAAGTAGACGGCTCCAAGTAGCTTAATGTGTTATTAAGAATATTCGACATTTCTTCACGTGTAATCTGTTGATCTGGTTGATATGAATCGTCTGTATATCCTTTAGTGATACCCGTAGCGGATACAGCATTAATCGCATTGTAGTACCATTTATCAGGTGCAACATCTGAATACGTTACATTGTCAGTACTAGACGATACTTGTAATAAGTTACTAATCATTTGTGTGAATTGTGCACGCGTAATCAAGGCATCTGGATTATACTGATTATCGCCTACACCATTTAGAATGGACAAGTCTTGTAGTCTATTAATCTCTGATTCTGCCCAGTGTCCACTCACATCATTAAAGTTTTGTTTATTTGTCGTTACTAAAGTAACTTTTGTAGTATTATCTAGCTCTACATCTGTCGCTTCTCCACTAGCTGCTTCTACAGCATTGTCAGCTGGTAGTGTTACTGGTTCTTCTACAGCAGGCACTGGTGTATCTACTGTAGCAGCAGTTACTGGTGCCGGTATTCCTAGAACTCCTGGTGTACGATTAGAACCTACATTATCGTCATCATCCGATGTTCCAGGATTCGTTGGTGGATTGGTTGGCGGCGGTGTTTCTCCTTCACGATAATTAATCGTCTGAAGTACACTTGTATTGCCATTACGATTCAGTGTAATTACCAATTGTCCTTCAGAGGCTGGAAGTTGAATATTAAGATTTCCGTTACCATCTGCTCCAATCGTAATCGTTCCTAGTTGTACTGTACCTTGCTCATACACATCGCTTTGTACAGTAACAATATCCCCGGCTTGTAGACCACTCAATTGAATAGTTCCTTGCGTTCCTTGTACATCAACCAAATTGACAACTGGGGTTGGTGGTGTAGTAGGTGGAACTTCAACTCCATTGTATGGCAATGTTCCTATTTCGGTTTCCGTTCCATTGATGGTTACTCGTACCGACAGTTCACCTTGTGCATTCGGGAAGGTAAACGTTAATACCGCTTCTCCGTTTGCATTCGCTGTTCCTGTTGCAAGTACTTCATTCGCATCACTATAGATTGAAATCGTGTTGCCTACTGTTACTCCACTTACCGTCACTGTTCCTTGATCTCCATTGATCGTTGTTAGGTCAGCGGCTGGGGTTGGTGTCGTTGGAATATCGATTCCGCTGTATGGTAATGTCGCAATTTCCGTTTCCGTTCCGTTGATGGTTACTCGTACAGACAGCTCGCCTTGTGCATTCGGGAAGGTAAAAGTTAAAATAGCTTCTCCGTTTGCGTTCGCTGTTCCTGTTGCGAGTACTTCATTGGCATCACTATAGATTGAAATCGTGTTACCTACTGCTACTCCACTTACTGTTACTGTTCCTTGATCTCCATTGATCGTTGTTAGGTCAGCGGCTGGGGTTGGTGTCGTTGGAATATCGATTCCGCTGTATGGTAATGTCGCAATTTCCGTTTCGGTTCCATTGATGGTTACTCGTACTGACAGCTCGCCTTGTGCATTCGGGAAGGTAAACGTTAATACCGCTTCTCCATTTGCGTTCGCTGTTCCTGTCGCGAGTACTTCATTGGCATCACTATAGATTGAAATCGTGTTGCCTACTGCTACTCCACTTACTGTTACTGTTCCTTGATCTCCATTGATCGTTGTTAGGTCAGCGGCTGGGGTTGGTGTCGTTGGAATATCGATTCCGCTGTATGGCAATGTCGCAATTTCGGTTTCCGTTCCATTGATCGTTACTCGTACAGACAGTTCACCTTGTGCATTCGGGAAAGTAAACGTTAATACCGCTTCTCCATTTGCATTCGCTGTTCCTGTTGCAAGTACTTCATTCGCATCACTATAGATTGAAATCGTGTTGCCTACTGCTACTCCACTTACCGTCACTGTTCCTTGATCTCCATTGATCGTTGTTAGGTCAGCGGCTGGGGTTGGTGTCGTTGGAATATCGATTCCGCTGTATGGCAATGTCGCAATTTCGGTTTCCGTTCCGTTGATGGTTACTCGTACAGAAAGTTCACCTTGTGCATTCGGGAAAGTAAAGGTTAATACCGCTTCTCCGTTTGCGTTCGCTGTTCCAGTTGCGAGTACTTCATTCGCATCACTATAGATTGAAATCGTGTTGCCTACTGTTACTCCACTTACTGTTACTGTTCCTTGATCTCCATTGATCGTTGTTAAGTCAGCGGCTGGGGTTGGTGTGGTCGGAATGTCGATTCCGCTGTATGGCAATGTCGCAATTTCGGTTTCCGTTCCGTTGATGGTTACTCGTACAGACAGTTCACCTTGTGCATTCGGGAAAGTAAACGTTAATACCGCTTCTCCGTTTGCGTTCGCTGTTCCAGTTGCGAGTACTTCATTAGCATCACTATAGATTGAAATCGTGTTGCCTACTGCTACTCCACTTACTGTTATTGTTCCTTGATCACCTGCAATATCGGTAATCGCAGCACCTGGTGTTGGTGTGGTTGGAATATCAATTCCACTGTATGGTAGTGTAGCAATTTCGGTTTCCGTTCCATTAATCGTTACTCGTACGGACAATTCTCCTTGTGCATTCGGGAAAGTAAATACGATCTGGGCAGATCCATTACTTCCTGCTACTGCTGTTCCTAGAACGTTATTATCTTCGTCATACACTTTGACTACTTCACCTACAGCTACTCCGGTAATGTTCACTGTTCCTTGATCACCTGCAATATCGGTAATCACAGCATTAGGAGACGGCGTGGTTGGAATGACCACTCCACTATATGGCAATGTGGTAATTTCGGTTTCCGTTCCATTGACCGTTACTCGTACCGACAATTCCCCTTGTGCATTCGGGAAGGTAAATACGATCTGGGCAGATCCATTACTTCCTGCCACTGCTGTTCCTAGAACGTTATTATCTTCGTCGTATACTTTCACGACTTCACCAACAGCTACGTCTGTAATGTTCACTGTTCCTTGATCACCCGTAATATCAGCGATCACAGCAGCTGGTGTTGGTGTCGTTGGAATGTCGATTCCACTGTATGGCAATGCAGCAATTTCGGTTTCAAGTCCATTTACGGTTACTCGTACGGACAGTTCTCCTTGAGCGTTCGGGAATATGAATGTTAATGTTAACTGCCCACTTCCATCTACTGTTCCTGTAGCAAGCACCTCATTAGCATCACTGTAAATAGTAACTGGAGAGTTTGCTGTAACTCCAGTAATATTCACTGTTCCACGACTACCAGTAATATCAGTAATCACAGCATTAGGAGACGGCGTCGTCGGAATATCAATTCCGCTGTACGGCAATGTGGTAATTTCCGTTTCCGTTCCATTCACTGTTACTCGTACGGACAATTCTCCTTGTGCGTTCGGGAAAGTAAATACGATCTGGGCAGATCCATTACTTCCTGCTACTGCTGTTCCCAAGACATTGTTATCTTCGTCGTATACTTTGACCACTTCACCTACTGCTACTCCGGTAATGTTCACTGTTCCTTGATCACCTGTAATATCGGTAATCACAGCACTAGGAGACGGCGTAGTTGGAATATCGATTCCGCTGTATGGTAGTGTAGCAATTTCCGTTTCGGTTCCATTCACTGTTACTCGTACCGACAATTCTCCTTGTGCATTCGGGAAGGTAAAATCGATCTGGGCAGATCCATTACTTCCTACTACTGCGGTTCCTAAAACATTATTATCTTCGTCGTATACTTTCACGACTTCTCCTACAGCTACTCCTGTAATATTCACTGTTCCTTGATCACCTGTAATATCGGTGATCACCGCACTTGGTGTTGGCGTGGTTGGAATATCGATTCCACTATAAGGTAATGTGGCAATTTCCGTTTCCGCTCCATTGATAGTTACTCGTACGGACAGTTCACCTTGTGCATTCGGGAAAGTAAAGGTTAAAATAGCTTCTCCGTTTGCATTCGCTGTTCCTGTTGCGAGTACTTCATTAGCATCACTATAAATCGAAATCGTGTTGCCTACTGCTACTCCACTTACTGTTACTGTTCCTTGATCACCTGCAATATCAGTAATCGCAGCACCTGGTGTTGGTGTCGTTGGAATATCAATTCCACTATATGGTAGTGTAGTAATTTCCGTTTCCGTTCCATTCACCGTTACTCGTACGGATAGTTCTCCTTGTGCATTCGGGAAAGTAAATACGATCTGGGCAGATCCATTACTTCCTGCTACCGCTGTTCCTAGAACGTTATTGTCTTCGTCGTATACTTTGACTACTTCACCTACAGCTACGCCTGTAATGTTCACTGTTCCTTGATCACCCGTAATATCAGCGATCACAGCAGCTGGTGTTGGCGTTGTTGGAATATCGATTCCGCTATAAGGTAATGTAGCAATTTCGGTTTCCGTTCCATTTGTAGTTACTCGTACGGATAGTTCACCCTGAGCGTTCGGGAAGGTAAATATGATCTGGGCAGATCCATTACTTCCTGCCACTGCTGTTCCTAGAACGTTATTATCTTCGTCATACACTTTCACGACTTCGCCTACAGCTACTCCTGTGATATTGATAGTTCCTTGATCACCTGCAATATCGGTAATCGCAGCACCAGGTGTTGGCGTGGTTGGAATGACAACTCCACTATATGGTAGTGTAGTAATTTCGGTTTCCGTTCCATTCACCGTTACTCGTACGGATAGTTCACCCTGAGCATTCGGGAAGGTAAATACGATCTGGGCAGATCCATTACTTCCTGCCACTGCTGTTCCTAGAACGTTATTATCTTCGTCGTATACTTTCACGACTTCTCCTACAGCTACGCCTGTAATATCTACAGTTCCTTGATCACCTGTAATGTCGGTAATCGTAGCAGCTGGTGTTGGTGTGGTTGGAATATCGATTCCACTGTATGGCAATGTAGCAATTTCGGTTTCGGTTCCATTTGTCGTTACTCGAACAGACAGTTCCCCTTGAACATTCGGGAAAGTAAAGTTCAAAATCGCTGTTCCGTCTGATCCAATTGTAGCTGTACCTAATACTTGATCATCATCGCTGTACACTTTTACAATATCGCCTGTTACACCATTAGCAATATCAATTGTTCCTTGTGCACCATCGATATCAGATAATACAGCTGTTGGTGTCGTTGGATTTACTGGAATTGGGATACCTTGATAATCAAATGTGTTTACTGTTGTTTCTACTCCATTTACAACTGTACGAACAAACAATCTACCTTGAGCTTTCAAAAATTTGAAATTAATGATCGCTTGTCCATCGATATTAGCTACTCCTGTACCTAATACTTGATCATCGTCATCGTAGACTTTAGCTGTTTCTCCTTCAGTCATACCGATCACTGTGATTACTCCATCAACACCTTGTACTTGCGTGATCTCTGCTGTAGGTGTATCTGCGGGTGGAGCTACTTCTTCCGCTATATAATTAACATTTACAAGATTACTATTAATTTGATTACGAGATAAAATAACAGATACTTGTCCACCTTCAGGCAACAGAGCAAGTTGGATAGTCACTAATCCGCTACCATCGGCTAATCCTGTACCCAAAACAGTATTATTGGCATCTAGAACCCAAATCATATCTCCAGATTGCACATTACTTACTTTGACTGTATCGTTGCTACCAATATTATTAATCACTTGTACATCTGCTGCTAATAAAACTGGACCAGGTTCAGTCAGATACACAACAGGTGTAGGCACACTGTCTATATTGCTATGCGTATTTATCGCTGAAATCGTACCGCCTGTTGGATTTAAAGTAAGATTGATAGTGACATCTCCAGATGACGTTACTGTTCCTGTACCTAAAATTGATCCTGCTTCAGATATAGTGACTTTATTACCTTCTGGTAAGCCAGTAACAGTCACACTATCTGCATTGCCGGCATTATTGAGAACAGTAATCGCTGCGGCTGGGATAGGAGGTACAATTTCTGTTGGATAGTTTACAGAGACTGGCTGACTTTCTAATCCTAAATATTCTAAAGTAGCACTGACAGAGCCACCAGTTGGTATTAATGTTAAGTTGATAACAGTATTACCATTGGCTGGAGCTGTTCCTGTACCGATAAGATCTGAGCCAGAATAGATATTTACTTTTTGACCTTCGTCCAAACCTTCAATAGTTACGGTATCGTTATCACCATAATTGTTAGCTGGCACTATATCTTCTGAAGGAATAGCTGGTATTAAAACAGCAGCATATCCAACCTGAATCGCTGTACTTTCTATCGTGTTGCGAACCAGACTTACACTGATTACACCACCGTTAGGTGCCAAATCTGTATTTACTTTTGCTAATCCATTTGCATCAGCAGGACTTGTACCAATTAGTGTACCGTTAGCATACACATTGATAATATCTCCTGATTGTAATGCTTTGACAGTGACTGAGGAGTTGCCTGCAATATCATTCACAATAGCTACATTTTCTTGTAAAAGAGCAGCTACTACTTCTGTCGTATAGTTTGCAAGCGTAGGTGCACTTTCGACTCCATTACGAATCAAAGTCACTCCCACCGTACCACCAATCGGCAATAAAGTTGTATTTAATGTAGCTTTGCCATCAGCTTGTACAGTTGCAGTTCCTAATAATGATCCTGCTCCATACACATCAATACTATCGCCTGCTGTTAAGCCACTTACTTGCACAATATCGTTATCGCCCGAATTATTTGTCACTAAAATAGCATTAGCAGAAATAGCAGGAGTCACTTCTGCTCCATAAATCACTGTTGACGCAATACTTTCTACTCCTTGATTTGTAGTCGTTACGCCAATCGTTCCTCCAAGAGGTACCAACGTAACATTTAATAATGCAGTTCCTTGAGCATTAACTACACCTGTTCCAATTACACTTCCATTGCCATATACGGTTACAATATTTCCCGCAGTCTGTCCAGTAATTTGAACAGTATCCGAGTTACCAGAAGCATTGTTTACAGTAATATTAGCAACTGGAATAGCAGGTACAACAACGCCACCATATGGAATCGAAGTCGTTACACTATCAATCCCATTTCGTGTAATGCCTACTCCAAGGCTACCACCTAAAGGATTAACAGCTACTGGAATAGCAACAGTTCCTGTCACTCCAGCGGTTGCAGTTCCCAAAACAGTACCATTTCCATAGACTTTCACAATATCTCCATTGGTCAAACCACTAATTGTTGCTGTTGCGTTCCCTGCAACAATAGGAGAAAGTGAAATCTGATTAGTTAGTAGTGGTGTAACCACTTCTGCCAGATAACTGACTGCTGTTGGAGCACTATCTACTCCATTATGATTCAAACCGATATTTACACTCCCACCGATAGGAGTTAATACTACTGGAATTGTCACAGTACCTTGAGCATTGACGGTTCCTGTACCTAACAAACCATCAGCATTGTATACATTAACAGTATCGCCTGCCAATTGACCTGTTACGACAACCGTATCTGAAGTATTACCTGAACGATTGTTCACCTGAATATTAGCTGATCCAATAACAGGAACAGTAATCGAAGGGTAATTGACTGTTGTTGCTGCGCTTTGTAATAATCCTTGCTTGATTGTGACACTTAAACTGCCACCTGTAGGAGCCAAAACAACCGGCAAACTTAGGCTACTTGTTGTTGCTGGAGCAGTAGCTAATACGGTATTCCCTGAAGAAACCGTAACGATATCTCCTACTGTCAAACCACTTACTTTAACCGTAGAAGTACCTCCATACGAATTGGTTACTGTAATATTGCCAGAAACGATAGGTGGAATAACCTGCGCTCCATAACTTACTGTAGTTGGAGTACTTTCAATCGTATTTCGTTTTAAAGTAACACCTACGCTACCCCCATCAGGAGTTAATGTAGTCGTTACAGTAGCAACTCCACTTGCGTTTGCTGTAGCATTGCCAATAGCTGTTGTACCATTATAGACAGTGACTACATCTCCAGCACTTACACCTGTAACGGTCACTGTATCTTGATCGCCATATTGATTATCAATAGCAATATTAGCGGCTGGAATAGAATTTAGTACAGCACTACCATACGTAAAAGATGTTTTAGTACTTTCAGCAGTACCTCGAACCGTACTAACATTGATTGTGCCACCACTTGGAACTAGCGTTGCTGCGATAACGGCTGTTCCTTGCGCATTGACGACTCCAGAGCCTAGCAATGTATTGCTAGTGTTATAAACAGAGATAGTATCTCCTTGAGTCTGTCCTGTAACTTTAACCGTTGAAGAACCGACGACTACATTGTTCACACTGATCTGTGCAGAAGAAGGGGCAGTAGGAGCAGGAAGTATAGTAAAGGTTCCTTGCTGTGTTGCACTGCCTATAGAAACATTTAATGTATTTTTAGAAGTTCCGGTAAATTGATAATTACCAGCGGCTGGTAATATTTTATTATTGAGGGTCAACGTTGTAGAAGGTAATAAAAGAAGAGCTGCGGTAGTAATCGTAACTGTTTGTCCATTATTCGTAATTTCACTAGCTACCAAATTTCTACCGTTAATCTGGTCAGCTGTTGTTGCTTTAATTCCGGCAGGTAAAGTATACGTGATACTGCCCAGAAGACTAATTACATCTCCTAAATTATAAGTAACACTCAAATTAGCTGATTGTCCCACAACTTGTACTCCATCAGCAGAAGTAATAGTCATCGAACCTGCAGCTGCACTTGCGTACCGAGGCAAGCCTGTAAAAATCAAAGTTACGATTAAAAATACTATAAAAACCGAGTAACTCCGTTTCTTCATATTTTTCTCCCCTTTTGTTTTAGTTAAATTGCCTGTCGCAACAAATAACACATCTTGTTATAGCTTACAGATTCATTTTCCTAGAAACAGCGGCAGTTATATATAGACTTTATTTCCTATTTTATACATTTTAGGAAATAGGAAAACCCTCCTCTTTCTTTTTTTCGCCTATAAAAAGGAAAAAGATCACCCTTTTTGAAATAAAGGTGATCTTTTTTATTTAACCTATACTTTTGTTAAAAACAGCCGCAATTGCTTGTGCACGGTCGGTTACACTCATCTTATTAAAAATATTCGTTAAGTGATTTTTGACAGTATGTTCACTAATAAATAGAGCAGCCGCAATCTCTTTATTACTGGAAGCTTTGACGACTAGCTCTAATACTTCTTTTTCCCGTGGAGATAATCCAAATTCTTTGACGATCGCTTCCAGACCACGTCCCTCTGCTACTTCAGCAGTTAACGCACGAGGAACAGGCTTTTCTTCCATTAAGCTAATTTCCGTTTGCAAAGTATGACGACTAAGCATGAATAAACGGAACTGACTAATCAAACTAGGATCAATATTAGTAAATTGGGAATCATTCATCAACTGGATATCGTTATCACCTGAAGCAGCCAGAGCAAATACCAATACCATTGTTTGCCCGCCTTTACTATATGGATGAGAGGCTGGGCTATTTTGATTCTGTTGAATTTTCCTAAAATCTTCAATCATTTCTGCTTCTTGTTCAAACAAGTGAGGAAAACTACGTAAAGTGGCTGGATCTGAGAACGACATCAGACAGGCACGTGCAATCGTTTCTCCTTCGTCCTTACGTAATCCGCCCCATAATGCAAATTCCATCACGATTTTCTGTGCATCGGTAGCCAGTTGATATTGCGCTACATTCCACTCCCGAATCGATTCATGCAAAATATGAGCAAATCGATTACTGTTTGATAAAAACTGTTGGCGATCATAAAGTAGCTTCATAATGACACTGCCCATCGTTGCCAGAGCAGACAAAATCTCACGACATTCTTCGCCTTCTTGCTCATCTCCTATTGCAACAGCAAGTACAGCTCTAGTTTTGTCTGCATAAACGATAGGATATTCAATCATCAATGATGAAGGCACTGAACGATTCAGATATGAATTCGTTGCCGGTTGATTATTTCCATTTTCCAAATAGCGACGAGCAATATCGCGGGCATACGTTTCTCCGCGCGGGCTTTCCATACCACGAGCGACCATTTGCACTTTTTCGTCTTCACTTGCTCGATGAACAACGATTGACGCAGATGGACTCCATACCAGATTCAGACTCATATCCACCAGCATAAATAGAACCCGCTGAATATCCTGCACAGATACCATCACACTGGCTAGCTCCATTAATGGCTTAAAGCGCTGAATCTGCTTTTCCATACGGCTATGAGTAATATGGTTACCAATGTACCAACCAATTAAAGAGATCAATGTTTCTTCAAAACGAATATTGGTATTTGTTGATAATTTTTCTTCCAAACCGATTCCAAATAACAACCCGTAATTTTCATCGTCATACCGAATCGGAAAACATTGTACTTCATAGATCGAAGCTAATCCTTTTTGTAGAAAAAAGTGACTGCGTGGATCTCTACCTACATCTTTCCAGTGGCTTAATTGCTCGCTAAGGACTGCTTGACCAAGAAAACCTTCGCCTTCGTGGAAAATAGCTCCTTTTAACTCAGCGGCGGCAGGCCCTGTACTGCTCACAATACGATAAGTACCAGAAGATGTTTTTAAAGCAAATCCGAATACATCTGCCAGATCGCTAGAAGCAAGCACCGCTCGTGTCACTTCTTCTATAGGCATATTGCGACTGGAATCCGACCGCAACGTTTCATTAAGAGTCGTCAGACGTTCTGCGAACTTTTTCTCTTTGTATCCTGATTTCAAGATAAGCGCGATAGCTTTAGATAATTTATTAATCTTATCTTTTTTATATTCTATTTGCGTAACATCGTCTTCTGGTGTACTTTGTATTCGTTCTCTCATGAGACGGAAAAGTTCCGCAGGCCCTTTCAAATCCGGGCTATTGTAATTCACATGATCGATAATGTTTTGTCTGGTATTTTCTTGAATAATAATGCCTGCCCAGATATACATCTCAATCGGTTGCTGATCGATACTAACAGGTGAAATAATCCACTTGATCCCAGGTATCCATTGATCAGACAAAGCAGTAACTCGAAGCCTTTTCAACTTATCGATTTCTGTTTTTAACATACTTTCAAGTTCTTTGGGATACGTGATGAACAAATTAGCGATTTCAGCATCTGAAGGCGTGCTTAACAAATGCCCTTCATGATTTGTGATAAAAATAAATAAACCTGTAAGTTCTGCATATACATTTTGGAGTTCCTGACAGCTGTCCAAGTTATCATTTATAAAATAGCTTTCAATCATAAGCATTCATGTCCACTTCTGTTTGAATATAAGGCGTTTTATAACGATAAATAGCACGCGTACCCTGACCATTTTTTTCTAAAATCGATAATTCAGTCAAACGATCAAGCGCACGTTCAATTAAATGCGCATTGCGTCCAAGTCGTTTGGACATGCCCGTACTGGTTTCTAATGCATAAGGATTATTTTCAAAAAATAAGGTACATTCCATCTGTAATGTGATTACATCGCTTTCTGATACCATAAAAGCTTAATCCCTCCTTATACCAGCCGGACAAATGGTGTTTCTGAAATATTAGCTACGATGTGTGGTGCTGACACTCTTCCGCTTGGTGATTTAGTTACTTGTAAATACTGATAATTACCATCAACCCATGTTCTGATTACTCCATTACAAGTACGTTCCAAAAATGAAGCTGTCTCTGTTCCAATTTCACTAAAATTACAATGCGCCATTACAGTAATACCTAACGCCCGCCAAAGTGAAATTTCTTCTGAGAAGTATTTCACAACGAAATCTTTGCCACGTTCTGAAATAATTGTATTTAGATCATAATAAATGAACCAACGCTTATCACAAAGCTCTTCACATTCAAAAATAGGAGAAAGCTTTTCATTTAACGTATTAGCATATTCATCATTCTCTACATCATCTACACGAATAAGCGCTTTTTCTAATCCACTGTCTACAGCACGCTTATAGTGCTCAATAAAATGAGCTTTCCCTTCATCGGCAGCCTGACGCAAAGACACTCCAAACAAATCGATCGTATCGGCAAACATATCTAAAGTGGTATTACCAGACATCATCGTTACGGTACAATCATCGTCTTTGATACGTTGTGCATAAATAGAAGAAAGTAGATATCTATAGTTGGCTTTACTATTCGTATCGATCATAAAGACACTGCCTTTAGGAATACCACCCATCAACAGATCATCTAATGAATCAATACCTGTGGATAGCACTTCAGTTTCCTGTACCAATATTTTATCTTCTGCCATGGATAACGAAGGAATGATATATACTCCATCTTCGATAAATTTATACGTATGTTCACCTTCCAAAATTCGGGTACCACGCATTTTAAGCACTTCAATAGTACGCTTACGATACTTTTCCATTAAAGGCTTTAACGAAAGTCTGATAATCCCATCACAGATATAATTCTCGAAAGGAATATTCATCCCTTCTACTTCTGAATATTCTCTTATAAAAAAAGAAGTTAAAGCATGCTTGCGCATAATGTTACGAATGGTATAAACATTTGTCCTGGCTTCTTGTTCACTACTGAGTAAGCGAAATAAACTAATACTATCCATAACTACGCGTTTACAACCAATTTCTTTGATCATATGTTCAAAAAGACCATTGGGTTCAAGCATTTGTTCTAATAAAATCTCGGGTTCTATACAGATCACACGTAATAAGTTACGCCGTTCCAATTCTTTCAAATTCCAACCGAACCGTTCCATATCATCGTAAATTTGTTCAGGAAGTTCTTCAAATGTAATGTATATCCCCGGTTCATTATGTTTAATAGCACCTTCAACCAAAAATTGCATGCCTATTGTAGTTTTTCCTGTGCCTGGTTCGCCTTCCAGAATCACGACGCCTCCTGGCGGTATGCCTCCACATAAAATATCATCCAGTCCCGGGATACCTGTACTAATTGGCTGTTTTAATGTACTAATATAAGCAGCTTCACTTTTTTGCATGTAGTGTTCCCTCCATCTGTAGAATATTTTAGTCAAGCAAGGGACAGCTTCTTACGATGATAACTTTATCTTAATTATAGCAAGGCTTTATCGATAGAAGAAAGCAAATTTCCAATTTCGGTAAGGGCAGAAAAAGACGCATTGTATTCACAACCTTTTTTACCATATTTTACTTGTTATTATATGATATAAATAAAGATAATCCTACTATTTTGAATCCTGAATAATTGCTTTTAAAATATAATTCTTCTATAGAAGCTACATATTTGGAGAATGCTTCAAAACACTACGAATAATAAAAGACCGACGATCTGAGGGTCGTCGGTCTTTTGTGTAAATAGTAGACTATATAAAGTATTATTAACCTTCTAATGCTGTTTTAAACTCTTCAGAAGATTGGTTCCACCATTCTTCGTTATGAGCAACCAATAATTTTTTAAGGGCAGCTTTTTCTTCGCTTCCCAAACCTTCTAACATAATGCGACGCTTGATAGCATAATCCAATTTGTTCACATGCTCTGCGAGGATTTTCCAGCCTTTTTTCTCTTCTTCGTTAATCCACATTTCGCAAGCTGTAGCGCCAGCATAATTGACACCTTCAGCTAATTTATCGACTGCTACCCATACTAACCATACTTGACGACCACCATTTACTTCTTCGCGGTTAGTCGTAAATTTGATCCCTTTTTCTACTTTACTTTTGGCGTGCATTGCGCCAACATCGATTTTTGCTTCGCCATGGTCTATAATGATAGGGGACACATTATTGAGGTTAATCGCTCCTGCTCCAAAACCTTTGTGTTTACTGCTTTTTGCACTACTACTTACAATATTAAGTGACATCGACTTTTTACTTGGTTGATTTTCATCCATATCGTTCAAATACTCCTTTGTGGGGTCAGTATAAATAAGGTTATTATACATAGATTTATGGTTCGATTTATTATTCATATTGTATCGAATATTGCCTTAAAAGCCAATAAAGTCGATTATTGTCATCAATTTTCATAAAAAAAGGAAAAAAACGTTCATTATTGAGATGGATGAACCGAATAAAGTATATATAGTGATCACAATTCTTCATCAAAAGTCACTATATGAGCAAAAGATTAAAATTTTTTAACTTTTAAAAAGACGATAACCATAGGCTTTCACAGAGATTTAACACTAAAATACAAAAGTAAATCTTAAAAACAGATGAATAAACGTTTGCCAAAGTAAAAAACCTCTGGTAGAATAAATCCAGTGAGATTTTAGTAACAACTTTGTAAACTTTAAAACTAAATGCTGTAACCTTTATAGCAACTGAAAATTTTGTCGTTTTGTCGTAATGATCCGTGTACGGTACACACCAAGCTTTGAGCCAAATTCCGTGGTACCGGGAAACGGGGGAACCGTTTTGGGTGAATTGATCTTGTTTCGGAGGGATCATAGGGGAATACCTTCTACCGAATCCTTAAGCTAACCTCGTAGGCAATTGGAAGGGGACAATTGATTTTGAACATGAAAAAGAAACTAACAGCCGCAGTAATGGGACTTGCTATTGCATTTACGTCACTTGGAGTAACAAGTGCGCATGCAGATTCTAAAATGGATCAAGTTATCGATGGAGCTATTGGAACACCTTATCGTATTGGTGGAACATCTTTTAGCGGTTTTGACTGCTCGGGATTTACACAATATGTATTCAGCAAAATGAACATTGATCTTCCTCGCCAATCTAGCTCTCAATATCAAGTAGGCGAGCCTGTATCAAAAAGTGATTTAATTGCTGGAGATCTGTTATTTTTCAATACTACTGGGGCTGGCGTTTCACATGTAGCGGTTTATGTAGGAAATGGTAACTTCGCACACGCTTCTACTTCCAAAGGTGTGAGAATTGACAGTTTGAGCATGGATTACTATCAAAATCGTTACGTTGGTGCTAAACGTGTTATGAGCGATTCCACATATAACACCTTCGCAACTGACAATTAATCATCGTATTTACAACTCATATAAATGAACCTATAAACCATTGAAGATTCCCGCCAGAATCTTTAGTGGTTTTTTTATGTTCCTATATAAGTAAGACGTATTAAACATCCAATAGGTTACATAAAATAATAAATTTATATCAATTGTTCTTTATAATTATGTCTACTTATTATTAACCTACTCGTAATTATGGTAAACAGGATATTGCAAATTTTTTAAGTTTTTTTTATGGTATATATAAAGTACAGTCAGAGGAGGTTATGTCATGAGCTCACTGTCACATTCTATTTTTCATACGATTCCTTTGACAGAACAACATGCTGCCCAAGTATGTACATGGATATATGATCCTCCTTATAATATCTACGGCTGGATGCCCTGGGATCAAATGAAAGAATTAGGGATTGAGTTCGGTGATCCTGAGATTCGGCAACAACAGTATGTATCGGTATTGGATCAGACAGAACAGTTAGCCGGATTTGCTCAACTTTTTCCATTAGGAGATACGATACGCTTAGGGATTGGTATGCGTCCTGATCTTTGTGGTCATGGTTATGGAGAAGCTTTTGTAGAAGCTATTGTAAAAACGGCTCAAAACCGTAACGCGACAGCCGAAATCGATCTGGAAGTGTTGACCTGGAATCAGCGGGCTATCCGTACGTATCAAAAAGCAGGCTTTTATATTACAGATATGTATGAGCGTAGAACGCCTGATGGTATGAAGCCTTTTTACTGCATGGTCTATCAAGCACCTACTGATGCACGTTATCTTGATATATAAACAAACAAAAAGCACAGCTTAGATGATCTTCTAGTTCATCTGCTCTGTGCTTTTGCTATATACGTATTTTATTAATCTTTTGTTAGATCAAGGTCACAAATGTCATTTCTTCTTTGCCAATCAAAATATCAATGCGATGTGTGTCTGCATCATAGATGACTACCCCACTACCTACGTGGATCATAGATTGTGAGCCGAGCGCAAAAAATAAGTCTTCTGCCAACGCTTCATTTACTTCATTTCGTTCACCTTCAGCAAGCACTTCCCACTCTTGAGGTTCCATATCAAAAAACAAATAACTGTCTGGAATCATGGCTACTGCTGATGTTAAATCACTCAATATCTCTTCATAATCTCTTCCATGCTTAACGCCCATACTCAACCTCCCGATCTGTCGATATTGTTACAATTCCCAACTTATTTACATTATAACGCAAATATACACTAAAAAACTCTTAACAATGCAGCATATCTTGTCGATAAAAGAGTATCAGATGTTTTTGGAAAACACATCATTACATGGAAGTGGATGATGAGAGAGATAAACTATATACTCACGGACGAGGTGTATTATGCAAATTTCAACAATTATTGGTCTAATACTTGGTTTGGGTTCACTTATATTCGGTATGCTTCTAAAAGGTGCCCCCCTTATCAATCTGGTTAATAACCCGGCTGCTTATGTCATCATTTTTGTTGGTACAGCAGCAACAATCTTTATGGCTTTTCCAATGAATGAAGTTAAACGTCTTGGCAAATTGTTTAAAGTTGTTTTTGTTCAACAAAAATTAATGGACAAAAAAGATCTAGTAGGTATGTTTATGGAGTGGGCTTCTATTACGCGTCGTGAAGGTCTACTTGCATTGGAATCCAAAGTCGAAGAAATTGATCATCCTTTCCTTCGTAACGGAATGCGCATGATTATTGATGGTAATGATCAAGAGTTTGTACAAGATGTATTGATGGAAGATATTAATGCGACAGAAGAACGTCACCGTTCAGGCGCACTTCTTTTCTCACAAGCAGGTATGTATGCTCCTACACTGGGTGTACTTGGAGCGGTAGTAGGTCTGATTGCTGCGATGGCGGATTTGACTGACTTGGAAAAGCTTTCTCATGCGATTGCAGGGGCTTTTATGGCAACATTGCTCGGTATCTTTAGTGGTTATGTATTATGGCATCCTATTGCAACGAAGCTCAAACGTTTATCCAAAGCTGAAGTAGAAGTTAAGCTAATGATGGTAGAAGGCCTACTATCTATTCAATCCGGTGTATCTACTATTGCGATTAGCCAGAAATTAGCTGTGTTCTTAACACCTACTGAAAATGCAAAAATGAACAGCGAAGAAAGTAGCGGTGGGGCTGTAGGGGAGGCGGTAGCCAGTGAGTAAAAAAGGTAGACACGAGCCTCATGAAGAACATCCAGATGAAAGTTGGTTGCTTCCTTATTCTGACTTAATGACCCTTTTGCTAGCATTATTTATTACTCTATTTGCTATGAGTTCATTGGATGCATCCAAGTTTCAACAAATGGCAGCAGCGATGAATGCAGCGTTCACCGGTGGTACAGGTGTTTTGGATCAAAATGCTATGGAAGAAACCAGCGGACAAACACCTAAATCCGACGATAATGAAACACCTGCTTCTGCGGCTTCACCGGCAGACAATACTCAAAAAAGCAGAGAAAGTTTACGTGAAAAACTTAAACAGCAAGAACAAGAAAATTTAGAAAAACTAAAAAAACAATTAGATAGTTATATCAAAAACAATGGATTGAGCCAGCAGTTAGCTACCAAGCTCAATCAATCTCAATTAAGTATCACAATCAGTGATAATACGTTATTTGCTTCTGGACGAGCTACCGTAAAACCAGAATCTCGTATACTTGCCAAATCAATCTCTAATATTTTGCAACAATTCCCGAATTACGATATTATCGTGTCTGGTCATACAGACAATATTCCAATCTCGAACTCGCAATATGAATCGAACTGGAATCTAAGTTCAGACCGTGCACTCAACTTTATGAAAATTCTATTGTTAAACAACAAATTAGATCCTCGTAAATTCAGTGCAATCGGATATGGACAATATCGACCTGTGGCTAGTAACTCTACTAATCTAGGACGTGCAGAAAATCGCCGGGTAGAAGTATCGATTATTCGTAAGTATGTAGACGAAGATGTGAATCCTACACTTCAATCTATGGCGAACAACGGTAAATAACAATCAAACTAAAAAAAAGAAACTTTAGAGATCTCTCTAAAGTTTCTTTTTTATTTCAAAATAATAACGATAGATTGAAAATAGACAATAGTTTGCCTAAAATAGAATACGGGCTAATTTTTATCATTTAAATATAGTTATCCACAACTTTTTCCGCTAAAACGGTATCATTTTCGTTTTTCAAGAGTTATCCACAGTTCTATCCACAACGTGTTAACAACGAATATCTGTTCGATGTACAAGTAAAGAAAGTATCCACAGTGAAAGGTTGGGTTTATTATTTCTCAAGAAGTACATGAGTATTGGATGCGAGAAGCGATAGCCGAAGCTCGCAAAGCTGAACAGCTCGGTGAAGTACCGATCGGAGCGATTGTAGTCAAAGATAATGTGATCGTTGGCCGGGGTTATAATTTACGTGAAACTTCATTCGATGCTACTGCTCATGCCGAAATTATAGCGATTAGACAGGCGAGTGAAACATTGGGCGCCTGGAGATTATTAGATTGTACCCTGTATGTTACTTTAGAACCTTGCCCGATGTGTGCAGGGGCGATTGTACAGAGTCGTGTACCAACTGTAGTCTACGGAACTGTAGATCCCAAAGCAGGCTGTGCTGGTACATTGATGAATCTGCTACAAGAACCTAGATTTAACCATCGTACAGAGATCATTACAGATATATTGCAACCTGAATGTGCGTTACTATTAACTGACTTTTTCAAACAGCTACGCTTGCGACTCAAAAAGCGCAAACCGTTACAATCATAATTCTGTATAAGGAGGGGTTGTATGTCGCTAGAATTGTCTGATCGTACATTAGGTATTTATATTCGTTTACTTGAGCCAGAGGATGCCTCTGCCCTTCTCCAGTTACGAGTCAATAGTCGTGAAGCCAATCAAGTCTTTGAGCCAAGATATCCTAATGAGTTTTTTACACTTCCTAGTCAATTGGACTTGATCTATCGCAGACAACAAGAAGCCTGGGAAGATAAAGCGTATCTGTTTGGCTTATTTTCTTCAGAAGATCATGAGTTACGAGGTACGTTATCTCTGACACATCTAGTACGTGGTGTAGGTCAATTTGCAGACATCGGTTATTCTATGGATTCTAGTTTTCAAGGTAAAGGGTATATGACTGGTGGTGTAAAATTGCTTTTAGCGTACGCTTTTCGCTCTCTAGGGCTTCACCGGGTACAAGCAGGTATTTTGCCTCATAATATTGCTTCAAGGCGTGTACTGGAGAAATGCGGCTTTCAAGCAGAAGGAATTGCACGTAAGCTGGTCAAAATCAACGATCAGTGGGAAGACCACCAGATGTTTTCGATTTTAGAAGAAGAATTTACGCGTCTCTCAACCGATTCTACAGTAGATACTTCTACATTATAACTAAACTGACTGGTATCTAGATTGATTTCACACATAAAAAAAGCTCACTGCGTATAAGCAGTGAGCTTTTTGCTACCAAATGATTAGTTACCACCGTACATGGAACCAACTTGTTTTTGGAATTCATCCATTGTTACAACATCAGCATCTGCTGGGATACCAATAGCAAATGTTTGTTTTTCGTTGATTTTGGAATACTGACTGCTACCATCTACAGACAATTTCACATTCTGCTTAGTATCAGGATCAGAGAATACAGCATCCATTACCATTTGTTGATATACAGGGAAATCATCTTTGTTGATTGCTGTATTGATATGGAATTGGTTTAGAGTCAAATATTTATCCAATTCGTTGACAGATTTGCTGAAGCTGTTTTGAGAATCTTCAGATTGAAGTTCTTTTTTCATTTCATCAATATCTGTTTGTTTGATATTCAAAGCATTACGATATTCTTCTTTAGACAATACATCCAGTACAGCTGGCAATGCTTGTTTTACGAAGATTGTTACTGCTTCTTTAGCATTATCATTTGTTACTGCGAATTGAACTACTTGTTTTGCATCTACACCTTCAGGAAGAGCAGCATCTTTTGTATCTACATCTTTGAAGTATTTAGCTTGGTCATATTTGTCTAACACTGCATTAGACAAGTCTTGAGTTAATTGTTGTGTTGTAGCTGGGCTTAAAGGTTTGTATTCTTGACCTTGTTGAGCAGCCAATTCTTTTAGATCCAATTTCAAGAATTTACCTACTAATGTATCAGGCAAAGCCAACATTGGGATCTGTGGAATTTTGATATACAGAACTTCTTGAGTCATAACCATAGGCACTGTAAATGTCATTGCCATATCGCCGCTCAATTTCAATTCCATCGTCAATTCCGTTTGCATAGGGTCACCTTGATATACCCCTGTTACGTTAAATTCTGCATTTTTAAGTAAACTTGCGATTTGTGCACTTTGAGCATCTGTTGTAGCTTTGCCATCAGCAGTAGTAAAAGATAATTCATTTACTTTCAACTTAGTTGCAATTGCATAAGATGTCATTTTAGCTGCGTTGGTTGTTGCCGCCTTTACCGCTTCTTTCGGTTCAGCTTTCTTTGTACAACCTACAAGTGCAACTGTAAGTATCATGAGCATAACTAACAGCCCAAGTGTCATTCTTTTTTTCATTTTGTTACCCCTCTCTTTTTTTACAGCGATGAAGTTTTACTTCATTTTCAAAATACGACAGGTATAAAGCCAGCATACATAATAACCCATTTTAGCTAATTTTGAAATACAAAAACTCAAAATTGGTTATTAATACTTACTTTTTACGAATATACTGACGATGAAGCTTTTACCAACATACCATACATTCTGGAAAATGAAGTTACACTTTGTTAATGGATATCTTTTTTCTTGAATCTTCCACCTTTAACATCATGGATATTACCAACAGCCATAAATGCGGTTTCATCAAAATGATTCACAATTTCTTTTAACTTGGCTTCTTCTAAGCGGGTGATAACACAGAAAATGACTTTCTTCTCTTCTCCGGAAAATCCACCTTCACCAGACAGATACGTGACTGTTCGTCCCAGACGATGAATAATAGCATCTCCGATATCCTGAATACGATCACTTATAATCCATACGGACTTGGATTGATCCAGACCATCAATTGTAATATCGATCACTTTGGTTGCAATATAATACGCAATAATAGAATACATTGCTCGATCCCAGCCAAATACAAAGCCTGCTCCGCATAGAATAAACACGTTGATAATCATAACAATCTCGCCTACTGAAAAAATAGACCGTCGCGACAATAAGATTGCTACAATCTCTGTACCATCCAATGATCCGCCAGAACGTAGTACAAGTCCTGTGCCTAATCCGAGAAACATACCTCCAAATACAAAAGCAAGTACGGTTTCTTTGACAAATGCTTCTACAGGGTGCAATAAAAATGTGCCTATCGACATCACAGTTATACCTAACAAAGTAGACAAAGCGAATGTTTTACCTATTTGCTTATAACCAATAATCAAAAACGGAATATTAATTACAAATAGAAACAGACCTAATTGCCACTTTGTGATATAGGACAAAATAATAGATATGCCTGTAATTCCGCCATCTGTAATATTGTTAGGAACCAGAAACAGCTCTAACGCGACAGCTACAATCATAGCACCGAGCACGATAAGCAATGTACGCATCACTGTACTTTTCAAAGACCGTCTACCGTGCTTGATCGGCACGAATGTGGATAAATCGGGAGGTTGATTCATATCTACCATGGTATGTCCTCCTATTCTTATGTACGTAGAGATATAGAGTTTGGTAACATGTTTTTCTTGCAGTAGATGATAATGGGTGAAATGACCACATACCATATGATCAGGAGTCCATAATCTATATATCAGAGTAGTCACTATTTATTATGACATAAAATAGTGGGTTGTCCTACATAAATCAAATGCAGATAGTATAAAAATACTTATAGCTTATCAATGAGCAACAAAAAAGCCGTTCCTGTAAAGGAACGACTTGGATTTAAATATATGGCGGAGAGGGTGGGATTCGAACCCACGTGGAGTTGCCCCCTAACGGTTTTCAAGACCGCCCCGTTATGACCGCTTCGGTACCTCTCCAGAAAAGCTTTATCAATCTTGCACAACATAAATATCATATCATGGATTTTAAGATTTGACAAGCTTTTTATAAAAAAAGATTTAAAAAATTATTTTTTGCTTGTAATTACTTCTGCCCCGCGCATATATGGACGCAATACTTCAGGGATAATGACACTGCCATCTTCCTGTTGATAGTTCTCTAGAATCGCTGCAACCGTACGGCCTACAGCCAATCCTGATCCATTTAACGTATGCAAAAATTCAGGTTTGCTCTTCGTATCTTGACGGAAACGGATATTGGCACGACGTGCTTGGAAATCCTCTACATTCGAGCAAGAAGAGATTTCGCGGTACATATTACTCTCAGGCAACCATACTTCCAAATCATACGTCTTAGCAGCTGTGAAGCTCATATCCCCTGTACATAGAGCAAGTACACGATAAGGTAGACCCAATAACTGCAATACACGCTCTGCATTAGCTGTCATTTTTTCTAATTCATCATAAGATGTCTCTGGTTGTACGATTTTGATCATTTCAACTTTGTTAAATTGATGTTGGCGAATCAAGCCACGAGTATCACGACCTGAAGCACCTGCTTCAGAACGGAAACAAGAGCTATATGCTACGTAATGTTTTGGTAATTGATCGGCTGGCAAAATCTCTTCACGATGATAATTGGTCACCGGTACTTCTGCTGTAGGAATCAAATAATATTCTGTATCATTTAGCTTAAACAAATCTTCTTCAAACTTAGGTAATTGTCCTGTACCTACAAGACTATCTTTGTTTACGATATATGGAGGTAGAATTTCTTCATACCCATGCTCACTGCTATGCAGATCCATCATAAAGTTAATCAATGCGCGTTCTAAACGTGCTCCAAACCCTTTATAAAAAGCAAAACGTGAACCTGTTACTTTAGCAGCCGCTTCAAAATCAATAATATCTAGATCTTGAGCAACATCCCAGTGTGCTTTTGGAGTAAATGCGAACTCACGTGGTTCTCCATGACGACGAATCTCTACATTATCGTCTTCAGAAGCACCAATAGGTACACTGCTATGCGGAATATTAGGAATCGATAACATCATCATATCGATTTGTGCTTCCAATTGACGAATCTCTTCATCTAATCCTTTAATACGATCAGATACTTCACGCATTTCAAGAATTAATTCTTCTGCATCTTCTTTGTTCTTTTTACGTTTAGCTACATCACCTGATACTACATTACGGCGATTTTTAAGTAATTCTGTTTCTTGTAATAATTCACGACGCTTGGAATCAAGTGCAGGAAATTCTGCGATTAAATCTAACGATTTGCCACGGCTTTGTAATGCTTGTTCTACACGTGCATAGTCATTACGTAATATCTTTACGTCTAACATCAATAAACCCCTCCTAATGAAAATAACCTTAACTCCTGGTTCTCTTTTCCGCCGTCAAGCTTCATTCTTTTACAAAAAGAGTGAACGCTTTATACCGGGCAAGTGAGAACTTGCCGCCATCTGTATCAGGAGAAATTCCTAATCACAGAAGCTACCAAGAGTTAAGGTGTAATGTATTTAAACGATCTAGCTAATTACAACATGCGATTACTTATGAGAGACGTACTCTTGCACCATGTCTGCGAAATACTGATGCAAGCGATAATCATCTGTTAACTCTGGATGAAAAGAACAAGCTAACAAATGCCCTTGTCTTGCTGTTACAATCTCATCGTGATACGTAGACAATACTTGTACGCCTTCTCCAACTTCTTGAATAAGAGGAGCGCGTATAAATACTGCACGAATCGGCTCGTCAATTCCAACCACATCCAGATCGGTTTCAAAGCTTTCACGTTGTCTGCCAAAAGCATTACGTGAAACGGTCATATCCATTAAAGAAAGATGAGGTTGATCTTGCCCGGCAATTCGTTCTGATAATACAATCAGTCCTGCACACGTTCCAAACAGTGGCTTTCCTTGCTCCGAAAATTGCTGAATCGCTTCGATAAATCCATACTTACGCATTAATTTACCGATCGTAGTACTTTCCCCACCAGGGATTACTAATCCATCAATCTCTTCTAATTGCTCGATACGCTTAATACTGATCGCTTCTGCACCCGCCAGTTGAAGGCTTTTCAAATGCTCTGCAACAGCACCTTGTAATGCTAATACACCAATCTTCATGGTCTACCTTCTTTCTTACCAGCCACGATCCTGCATACGTTCTGAAGGAGCCAATTTGGAGATTTCGATACCTTTCATAGGAGCACCCAAGTTTTTGGATACTTCTGCAATCAATTTATAATCATCAAAATGTGTAGTTGCTTCAACGATAGCACGTGCGAATTTCTCAGGGCTATCTGATTTGAAAATACCAGAACCAACAAATACTCCGTCTGCTCCCAAATACATCATCAATGCTGCATCTGCTGGAGTAGCAATTCCACCTGCTGCAAAGTTAACTACTGGAAGACTACCTGCTTCGTGTACACCTACCAATAGATCGTAAGAAACACCAAGATTTTTCGCTTCAGCATATAACTCATCTTTAGACATATTCGTTACTTTACGAATTTGGCTATTGATAAAGCGCATATGACGAACAGCTTCTACAATATTACCTGTTCCTGGCTCACCTTTCGTACGGATCATTGATGCACCTTCACCAATACGACGAAGAGCTTCACCCAAATCTTTAGCACCGCACACAAATGGAACTGTAAATTCATGTTTATCAATATGGAACACTTCATCCGCTGGAGTCAAAACTTCACTCTCATCCAGATAATCTACGCCTAGGGATTCTAATACTTTAGCTTCTACATAATGACCGATACGAGACTTAGCCATTACAGGAATTGATACAACTTTCATAACTTCTTCTACGATCGTTGGATCAGCCATACGAGCTACGCCACCAGCGGCGCGAATATCAGAAGGCACACGTTCAAGAGCCATAACTGCTGTAGCACCAGCAGCTTCTGCAATCTTAGCTTGCTCTGCATTCATAACGTCCATAATGACGCCGCCTTTTTGCATTTCTGCCATACCTCTTTTAACTCTGGATGTACCGGTTTCCATGTTCATGCCCCCTGAATTCGATATATAACATAAGATTATTCTTCGATTACAAAGACTATTTATACTCCATAAGGAATCATAAATAACTGGATGCTTACGTCTCAAATTCATCGTTAAATTTGAGACAGAATCTAACTCATCATTTTACAGTAGAGCTATTGAATATACAATACATTTGATAGGATCATCTATATTGCATTCAGCCAACTTTTAGATATTAAAACATATTTTTAGCGGAATCGAATAAATCAACGAACAAATCACCAATAGCCCGGAAAAATAATCGTATCCAACTACCTTTTTCTACAGGTTCTGCGGCAATCAAGTTTACCGTTTCAACTTGATCTTCTGGCATATTGGAATCTTTATACGTGTACGTAATCGTTCCTAATGCTTTACCTGCTGCTATCGGTGCTGTACGTGTTGCTTCATTTGCCGCTGCTACAGTATACGTAACATTTTTAGGTGCTGTCCCTTTAGGAACAACCACATTGACAGCTGCATCTGTAACAACAGGAACTTCTTTCGCTGTACCTTTTACAACCGGTAGAGAAGCAAGACCTGATACAGCCGCTTTTGCACCAACTACTTGTTTGACTTCAAAATTATCAAATCCATAATCAAGAATCTTTTTCGTTTGAATAAAGCGTTCAGGTTCAGAAGTTGTACCCATTACGACGCTAATTAGACGCATACCATTACGCTCAGCTGTTCCTGTAAAACATTGTCCGGCTGCATTCGTATGTCCTGTTTTTAGACCGTCTAATCCTTTATAAGCATAAGCTTTAAAGTTAGTGATCGAAGCATTGGATTCTAACATCCAGTTCCAGTTGACAACCGGATCCTTATCCGTTGGACGGAATTTGAACGATTGAATTTTAGTAACATCGTTAAAATCAGGATGATCATCTACAATATGTTGAGCTAACAACGCAGTATCCATTGCGGACATGATCGTTTCTTGATTTGAATCCGGTCTTGTTGCAGCAGGCATATCTGCAATATCTAAGCCTGTAGAGTTAGCAAAATGAGCAGTTTTCATGCCAAATTCTTTTGCTTTTTCATTCATAATTTTTACAAAGTCTTGTTCTGTTCCACCAATAAATTCTGCTAGCGCTACCGAAGCATCATTTGCTGATCCTATAGCCATCGCTTTATAAAGATCAAGTACTGTATGCTTGTCGCCTTTAGCCAAAAATACTCGTGATCCGATTTGAGCAGCAGCATTTTCAGATACAGTTACTACATCGTCCCATTTAATTTTACCTTGTTTGACATAATCAGATACTAGATATTCTGTCATCATTTTGGACATACTAGCAGGTGGTAATGCTTCATCTGCATTAATAGATAATAAAATCTTACCGGTAGAAGCTTCCATTAAGACAGCCGATTTTACATCCAAACCAAGTGATTCAGCAGTAGGTAATTTGCCTGTAGCATTTGAAGTAGCTGGTGTAGATTTACTGTCTGTAGTGGTGCTCTTCGAATCTGTAGCAGATGCCGCAGCCATAGTAACTGTAGGAATAACCGCCATACAGAACATATTTGCCACCATAATAACTGTAATTCCTTTTGTAACCATTTGACGTTTCGACTTATTCCAAATTCCGTTTTCTAACCATTTGTTGCGTTTCAATGTGCTGATGCTCCCCTCAAATGTTTAAGCATGTGAATATTGTTCAAAGACTACCTACTACTTGATTGCAATTCAATTCAAAATAAACTTGGTATGTGTGAATATACCAAGACCTTATTAGGAGTCTATTCCAAATAAGTAGCTTACAGTTATATGAACGGTACAATTTAACCTAAATTAAATTCAAAAATAGTCATACAATCCAATAAATTCGTATAAATCTCTACAATTTCTTGTTCTTGGTCATTATGTATCACCATATAGAGGTATATACCGAAAATTACCGAATATCACAACGACTTTCTCATTTTAACATACGGTTAAACGCAAAAAAAGACAAGCTTGTCTTAAAATCACAAGCTTGTCTAAACGTCAATTAAAATGTAAAAGAAGAAGCTGTAAAATCTTCATTCTTTTGCTTATATTGGCGTATTTATATCTATACGTTAGCTTTAGTCAAAGCTACATTATAGAATAAATACAATTACATCGAATAGTTAGGAGCTTCTTTTGTAATTTGAATATCATGTGGATGACTTTCGCGTAATCCAGCACCTGTAATACGAATAAATTGAGTATCATTACGTAATTCAGTTAGATCCCCTGTACCACAGTAACCCATACCAGAACGAAGACCACCAATCAACTGATGAATCGTCTCAGATAAAGGCCCTTTATAAGCGACACGTCCTTCAATACCTTCAGGAACAAGCTTTTTATCATCATCTTGGAAATAACGATCTTTACTTCCTTGTTTCATTGCCGCCATAGAACCCATACCACGATACACTTTAAAGCGACGACCTTGATAAATTTCAGATTCGCCTGGGCTTTCTTCTGTTCCAGCAAATAGACTTCCTAACATAACAGCATCTGCACCAGCAGCTAAAGCTTTAGTGATTTCACCAGAATACTTGATACCACCGTCTGCAATGATCGGAATACCATATTCACGAGCTACTGTTGCACAATCATAGATCGCGGTAATTTGCGGTACACCAATACCTGCAATAACACGTGTTGTACAGATCGAACCTGGGCCAATACCGACTTTAACGACAGAAGCTCCTGCTTGGATCAGATCACGAGTTGCTTCACCAGTAGCCACATTACCCGCTACAAT
The DNA here is from genome assembly GCF_028606985.1 of Paenibacillus kyungheensis. Classification (NCBI taxonomy): domain Bacteria; kingdom Bacillati; phylum Bacillota; class Bacilli; order Caryophanales; family Paenibacillaceae; genus Paenibacillus; species Paenibacillus kyungheensis. Next base: position 76,159 of record NZ_CP117416.1, on the reverse strand, counting down.
AGTAAGTTCAGGGAACATCGAGCGTAGTTTGCGTACAGCATCCAAAATATTAATATGATGACCATGAGCCGAATCCACTACTAACAAATCCACGCCTGCATTTACTAATGCTTCGGCACGTACAAACGAATCTTGAGATACGCCAATAGCCGCACCTACTAACAAACGTCCTTGAGCATCTTTAGCTGCATTAGGGAATTGAATAGCTTTTTCAATATCTTTAATCGTAATAAGACCTTTAAGAATATTATTCTCATCCACCAAAGGTAATTTCTCGATTTTGTGTTGTTGCAATAATACTTCTGCTTCTTGTAAAGTAGTTCCTACAGGAGCAGTGACCAATTTCTCACTAGTCATCACTTCTGTAATATCAATATTGTAATCATGAATAAAACGAAGATCGCGGTTAGTAATAATACCTACTAATGCATTATTCTCATCTACGATAGGTACACCAGAAATACGATATTTCGCCATTACTGCTTCAGCATCAGATACTTTTTTGTCCGGTGTCAAAGAAAATGGATTAGTGATAACGCCACTTTCAGAACGTTTTACACGGTCTACCTCTTCTGCTTGTTGTTCTACAGACATATTTTTGTGAATAATACCAATACCGCCTTCACGAGCCATAGCGATAGCTAAAGCTGCTTCGGTTACTGTATCCATTCCTGCACTGATCAAAGGAATATTTAATTTCACGTGCTTGCTAAGAACTGTAGCAACACTTACCTCTTTTGGTAAAACTTCAGACTTACGGGGTACCAACAATACATCATCAAATGTTAGTCCCTCTTTAGCAAATTTTGTTTCCCACACAAGGATGTTCCTCCCTTATTCTTTTTTTATTCTATAATAAAAAAACCTTACACAAATAAGGCGTTAAAATAGCTGAAAATGAGTTTCTGCATTAGTTTCTGAAAATATATTATTGCAATCTTAGCAAAGCGTATTACAGACTGTCAAGAATGTTAAAGTATTATCTACAATTGATTTCTCCTCGCAAACGAATGTCCACCTAGTAGAGACATTCACCTATGTTTTTCCTTATTTATCAAGGAAAAGAAATATAAGTATGCTGCATAAAACGGATTATTCTACTTTCATTTTTCTATCTGTATATAGGCTATAAAATGGTGATATTTTTATATTTAGCTTAACAAGTATACACATAGATAATAAGAGATAGCGCAAATAATTATAATCTCCCTCCTTAAATAGCAGAAAGCTGATAGAAATAAACATAATTAGAAAAGCAAAGTAAAAATACTTAAGGAAAGCTATCCAACAAGCCTAAAGTAGAAAAACAGAGAACTCTACTAATATATATGTAATGTACTATCAGGAAATCATAAATGACAGTAGGAGAAGGAAAGAGCAACATTTAGGCAGAGCCGATCAGTAGAGAGAAAAGAACACCAACAGTACAATAGAAATAATGGAACGTGAAAGTAGAGATGGGAAACGCTTCGTTAGAGCGACAAAGGAATAACCTACTAAAAAAACTAATCGAAGAAGGTTAGACAAAACTCATCAGACGAAGCGACCCAGCCACCAGAGTTTGCACATTCCTCGCTTACACCATCAGCAGTGGACCATTTACATCTACACCCTATACCTACACTTTTCCCTCCACCCCGTTCATCAGACTTGTTCCAACACCATGGTTTCCATTCTTTTATACACAAAAAAAGAGCGAATCCTGGAATCAGGAATCACTCTTTTGGGTCTTGCGCGTTGCTTGGCAACGTCCTACTCTCCCAGGACCCTGCGGTCCAAGTACCATCGGCGCTGGAGGGCTTAACGGTCGTGTTCGGGATGGGTACGTGTGGAACCCCTCCGCCATCATTACCAAACAGGCAGGTGTGTTGCTCCCTGAAAACTGAATCCGAAAACGAAAACATCGCGTGTTAGCTTATTGGATAAGCCCTCGACCGATTAGTATTGGTCAGCTCCATGCCTTGCGGCACTTCCACCCCCAACCTATCAACCTCGTCGTCTACAAGGGGTCTTACATACTGGGAAATCTCATCTTGAGGGGGGCTTCACGCTTAGATGCTTTCAGCGCTTATCCCTTCCGCACGTAGCTACCCAGCGATGCTCCTGGCGGAACAACTGGTACACCAGCGGTGCGTCCATCCCGGTCCTCTCGTACTAAGGACAGCTCCTCTCAAATTTCCTACGCCCACGACAGATAGGGACCGAACTGTCTCACGACGTTCTGAACCCAGCTCGCGTACCGCTTTAATGGGCGAACAGCCCAACCCTTGGGACCTACTTCAGCCCCAGGATGCGATGAGCCGACATCGAGGTGCCAAACCTCCCCGTCGATGTGGACTCTTGGGGGAGATAAGCCTGTTATCCCCAGGGTAGCTTTTATCCGTTGAGCGATGGCCCTTCCATGCGGTACCACCGGATCACTAAGCCCGACTTTCGTCCCTGCTCGACGTGTCTGTCTCGCAGTCAAGCTCCCTTATGCCTTTACACTCTTCGAATGATTTCCAACCATTCTGAGGGAACCTTAGGGCGCCTCCGTTACACTTTAGGAGGCGACCGCCCCAGTCAAACTGCCCACCTGACACGGTCCCTGTACCGGATCACGGTACGAGGTTAGAACTCAAATGCGATCAGGGTGGTATCCCAACGGCGCCTCAACCGAAGCTTGCGCTCCGATGTCTACGGCTCCCACCTATCCTGTACAAATCGCACCCCAGTTCAATATCAAGTTGCAGTAAAGCTCCATGGGGTCTTTCCGTCTTGTCGCGGGTAACCTGCATCTTCACAGGTATTAAAATTTCACCGGATCTCTCGTTGAGACAGCGCCCAAATCGTTACGCCATTCGTGCGGGTCAGAATTTACCTGACAAGGAATTTCGCTACCTTAGGACCGTTATAGTTACGGCCGCCGTTTACTGGGGCTTCGGTTCATAGCTTCGCTTGCGCTAACCACTCCCCTTAACCTTCCAGCACCGGGCAGGCGTCAGCCCGTATACTTCGCCTTGCGGCTTCGCACAGACCTGTGTTTTTGCTAAACAGTCGCTTGGGCCTTTTCACTGCGGCCCCCTCGTGCTATTCACACTACCGGGGCACCCCTTCTCCCGAAGTTACGGGGTCATTTTGCCGAGTTCCTTAACGAGAGTTCTTCCGCGCGCCTTAGAATTCTCTTCTCACCCACCTGTGTCGGTTTACGGTACGGGCACCTGCTTCCTGGCTAGAGACTTTTCTTGGCAGTGTGAAATCATGACCTTCGCTACTGTAATTTTCGCTCCTCATCACAGCCTGGCCTTGGGGTATGCGGATTTGCCTACATACCAGCCTCACTGCTTGAACGGACATCCATCAGTCCGCGTCACTATCCTCCTGCGTCATCCCATTGCTCATAACGGCTTTCGGTGGTACAGGAATTTCAACCTGTTGTCCGTCGACTACGCCTTTCGGCCTCGCCTTAGGTCCCGACTTACCCTGAGAGGACGAGCCTTCCTCAGGAATCCTTGGGTTTTCGGCGGATCAGATTCTCACTGATCTTTTCGTTACTCATACCGGCATTCTCACTTGAATGAGGTCCAGCGCTCCTTGCGGTACACCTTCAATCTTCATTCAACGCTCCCCTACCCCTGATACAAAGTATCAAGCCATAGCTTCGGTGGTGTGTTTAGCCC
>NZ_CP117416.1:0-67500 GCF_028606985.1 Paenibacillus kyungheensis | reverse complement strand
TCGCTTATTTCGTTTTCATTATCCATCTCTTCTGGATTGGGGTTTACATTTTCTTCAGACATTGCTGAACTTCAACTCCTTCAAAGTAGTACCTGTTTGCTATATTTCATATCTTTTGTTCATCTTACATACATGCTATGAAATATACACTATGACTATAGTGTACCTGATTTGACAGTATTCATAAATCTATAAAACGATTTTACATGATAATATCTGCGCAACATTTGCGAAATGTCCATATATTATGTGTTCATTTCAAGAAAAAAGCTTCCCAAAGGAAGCTTTTTCATAGGATATAACATAAATACGATCTACTTATCTCAACATACATAAGGCAATCTTATTTTTTGATTTCAAGAATTTTGTACTGAATTACACCGCCAGCAGGAACGCTAACATCAACGGTTGTTCCTTTTTGCTTACCAAGAATAGCTTTACCTACAGGACTTTCATTTGAAATCTTATTCTGTGAAGGATTCGATTCAGCACTACCTACAATGGTATATTCCATTGTATCGCCAAATTCCATATCTTCTACGATTACAGTAGCACCAATACTTACGATATCCGTAACAATCTCATCGCTATTGATAATACGAGCGTTGCGTAGCAACTTTTCAAGTGTAATAATGCGTCCTTCGATAAATGCTTGTTCATTCTTAGCATCTTCATATTCGGAGTTCTCACTAATATCACCGTACCCGATAGCAACTTTAATTCGCTCTGCTACTTCACGTCGTTTTACAGATTTAAGCATTTCTAGCTCGTCTTCCAGCTTCTTCAGACCGTCCTGTGTTAAAATGACTTCTTTGTCGCTCATCTCAACCGATTCTCCTGTCATGTGAATAATTTTCGCTCATCGCGCTTCGGGGTTTCTTGTCGAAATGATGATTGGATTAGGGATTCCCCAAAGAGGCTTAATTACTGTATCTAAACCTTTAGTTCAGGCAAATTTATACTGAAAAAGTATATGGGAATGATTACGAAATGTCAATAAAAAGGCAGGAACAGTATCAAACCCTGTATCCTGCCTTAATTATTCCTATACATTGCGTAGATTTAGATACTGCAAACTTGCTCTACTTCTTCTAATTCGTTTCCCGGAGAACTTAGTTCGCCTTGAGGTAATCCTTCTAGGAAATTGTGCAAAATCTGTACCATTTCATCACGTTTAACTTCTTCCATAATCGAGTCCTTGATTTTAGCTGATCCTTTTATTCCTTTTAGATACCAGGAAAGGTGTTTGCGCATTTCTCGAACTGCCACATGCTCGCCTTTGAGATTAATCAAACGATCCATATGCAAAATAGCTATTCTGATTTTCTCTTCTGCTGTAGGCTCGGATAGCAATTGTCCTGTTTTTAAAAATTCAATCGTACGATATAACATCCACGGATTACCTAGTGCTCCGCGTCCAATCATAACTCCATCGCAACCAGTTGTATCTAACATACGCTTGGCATCTTCAGGAGTAACAACATCCCCATTCCCGATAACAGGAATAGAGACTGCTTCTTTGGCTTGTTTGATATAAGACCAGTCTGCTTGCCCTGTATATAGCTGCTGACGTGTACGACCATGAACGCTGACTGCTTTACCGCCTGCATCTGCTACAGCTTTGACATTATCGACCACAAAAATATGATCGCTATCCCAACCGATACGCATTTTCACTGTAACAGGCTTGCTTACATTAGCTACGACAGCAGCAACCATTTCATTGATCTTGTTTGGATCAAGTAACCATTTCGCTCCTGCATCGCTTTTATTAATTTTGGGCGCAGGGCAACCCATATTGATATCTATAATGTCTGCATTGGTATCTTGATCCACCACTTTGGCGGCGGCAACTAGCGATTCACGATCTCCACCAAAAATCTGCAAACTTAAAGGCTTCTCACGCTCGTCGACAAATAACATTTCGTGTGTGCGCTTGTTACCGTTCAAAATAGCTTTATCACTGACCATCTCAGCACAGACTAGACCTGTACCAAATTCTTTGGCTATCAAACGAAAAGCAGGGTTACATACTCCAGCCATAGGCGCGAGTACGACCTGATTTTTCATTTCTATATCACCGATCTTTAACATTCGGGTTCACTCCTTGTATCTCTATCCATGGTTTACGATCAAAACAAGCGACTGATTCCCTGTATCAAAAAGCAGATTGTATAATCTGCGGTTTATTTTAATTTTGAACTATAAGGGCATCGTAAAAGCTTTGACATAATGAATCCCTTGTTGTTCGGCTTCAATATCACTTAATGATTGCTGAATCGACTGAAATAACTCGGGATGATGATCAGACGATACTAATTCTGCTAACGGAACCAGTACAAAAGCTCGTTCATGCATTCGTGGATGAGGTAATTCTAAACGTTCGGTATGCAGTTGTTGATTGTCCATCCATAACAAATCCAGATCCACTGTACGTGGTCCCCAGCGAATATCTCGTACCCGACCTAACTTATTTTCTACATCCAACATACTCATTAATAATGATTCCGGTTCTAATGTTGTACGTAACATCAATACCATATTGAGAAAAGAAGGTTGATCGATATATCCGACAGGAGCAGTCTCGTACAGACCTGAACAATGAACAATCTCTATATCGGAATGATCATTCAGCATCTGTATAGCTTCTGTTAAGGTCTGCTCACGATCGCCCAAATTAGCGCCTAAAGCAATATAAGCCTCTGAGTATTCAGAGGGAACAGATGACTTCATGACAAATTCTCACTTTCGTGTACGCCGCAATTCCACAGTAACGCCTTGAAAATGAATATCAAATGGTGGATGAGGCTTGGTTACTCTTACCGTTAGTGCATGTACATCAGTATAAGCGTCCAATAAAGAGGATGCAATATATTCTGCTAGAGCTTCAATCAATTTAAATGATTGCTGTTCTACTACCTGTTTTACTTTTTCATGAATTTCAGCATAGTTGATCGTGGTGCTAAGATCATCGGTCTGACCTGCTGTTGATAGATCCATTTCTAATTCTAAGTCGACATAGAAACGTTGGCCTAATTTACGTTCTTCTTCAAAAACACCATGATACCCATAATACTCCATACGTGTCAGAATCATTTTATCCATAACGGCATACTCCTTCTATATATAAATTATATAAATTGTTAGTTCTTATGATGCCGAGTAGACTGTACCATCGCATCACACATTACTGCCATTCGTTTATTCTGCTTAATATCATGCACACGAATAATCTGACAACCTTGAGCAATTCCAAAAGCAGTCGTAGCTGTCGTTCCTTCTACTACATCATGAGCAGGTAGATCCAAAACAGTTCGAATAAACTTTTTGCGTGAAGTTCCTAGTAATAACGGATACCCTAGTGAAGATAACTGATCAAGCTCCATCATTAGCTGTAAATTATGGTCTGCTGTTTTGGCAAATCCAATACCTGGATCTAAAATAATATGCTCTGCTTGTACACCTGCTTGTAGCGCTTGATCGATACAGTATTGAAGATCATGACGTACATCTGCAACAAAATTCGTATAATCCATATTATCTCGATTGTGCATCAAAATAATCGGGCACTGTGCAGAAGCTGCTACTTGTAACATTAAAGGATCGGCTTGTCCGCCCCATACATCGTTGATGATATGAGCACCTGTCTGTAATGCTTGTCTGGCGACTTCTGCTTTGTACGTATCAATCGATAACGGAATATGAGGAGCTTCCCGGTGCAAAGCTTCAATAATCGGAAGTACACGTTCTAATTCTTGCTCAGCAGATACCGGATCATGCCCCGGACGAGTAGATTCTCCGCCAATATCAATCAGATCTGCTCCATCTTGCATCATTTGCAAAGCATGTTCAACAGCACGATCAATTGATGTATATTGTCCACCATCGGAAAAAGAATCCGGCGTAACATTCAAAATGCCCATTATTAAAGTTGAATCTCCAAGTGTTACAGTAGCGGAACCCATATTGTATGTTCTTGTGTAGCGAATAGGCTGTTTCACTGCTGATAAGCCTCCTTCTGGTAAGCATAAGCTAATTGAAAAGTCATAGAGTTGGAAAGAAGCTCAGGAAGCAGATATGTTGCTGTATGTGCTAACAATTGCTTAACAGGTACTATTTCTTGAATAGAATTCGTTAAAAGCACTTCATCTGCTTCTAGTAACTGCTTCCATGTATAAAAACCTTCATGCACTGTTATTCCAGCAGACTCTGCTAATTGAATCACAAAAGCACGTGTAATACCCGGTAATATCCCTGTATCTATAGCAGGTGTGTATAATTGTTGATTTTTTACAAAAAACACATTACTCACAATGCCTTCTGCTATATATTGTTCTTTGGTCAGCATTAATCCTTCTACAGCAGTAGCAGGGTGATCTTGATACTGTATTAATTCGCGCTTACCCAAAATGCTATTCATATAATGGAGTGATTTGAGACGAATATCGCCTTCTGGTGTATTCCGTAAGGTGTGTAAGCGACGCAATGACTTGCTATGAGTATATAAATGATCTGCAAGCGAAATAGAATCAAGGCGAGCTGGAGGTAGCGACTTGGCATAGATCACGATAGTAGGCTGTTCATATTCTCCTGAAGGTAAACCTAATATATCGGTTCCTGCTGTAACCGTATAACGAATATAAGCATCTGATAATTGGTTAGCGATCATTAATTGCTGAATCTGTTCAGATATATCGTTGACTGACTCATTCCAGATGATTCCTAAGGACTGGCAACTTGTCGATAATCTTAATAGATGTTGTTCTAATAAAAACGGCTGGCCATTATACGTACGAAACGTCTCAAACAATCCCATTCCATACAAAAAGCCGTGATCCATGACAGAGACCACGGCTTGATCTGTAGCAGTAATGTGCCCATTTAAACATACATAGTTCATACGGTTGGTGCTTTATCTACTTTACGACTCAAAAAGCTACGCAACATCTCATGTCCATGATCCGTTACAATCGATTCTGGATGGAATTGTACACCTTCCACTGCATACTCTTTGTGACGCAGACCCATAATCTCGCCTTCAGCCGTCTCAGCCGTAATTTCTAGACAATCAGGTAAACTTTCACGCTCAACAATCAGCGAATGGTAACGGGTCGCTGTAAATGGAGAAGGTAAATTTTCAAAAACAGATGCTTTGTCATGCAGGATAGGCGAAGTCTTGCCATGCATTAATCGCTCAGCACGAATCACATTACCACCAAATGCTTGACCGATCGCTTGATGACCGAGACAAACGCCAAAGATCGGAATATCGCCTTTGAAATTTTCAATAACGTCTAACGTAATACCAGCTTCTGTTGGTGTACATGGACCCGGGGATAATAAAATATGATCTGGTGCCATTGCACGAATACCTGCCATATCAATCTCATCATTACGACGAACGACTACCTCTTCACCCAATTCGCCTAAATATTGTACAAGGTTGTACGTAAATGAATCGTAGTTATCTATTACAAGTATCATAATATCCTCCCTTTCTCTGCTTGCACTTGATCATGTTGTTCACTTAACATCACTGCTCTAGCGATCGCTCTAGACTTGTTAAAACATTCGCGATATTCACGATAAGGTTCAGAATCGATCACTACACCAGCTCCTGCTTGCATATAAGCTATATTGTCTTTGACCGTTAATGTTCTAATAATAATATTTAATTCCATATTACCATTATAGTCAATCCAGCCCATCGAACCGGTATATGCACCACGACGTGTCTGTTCTAACTCTTCGATAATTTCCATCGTACGCACTTTCGGTGCACCTGTAATCGTTCCACCGGGAAATACAGCGGCTATTACATCATATACATCTTTGGAATCCGCTAATTCTCCTTCAACTCCAGATACTAAATGCATCACATGCGAATACCGTTCGATCGTCATCAATTCAGGCACACGTACTGTTCCATATTTGGCGATTCGTCCTAGATCATTACGTTGAAGATCGACGAGCATAATATGTTCGGCACGTTCTTTCTCATTAGATAAAAGATCATCTTCCATCGCTTGATCTTCGATATCTGTTGTTCCTCTACGCCTTGTACCCGCTATCGGTCGTGCAGACACTTTGCCATCTACTACACGCACTAACAGTTCAGGCGAAGCAGATACTAAATGAAAATCAGGTGTACGCAACAATCCCATGTACGGAGAAGGATTGGTTAAACGTAACCATTCGTATACCGATTCAGGTGTTGAAGTTAACGGTCGCTGACTGCGTAACGATAAATTGACTTGAAATACATCACCCTGACGGATATACTCCTGAATCGTCTGTACTGCTTTTTCAAATTGAACTTGAGCAAATTCTGTCTCAAATCCATATCCATCTGTACGTGAATTGGTTAATGCTATAGGATGTTCGGCCAAAAATTGCTTGCGTGCTAATGTAGAGGATAGCTGTGACTGCTGGATGATCTGTTGCCACTCCTCAGCCATTTGCATCGCGCATGTAGCCGCATGATCATAATCTTGTTGATGATCTGTATGTTCATTTATCGATGTATGCACACAGCAGTATAGTTGCTTTTCCAAATGATCGATTACCCATACTTGATTGAACTTCATCCATAAATAATCTGGCATTCCAAGATCATTGCTCAAATGATCTGGTAATTTTTCTAAAGAACGAGCTACATCATAGCTAAGAAAACCAACGCATCCGCCTGTAAAAGGGGGTACTTCTGCTAATCTAGGTGCACGATCGGTAGACATCCATGTTCGTAATATATCTAAAGGCTTGCCTGTATACGATGCACCAGCGATATATTCAGGCTGTGCTTGTTGCCACGATAATATAGGAGTGGTGCTTGTTGCATTTCGAATATGCGCTTGTCCATCTTGACCGCTAAGAATAGAGATAGGAGAAAGTCCAAGATAGCTGTATCTACCGCTTTTTCCATTTTCCAATATAAATGAATATGGCATCTGTTCTTGCCACAATTGTTCCCAACTATCAGGTAATAGCTGATCTTGCAAAGGAATCTGCACGATATAAGGCAACTGTGTATATCCTGTTGCTTGCCAGTCTGTCCATTGTTGAAATGATGTATATACTTTGGTCAATCGATCTTCCTCCAACCTCATGATCTATTCGTTGTCGTTAGTATACTAAAGCGTAGATCGAATGAGAAGATGCGAGAAATAAAAAAGCTTCTATCCCTATGCCATATAGACAAGGGTAGAAGCTTTTATTACATATTGATTCAGCCTATAACCTAATGATCAATAGATCACTTAATTCCAATACGGAAACATCAGTACATCTAGCAACACTATTTTATACCGAGATGTTATTAGGATTAAGATTCAAAGTTGTATAATGGCGTACTAAGGTAACGCTCACCATTACTTGCAATGATCACAACTACACGTTTACCTGTACCTAATTCTTTTGCTACTTGTAGAGCGGCTTTGATCGCTGCACCTGAAGAAATACCTGTAAGAATTCCTTCTTCTTTGGCTACACGACGAGCCCATTCAAAAGCTTCTTCATTTTCAACATGAATAATCTCATCATAAATATTTTGGTTCAAAATCTCAGGAATAAAGTTAGCACCGATCCCTTGAATTTTGTGAGGACCTGGTTGTCCACCTGCCAAAATAGGAGAAGCCGCAGGTTCTACAGCATAAATTTTGATCTCTGGGAAAGATTGTTTTAACACTTCACCTGCTCCAGAAATAGTACCGCCTGTACCGATACCTGCTACAAAAGCATCTAAAGTTCCACCGATAGAACCGATTGCTTCTACAATTTCAGGACCTGTTGTTTCGCGGTGAATTTTAACGTTTGCTTTATTTTTAAATTGCTCTGCAATAAAGTAATCTGGATTTTCACTCAAAATCGTTTCTGCTTTTTTGACAGCTCCATTCATACCTTCTGATCCTGGAGTAAGAACCAATTCCGCTCCATATGCACGAAGCAAATTACGACGTTCAATACTCATTGTCTCAGGCATTACAATTACACATTTATATCCTTTAGCAGCAGCGACCATAGCCAGACCAATCCCTGTGTTACCACTGGTTGCTTCAACGATCGTACCACCAGGTTTGAGTAAACCTTGTTTTTCCGCTTCTTCTACGATGCTGATTGCAATTCGATCTTTGACACTGGAACCCGGATTCTGATATTCAAGCTTCAGATAAATATCTGCGCTTCCTTCAGGAACGATACTATTCAACTTAACTAGTGGTGTTCCTCCGATAAGTTCTGTAATGTTATTGACGACTTTTGTCATGCCTATAGCCCTCCTTCAAATGATTGAACGTAGCCGCGAATATAAACTCTATTCTATATGTCTAATCTACGCTATTCCGAGTAAAATAGTAGGTTTTAATATACTTTTATATTATCAATCTGTCACAGCGTTGTCAATCTAGCATTTCGCAAAAATCACATGAAATAGATCAGATAGAGCAAATATTTTTACTCTGCTACAGATAAAATATACGCATTGTATTTTTCTCTTAATTGTTGCTCGATTTCTGTTAGCGGTTTGGCTTGTCCAAGTGCAATTTTGCGTCTTGCTGTTTCCCGGCTTAACGTCTGCTCGGACGAAGGCGCAGGACGAATATCGGTGACTTGTACAATTGCATAATGACCTGTACTCAGCGCAATCGGCCCGACAATATCACCTGCTTGCATATCTTGAATCGCTTTTAACAATTCAGGCGGTTGAAAAGGATCATCTTGATCTATCCATCCAAGTGCTCCACCTTGTGGAGCTGAAAATGTATCTACAGACATCGACTGTGCTACTGCCGAAAATACTTCCCCTTGATCGATACGTTCAATCGCCTGTTGCGCAGACGATTCATTGTCTAATTCAATCCATGACAAATCAAATTGATGTTTGGTCATCGATTGCTTGTATTGCTTCAAGTACGCATCTACTTCTGCATCAGTAATGTTGATATCTGCTGTAGCGATCTTTTCCAATTCAATCTGATATTCCGATTCTTGTCTCAGATCATCTGCACTCAATCCAAATTGAGTATTCATTTCCTGATAAAAGTCTGCTGGTGAAGAATATCCGCTAATACGCTCTGCTAGATCATCTTGAATCTCTTCTTCACTGACTGCAATATGGCGTGCTTGTACTTCTAGCTTAACCGCTTGATGATTAAGCATTTGTGTCAAAATTTCTTTGCCATATCTTCTTTTTAATTCATTTACCCATTCTTGTTCACTAATTGACTCATTACCTACCATCGCTACTGTCGAAGAGCTAGAATGTTGAACTGCCCGGATGACCCAAAAGGCACCGAGCAGCATAATAATTACAGATAATAAGACCAAGACGGCTGTCCATACAGGTGATCTGCCTCTAGTCATATATTTAAAATTCCTTAACTTTTAGCTTCAGCAAGGATAGATTCCAGATCTTGACGATTGAATAAATGCTTTTCACCACAGAAATGACATACCACTTCTGCTTGTCCATCTTCTTCAATCAATTGTGTTAATTCATATTCACCCAGACTCATCAATGTCTGTTCTACACGTTTGCGAGAACAAGGGCAATAGAAGCGTACATCCGATGTTTCCATTACTTCTGCATCAGGTACAACGCGGCGTAACAGTTCTTCCAGTTCTAATCCTTCTGCTAAAAGAGTCGTTACTGGTGGCAATGAACCTATGGATTGTTCAATTTGATCAATCTCAGCATCAGTAAGACCTGGCAACAATTGAATAATAAATCCACCTGCTACAATCACAGAATTGTCGGTATCGACCAATACACCTATTCCTACAGCAGAAGGAGTCTGTTCAGACTTAGCGAAATAGTACGTAAAGTCTTCGCCCAGTTCTCCTGAAATAATCGGCACGCTTCCGCGGTACGGATCTTTAAGCCCTAAATCTTTAATCACATATACAAATCCTTCTGTACCTACTGCTCCAGCTACATCTAATTTCCCCATTGCATTACTTGGCAAATGAACATGTGGATTATCGACATATCCGCGCACTTCGCCTTTAGCATTAGCATCCGCTACGATCTGTCCAAGTGGTCCGTCGCCTTTTACTTGTAGCGTTAATTTTTCTTCTCCTTTAAGCATTGCACCCATCATTGCTGCTGTTGTTAGTGTACGACCCATAGCTGCTGTTGCTGTGGGCCATGTATCATGACGTTGACGTGCTTCTTCGACTAAATGAGTAGAACGAATAGCAAATGCACGTACTTTGCCACCTAATGCTATACCACGGACCAAAAGATCCGGTTTTGTGTGATTTTGATTTTCCATTTGTAATGGCTCCCCTCGTTGCTCTTGCTGTATATTCCAATGAGCATGTTCTTCTATTTTTATTTAGACGCTTTAGGCGTACCAAAAGTTTTGTCTATATTGGTTGTAACTATATTACGTTCATAAATCAAACGCAATCCTTCAAGAGTAAGCATCGGATTCACTTCATCTACCGTTTCGGTTTCACTGGAAATGAGTTCTGCCAAACCACCAGTCGCAATAACTTTACCGATAACGCCCATTTCTGCATGAATTCGTTTGACGATACCATCCACTTGACCTGCGTATCCATATATAATACCAGATTGCATCGCATGAACGGTATTGCGTCCTATCACTTTTTTAGGTTTTTCGAGTTCAATATTAGGTAATTTAGAAGCACGTTGATATAAAGCTTCTGTTGAAATACCAATTCCAGGTACAATCGCTCCACCTAAATAATCGCCTTTACTATCTATACAATCAAATGTTGTCGCTGTGCCAAAATCAACTACAATCACCGGTCCACCGTATTTAGCAACGGCTGCTACTGCATTCACTATCCGATCTGCTCCTACTTCGCGCGGGTTCTCATAACGCAAGTTCAGACCGGTGCGTATGCCCGGTCCGACAATCATAGGAGTATGATGTAAATATTTTCTGCACATTTCTTCTAACGTGTTCATAATCGGAGGAACCACAGAAGAAATAATAATACCTTTAATATGATCTATTGCAATTTTAGACATTTGAAAAAGATTATGCACCATCACACCATACTCATCTGGTGTTGCTTGTCGATTCGTATTGATGCGGAAATGATGAAGCAATTGTTCTCCTTCATACACGCCTAGAACAATATTCGTATTCCCTATATCGATCACCACTATCAAAGTGCGTCACTCCCCTTTCTTCGCACCCAAATCCAGACTAATATCCAGATTTTCAAAAGAATACGTCAATCTCCCTACTGATATAATATCAACACCTGTGGCTGCCAAGTTATAAATAGTCTCTAACGATACATTGCCTGATGCTTCGATCTTAACATGTGGTGCTTGCTGACGAATCATACGCACAGCTTCTTGCATACGTTCGGTCGGCATATTATCAAGCATAATGATATCTGCGCCCACAGTCAAAGCTTCTTGCACTTGCTCTATACTTTCAGTCTCCACTTCAATCGTCATCGTATGGGGAATCTGCTGACGTGCAGAAGTCACAGCTTCTGTAATCCCGCCTGCTGCTTTGATATGATTGTCTTTAATCATAACGGCATCATATAATCCAAAACGATGATTATGCCCTCCACCAACACGTACTGCATATTTTTCAAGCATCCGATGTCCTGGTGTTGTTTTGCGTGTATCGACTAAGCGTACCGGTAATTCTTGAATCGCATCTACATATTCACGAGTGCGAGTAGCGATCCCCGACATACGTTGCAATAGATTTAGCGCTAATCGCTCGCCTGTGAGTAGATGATGCGTACTGCCTTCTACTTCTGCAATGATATCACCTTTGTGTAGCTTTTGTCCTTCTTGAGCAATAGGTTGAAAGGTTAGATCAGGATGAACGGTATGAAATACTAACTCTGCAATCGCCAGCCCAGCAAGTATACCGTCTTGCTTAGCATGAATAACAGCACGACTGATATGTCCTTGTGGAATGGTAGTCGCTGTGGTGATATCGCCAGCGCCTACATCTTCTTTGAGCCATAACTTGATCCATTCGATAAGATTTTCCTGATAACCATTAAACATCATCACTACTCTCCTTTGTTAGCTCTTGATCGATTTGTTGTAAAATATGTTGTTGCCACTGATCATCGTTACGTTCTGGAAAATCTTCTCGATAATGTCCGCCACGACTTTCTTCCCGATAAAGAGCAGAACGCATAACGAGTAGCGCACAAGTTAGCATATTAGCCAGTTCTAGCGCTTCGCGAGTATTTAGAGGATATTCGAAAATGACAGCTAATGCTTCAAGCTTATCGATTCCTTCTTGAAGAGACGATGCTGTGCGACGAAGCCCTGCGTGTTGCCCCATAATTCCCTGTAATTCTAAGCGCCAGCTAATCCACTGCTCAGTAGAGTTTGTGAATTCAGGTACATTCTTATCATAAAAAAGATTCGTTTTGGGAAAAACACAATCTGTGTTTGATATATCTATTGAATTTAGTTGTAGAATTTGTTGTACGACTCTTTTGCCAAACACAATCGCTTCAGATAATGAATTACTAGCTAATCGATTTGCTCCATGAATACCTGTAGAAGATACTTCACCACAAGCAAACAATCGCTGCACACTGGTCGCTCCTTGCAGATCTGTTTTGATCCCACCCATCATATAATGAGCAGCTGGCGCTACGGGTATCCAATCTTGAGCAAGCTGTAGACCATAACTCATACAGGTCTCATAAATCGTTGGAAAACGGTGTTTTAATACTTCTTCTGTCTCATGTGTAATATCCAGATATACAAAAGCACTATCTTCTTTTTCCATTTCACTCATAATCGCTCTAGCTACAATATCGCGTGGTGCTAATTCTAGTAACGGATGATAATTTTTCATAAAAGCTTCGCCTTTGCGATTCCGTAAAATCGCTCCTTCTCCGCGCAACGCTTCTGAAATTAGAAAGCGTGGTGCACCAGGATAACACAATGCTGTCGGATGAAATTGAATAAATTCCATATCTCGTACCTGTGCTCCTGCACGATAAGCCATCGCTACTCCATCACCTGTAGCCACATCTGGGTTCGTTGTATATTGATATAATTGTCCACTACCACCTGAACAAATCACTGTTGCTTCTGCTTGTACGTAGACCAGACTATCATCCGGTTGCTTGACGACAACGCCTTTACATTCATTGTGCTCTGTTATGAAATCAATAGCGAAATGTTCATCCCAGACTTCAATTCGAGGATGTTCAGCTACATGTTGAGATAGCGCTCGAACAATCTCATACCCTGTAGAATCACCATTGGCATGTAAAATACGACGATGACTATGCGCACCTTCTCTGGTCAACTCTAACTGCCCATCAATCGTATCAAATAAAGTTCCCAACCTTATCAGTTCTTGTACCCCTGCTGGCCCTTCTTGCACAAGCACATCTACCGCAGATGAAGAACAAAGCCCTGCTCCTGCCAGCAATGTATCTTGACGATGATATAGAGGAGAATCATCAGTGGATATTACTGCCGCAATCCCGCCTTGTGCATAACGGGTATTGCTTTCTAACAGCGATTTCTTAGTGATCATAAGAACGTGCTTATATTCACTTGCCAAAATAGCAGCAAATAACCCTGCAATTCCTGAACCTATAATAATAACATCTACTTGTTTGTGAATATATTCACTCAAATGATAATCGATCAGGCGATTTGGGATCATTATGGTTTCCTCTCAATCGTTCAAGATGAAGATACTTGTAGCATCCGTTCTAACGAAACACGAGCTTGATCAGCAACAACAGGCGGTACATAAATTTGTGGTTTCATATGTTCAAGACAATTCACTAATTTTTTTAAATTATTCACTTTCATATTCGGGCATACTAAATATTTACTAGCAAAACGAAATGTTTTATCTGGACTATCTTTACGAAGCTGATAACCTGTACCGTCTTCTGTACCTACAATAAACTCCTGACAAGGCGATTCTTTGCAATATTTAATAATCGCTGTTGTACTGCCCACAAAGTCTCCTAAAGCTACCACATCTGGGCGACATTCAGGATGAACTACAAATTCAGACTGAGGGTATTTGGCTTTCATCTCCATCACGTCTTTGACGGTTAACATATCATGAGTATTACAATAGCCTTCCCAGATAATCATTTTTTTGTCTGTATGCTGTTGTACGTAATGCCCTAAGTTTTTATCAGGTACCCAGATAATTTCATCGGAATCTACAGATTGAATTACTTTAACAGCATTAGCAGAAGTACAGCAGATATCGGTTTCGGCTTTAATTTCAGCAGACGAATTGATATACGTTACTACTTTGGCATTTGGATGCTTTTCCTTTAAGCGACGCAATCCATCGACATTGACCATATCCGCCATCGGACAACCTGCACGTTCATCAGGAATAATCACTGTTTTGTTAGGTGCTAGAATCTTAGCACTTTCACCCATAAAATGAACTCCACAAAATACAATCGTATCGGCTTCAGTCTGAGCCGCTTTTTGCGCTAGCAAAAAAGAATCACCACGGAAATCAGCTACTTCTTGAATCTCATCTCGTTGATAATAATGAGCCAAAATAATTGCATTGCGTTCTTTTTTTAATTGTAAAAGACGTTCCCTGAGCTCTGCATCCCGTTCTGCTTTCTTTTCTAGTGCTAACGCTTCCATCGTAATCGCTCCTTTTCATTGTTTGAGATTCATTTCACAATGTTAGACAGACAAGTAGGTTCTAGGTCAGTAGAAAATTGCTGCTTAGAGAGTTTGTGAAAAATATCCCGTACTACAGTATAAGTTGTGTCTAATTTGTGATCAATGTTCAACCAATAATGTACACAATCCTATAGTCACTTGTCAATCAGTGAATTAGAGCAGGGATTTCATAACATACAAAAAAGCCCGAAGATCATAATGATCTTCGGGCTTTGATATTTGTTGCATCTGTCATATTGATTAAGAAGTAGGTGTGCTTCCACCTGTTCCATTTGGTCCACGATCTTCGCCAGGACCATTGGTAGGGCTGTTTGGAATATCGCCGTCTTTACCTAATCCAGGTGTAGATGGAGTGTTGTCTTTTTCCAAACTTAAAGAACCACCGATTGTATCTACAGTAGGTTCGCCACCTTCTGGTGTTTCCCCTGAACCGCTTGTGTTACCATCGCCATTTGTATCACTTAAAGATCCAGTTTCAATCAATTCTTTGATTTGTTCTAGATCCAATGTTTCTACTTCAAGCAATGTTTGAGCGATCAAATGCATTTCTCTTGAATGTTTTTGCAATAATTCGCGACAACGTTCGTAAGATTCCGTAATAAAACGGTGCATTTCTTGATCGATCTCATAAGCAATTTTATCACTATAGTTTTGCTCGTGTCCGATATCACGACCCAAGAATACTTGACCTTGAGCAGTACCGAATTGCATCGGTCCAAGCTTCTCACTCATACCGTATTCAACGATCATGCTACGTACGATACTTGTTGCTTGTTGGAAATCACTATATGCTCCAGTACCAATCTCGCCGATAAATAATTCTTCAGCAACACGTCCACCAAGCAATCCAGTAACTTTATCCAACAATTCCTGTTTCGTTACAAGCATACGGTCTTCTTTAGGAAGCATAATAACATACCCGCCAGCACGTCCACGCGGTACGATGGTTACTTTGTGTACCATATCCGCATGCTCCAAGAAATAACCGACAATCGTATGGCCCGCTTCATGATAAGCAACGATGCGTTTTTCACGATCACTAATAACACGACTACGTTTTTCTGTACCTACGATGATACGGTCAATTGCTTCATCAACCTCAGTCATCGAAATATCACGACGATTACGACGCGCAGCAAGCAATGCTGCTTCGTTCATCAAGTTCTCCAGATCTGCACCTGTAAAACCTGTTGTACGTTTCGCAATTGTATCCAATCTTACGTTAGACGTAAGTGGTTTGTTACGTGAGTGAACTTTCAGTACTGCTTCGCGACCTTTCACGTCTGGACGATCAACCGTAATTTGACGGTCAAAACGACCTGGACGTAACAATGCAGGGTCCAAAATATCCGGACGGTTGGTTGCAGCTACGATAATAATACCTTCGTTCGCTCCAAAACCATCCATTTCAACAAGGAGTTGGTTCAACGTTTGTTCACGTTCGTCATGACCGCCACCAAGACCTGCGCCCCGTTGACGACCGACTGCATCAATCTCATCGATGAAAATAATACATGGTGCATTTTTCTTCGCATTTTCAAACAAATCACGTACACGCGACGCACCGACACCGACAAACATTTCCACGAAATCAGAACCGGAAATGCTGAAGAACGGAACGCCTGCTTCTCCTGCTACTGCACGAGCAAGCAATGTTTTACCTGTACCCGGAGGACCTACAAGAAGTACCCCTTTAGGAATACGAGCTCCAACTGCGTTAAACTTACGTGGATCTTTAAGGAAATCAACAACTTCGACGAGTTCTTGTTTCTCTTCGTCAGCCCCTGCTACATCCTCAAATGTAATTTTTTTCTTCTCTTCGTTATACAAGCGAGCACGACTCTTACCAAAGTTCATCACTTTGCCGCCGCCACCCTGAGCTTGATTGAAAAGGAAGAAGAATAGAATAAACATGATCACAAGCGGTATCATCGAAGTGATAAATGACAACCAAATACTGTCGCCTTCCATCGGCTTGATGGTTACTTGTGTACCCCCATTGTCACTAGCTGTTTCGATCTCGTTGATCGCCGCATCAGTGGCAGGGATGTAAGAAGAAAACGCATTAGATTTAGCATCTGCTGGTTTATTTTTGTATTCACCTGTAACCAAATAGGCATAGTTATCAAACTGAACCGTAACAGAGGAGACATTACCAGCAGCAAGTGCTGCTTTAAGCTGATCATATCTTGGATTATCGGTAGCTTCACTTCCGTCACTAACGTAACGAACAATGCCCACCACGACTAAAAAAAGAATTAAATAGAAACCCGAATTCCGGATGAACCGATTCATCCCCTACCTCCTCTCGAGACACTTAAATTATTTTACCATAGCAAGACTTACGTTCTCAATAGAGCGCGAAGTCAAATAACAGATATTACGGTGTCGGACAATATATCGACACTTGGATATGCCTGTTATCAGAGCATAGGTAATTAGTTTGAATAAATTGCCGGCTTTAAAATCCCAATGTAGGGTAGATTCCGGTATTTCTCAGCATAGTCTAGACCGTATCCAACGATAAAAGCATCCGGAATAACAAACCCGGTATAATCTGCTTCTAAGTCGACCGTTCTGCCTGCTGGCTTATCGAAAAGAGTAACTACACGTACGCTACTAGCACTACGACCGCGCAATACCTCCATAAGGTAACTAAGCGTGAGTCCACTGTCAATAATGTCTTCTACAATCAGTACGTCTCGACCTTCTACAGAAACGTCTAGATCTTTAATGATTTTGACAACGCCGGATGATTTGGTAGATGCTCCATAACTGGATACCGCCATAAAATCAATCTCAAGCGGTACATCGATCCGCTTAACCAGATCCGCCATAAATACAAAAGCACCTTTTAATACACAAATCACAAGCGGGTTGCGACCCTTGTAATCTTCACTTAGCTTATTGCCAAGTTCTAAAATCTTCTGTTGAATCTCTTCTTCACTGATGAGTACTTCTTCAATGTCATTGCGCAACTTGGTTGAACCTCCTACATTATACTTATCAAGCCGAATCGACGATAATCAAACATTTTCTTCAGTTTTTATTCGCCTCATATGTACTACACAAGAAGTACCCGGGTGTATCAAGGCTGATCCCGAACGTCGAATTCCTGGAATCCATAGCACTTGACCGTGCACATCAGCCACTAAAGGCAAAGTATTACGCTGAGATAATGGTATTTTCTCATCGATAAAAAGATTTTTAACTTTCTTGGTACCGCCTTTTTCGTTCAGTTTGAATACATCGCCTGGACGGCGAGAACGCAAACAAAGCGGAAAAGTCAGTAAATCCGCATCAAACCATGCTTCTTCCAAAGAAAGTTCCATCTGATCTGAATCATTCCTACTCCATGGTAATAATCGGATATCTAATTGCTCTTTGGCAAAAGGGATAGATATCACTTCATTAGTACGCAAAATCGGAATACAATATGGTTCATAAAGCTTTGGTGTACCTCGTGTCAACTGGATATGCTGATACTCGCGGCGACAAATAACTTTATCTCCAATATCCAGACTCCAAGTCGTAAGGTCACTTTGCATAATCTGCCCCCGAACCATCTCAATTTTGGAAAAATCAAATTGTTCGTAAGATGGTGACAGATAACTCAATATTAGTTTAATCAACCTCCGTTGTAAAGCGACATGCACTTCGACGAAAGAAGCAACTTCAAATGAAAACGATCCTTCTTCTTCTTTAACCAATTCCGCGTATAACGTCCCTGTTTCCTCTTGAATATAATCATTTTCAGTTCCGACAATTTCAGCAAGCCTTCCCAGAGAAGGTACAAGCTGCTCATTAAATTGCTCTAAAAATGGTAAAACATCCAATCGAATACGGTTACGCGTATACTTGCGGTGAAGATTACTGCTATCTGTAATATACCCAAAATGGCATTCTTCACAGGCATGAATCAAGGTCGTCTTGTATATACGTAAGAACGGACGTATAAGTTCCACATTTTTTTCAGTTCTTCGCATTTTTATTCCGCTTAATCCTTCTGCCCCTGCTCCGCGCAATATTCGCATCAATACCGTCTCCGCTTGATCATCCAAATGATGAGCCAGTGCGATAGAATGTGCTGACCATTTGGTAGCGATTCGATGCAAAAAATCATACCGTAATGTACGGGCTGCTTCTTGTGGCCCTTGACCAGTCTGCTCTATATACGCAGGAGTACTGACTTCCTCCAACTCAAAAGCAATCCCTAGATCAGAAGCAATCTGCCGAACTACCTGCGCTTCTTGAGCAGATTCTTCGGGTCGAAATCCATGATTCAGGTGAGCACAGATGAGCGTCCACTGATATTCATCGGATAAAGCATGCAAAACATGAAGTAGCGCCACAGAATCAGGGCCGCCTGAAACAGCGACAACTATCGTATCGCCTCTAGACCAGAGCTTCTGTTCATGTACAAGTGTTCTGACATGCTCTAGCAACGATTGCCATGTCTGTCCACTCATCGTCACTCTCTCCGTTTCTTGATCGTTTTTTACTTTTTAAAAAATAAAGCAATAAATAACGCAATACTCAAAATGATAATAGACCAGATAAACGCATTTTTTAAACGTCGGGTCACCGGATCACCATCCGGGGATTTACTACCCAAAAAGCGTGAGCCACCGACTGCTTTCCACATATGATAAGCTTCGCCGGTACTTTTAAATTCTCCACGCAAAGCGCGTTTTAACCAATCTGCATATAATGTCAATCCAGGTGTCCGATCAATCAGTGACACAAGATCAGCAACACTTCGTATTTGTGGCAATTGAGTAGCTATGATTTGCTGTAATCCAGCCTCATTAAATAACTTGATACACATCACAGCAAAAGCAAATAGATCATACGCGTAATCACCTGTGCGATTGCCTGCTTTCCAGAATTTGCGATCATACCATTCTGTAAATTGATGCAAACTTCGCCCTGCTTGTATCGCCCCACCATAATCGATAAGTTCTACCTGTCCTTCGTCTGTAATAATCACGTGCTCAGCTTTTAAGTCACCAAATACCCAATTGGCTTCATGCAATTCACGTAAAATATCAAGCACACCTAAGCCTGCTTTACCGAGATTTTCACTGCCTTTTGCGCGAAGGAAGTTAGTTAATGTCTGACCTTTTACATATTTCATCACATAAAAAGGAATAATTAATCCGTCTTCTTCATAATCATCCGCATCATACAGATAACGATTCACCTGATTTTTTCCTGTTTCTTTCCAATGCTTATGTAAAGAAAAAAGAAGTTTGATCTCGGATTGTAACGTACGATTGTAAGTGCCCATTTTCAAAGCGTACAGATTGCCGTTCACTATAGCAGACACTAAATAAACGGTTCCATTGGTTCCGTTGCCCAGTACGCGTTGCACCATATACTGTTGTCCTCTAGTTCTTCCGCTAATCATAGTACCTGGCGGCAATTCCGAATTAGTTGATATTGACACCGGGCTTCTCCTTCTCCTCTGAGGGCAGTCTAGATTTAGTGTACCATACCTATAGCAAAAAAACCGCAGATGCCAGGGCACCTACGGTCATTATTGATATGTTCTATATGCAAGGTAAGGATTAACTACGCTTGGCACCACGGCCTCCACGCTTGGATTCCGTATTTTTTTTGAGTGAAGAAATGCGTTCCTCACTATCTTTCATGAAGCGTGTCAATTTATCATCAAACGAAGGCTTGCCAACTGCTGGCTTGTTGAAAGAACGACCTCCACGATCACCGCCACCGCCGCGATTAAATCCGCCGCCGCCTCCAGAACGCTCTCCGCCATCTCTACCGCCGCCACCGCTGTTGCGTTGCTCAAAGCTACGCTCTGGACGAGGTGGTCTAGAAGATGGTGCTGGTTCTGCTGGTTTGTCAACTGCTTGTTTGATCGAAAGTCCGATTTTACCGTCTTTGTCTACATTGATGACTTTAACAGTAACGACGTCGCCCATTTTAAGATGGTCATTAACGTCTTTTACATAGTTGTCGGCAATTTCCGAGATGTGAACAAGACCAGTGACACCTCCCGACAAATCTACAAATGCTCCAAAGTGTGTTATTCCTGTCACTTTGCCTTCTAACTTGGTGCCCACTTCAATTGCCATAGAGTAAAATAATCCTCCCTTAAAATATACAGTAAAATCCCTTACGGATTACAATCTGCGTTGATTAAATTATAACGGAAGCCGAAAATAAGGTCAACTCACTAATACTCAGTTTTACGACTTATTTCACTTCATTATTCATTTACTATCTGTTGCCTCTGTTGCCCAAATCGGTGTTTCGCCTGGTAAATACATACCATATTGCTTACGAGCGACTTGTCCGATATATTCCGGGTCTTCCAATCGCTTCACTTCACTTTGCGATTGAGCAAATGCTGCATCTGCTTGTTGCTTCTGAACTTGATGCTGAGTGAGTTCTTCTTTTTTCTCCGCTAAATGTATAGATTGCATAATGAACGTATACATCGCCCAGCCTAGGAATAACACCATGAAAAGCATCCAAATCCGTAGCCGTCTGCGCGCCCCATTGTTTCCCTGAGATGACTGATTATTTGTTTTGTAGTTACCGCTTCGAATCGGCGTAGGTTTTGAGTTCATTGGGTTGCCTCCTTGATGGTCTGTCGTCATTACATCGCTAACATTACATTTTAATTAACATTACCACAAAATAACGATTTGTAACACTTTGTCGACAAATTAAAAGAAAAAACAAAAAAGGCTGTCTCCAAGTCCGCAGACGTGAAGACAACCTTTTTCAATAACAAGCAACCCGTGTATGATTGGATATTCACCAACATTATTCTCTAGAAAAAATATCATCCTGTCTTACGATAGGCTCTTCTTTGAGCAATGTATACATCGTTGCTGCTTCTTCTTTGCGCGTACTATCCGCCAAACGTTCTACTTGTACAGTGACTAGCTTTTGTCCAAACTGAACGGTAATCTCGTCACCGACTTTGAGCGTAGCACTAGGCTTGGCTTCACGTCCATTCAACAGGACTCGTCCCTGCTCGGACACATCTTTTGCCACAGTACGGCGCTTGATCAGTCTCGATACTTTCAGGAATTTGTCCAGACGCATTAGTTTACCGCTTCTTTAAGCTTGTTACCTGCTTTGAACGCAGGAACAGTAGATTCGGAAATGTTGATTTCTTCACCTGTTTGCGGGTTGCGTCCGGTACGAGCTGCACGTTTGCGAGTTTCAAACGTACCAAAACCGATCAATTGAACTTTATCGCCTTTTGTTAATGCATCTGTGATTTCACCAAGGAAACCGTTCAATACTGTTTCAACGTCTCTTTTTGTCAATCCGCTGCTTGTGGAAATGTTGTTAATCAAGTCTGTTTTATTCATTATTCAAAGCCTCCCAAATATTCAAAGAAATATAGCTGCGTTATTCAGATTGTCTATTGATGCACAATATGTTTACGCAAAGTTGCTTGCCTACAGTATATTACATTCTTCATGACATCCCAAATTCCTCTATGTTTACTGGAGTAATTGGTGCCATAAGCATCATAGCATACCGTAAGCGTGTGCTTCAACGCTGCTAGAAAGATCATAACATAAGAACGTATGCTCTGCTTATTTTTTTCGAAATAATTGAATTACTGTTTATTTTGTAATTTGGCTTCATCCCATAGCTGATCGAGTTCTACCAAAGACATAGACAGAATATCTTTACCCTGCGTGTGTAATGACTGTTCGATATATTGAAATCTGTGTTTGAATTTGCGATTAACCAGTGCTAGCGATTGCTCAGGATCGGCATTGATAAAGCGAGCAATATTGACTGCACAGAAAAGCACATCGCCTAACTCCAATTGCTGATCCAGTGCCTCATGACCTTCACGTACAGCTTCTTTCAGCTCTAGCAATTCTTCATCCATTTTGGCAAAAGCTCCTTCGATATTTTCCCAATCAAAGCCTACTTTTGCTGCTTTTTTCTGGATTTTGTAAGCTGTCAGTAGTGCAGGCAGATCCCGTGGAACACCGTCTAACAGAGAAGCTGTAGCATCTAACGTACCTTTGAGTTTTTTCTCTTCGACTTTCATAGCATCCCAATTTTGGAGAGCAGTCTGTGCGTCATTGGCTTCGCGGTCACCAAATACATGCGGATGACGGAAGATCAGCTTTTGATTCAGACTTTCAATCACATCATAGACTGTAAAAGCTCCTGTTTCTTCTTCGATTTGAGCATGCAGCATAATTTGCAACAATACATCGCCCAATTCTTCTTGCATATGTTCTGGATCATCATCGTCTATCGTTTCTAACACTTCATACGTTTCTTCGATAAAATTCTGACGAAGCGATTGGTGTGTCTGCTCTTGATCCCACGGACACCCACCCGGACTACGCAAAATTCCTACAATCTCATGCAGACGAGCAAATGTACGATTACGAATCTGTTCATCTTCTGTACGAGGTACATAGATCAGCGATAAATTGCCATAATTTTCGGTACGATCTAATTCATATACAGGTGTGCGTTCGATGATTTCTTTGCCTTGCACTCCTAGATAATGACACACGATCACTTCAAAATCATCTGGATACAGCTCCATCAAACTTAATTTCACATCGGAAGCTGTAAACGTATCATAGACTTGCCCAATTACCGTATGAAGCTGAGGTTGAAGCAATTGAGCATTAAGCTGAGCCGCATCGAGCAACTGAAACCCTTCGATAGGATCAAATCCTAGACGGGTAAATGCTTCATCCAAAAAGCTTTCCCCGCCTAGTACATTTACAGTGATATTCAGCGCTTGTCCTTGTTCACGCAAAATCTGAACCGTTTTCTCAGCGACCATCGGATGACCGGGTACAGCATAGATAATTTCTTCTGTATCTAGCCCTTCCACTGCCGCTTGTAACAACCGATTGGCAATCTCGGCATACACTTCTGGAAATGAATTTTTCGATTCATATACCTCATCAAATGTTACAAAATCAGCCTCTAAAGCTTCTAATGCTGGATGATCTTTGGTACGAACAAATAGCTTTTCAGCTTGTTCCAATTTACGAAAAATACCGACTGTTAATTGATCTACATCTCCTGAACCGAGTCCTACTATTGTAATTTGTGCACTCATATTTGTCCTCCTAACCATTGGTATATCAACTGTATGTTGTTATGAAATTAATTTGAATTTTTGCAGTAATTTAGCTAATTTCTTACCTATTTTCGGCAAAGCAATAATCTCTGCGGTAGTCATAATTTTCAATTGGAATATACCACCTGCAAATACAATTGCACCGATAACTACTCCGCCTAATGTGATCAGAGACGCTTGAATACGTCCATCCAGTCCCCAGCGATCGAATACATATTCAGCCCCGAACATCCATGCAATAACAGCGCAAGACATTACCATAACCAAAAATAAAGGCTTGAACAAATCTTGCTTCCATGTCACTTGTAGACGGGTTAATCGTATCAATAACCATGTATTTAAAACAGCAGCTACCGCATAACCAATAATGCCGGCAAATGCAGCACCTGTAATACCGAAATAAGGAACCAGTACAATATTAAGCACTGCTTTGACGACAGTCGCAAGTAACAAATGTACTGCTGGAGCTTTGACAGAACCCATTCCTTGTAATAACGCTGCTGTTACGATCGACACAGTAGCTCCTACGCCTGTAAAAGCTAACCAGCGCATCGCTTCACTACCTGCATCGTCTTGATACAACATAATATCTAGTGGAACGGCTAGTACCGCTACACCAGCTGACGCGGCAAGCCCAAGCAACCAAAACCAACTTAATGCCTGACGACTCTGTGATTGCACCAGATCCATTCGGTCACGTACTCTAGCATCTGCCAGTGCAGGAATAAACAATACAGATAAGGATGTAGCTAGCATCGACATCAACTGTACTAACGGCATTCCTCGATTGTATATCCCGAATTGTACCATAGCCTCAGCTTCACTCCAGCCAATTCCTTTTAATAGACGTGGAACCGTAAATGTATCTACTAGACTAATTAAAGGCGCCGATAATGATCCCAAGCAGATCGGTAGTGCATAGAGCGATAATGCTTTGAGCAACGGAAATACAGGCTCGTGAACACTATTTGGTATCGAAGATGGCGATAACCTCACCGCTGATTTTTGACGATAAATCCACCAGTAGATCAACATCACCAATAAACCAGCAGCTCCACCTGCAGCAGAACCAAATGTAGCACCCGCCGCAATCCAATCATCTGCGGCTCCATTGCGGTCTAACATCAGCAGTAAAATAACCATTGCAGCTACACGAATGGTCTGCTCAGCGACCTGAGAGACTGCTGTAGGGATCATATTATGCATTCCCTGAAAATATCCCCGTAGCCCCGCCATAATCGGCACTAACGGCAAAGCTAGCGCTGAACTACGTATAGCGGCTTCCGTATGACGATTATCGATCCAGTCTGCCAGTAAAGGTGCTCCTATGTACATCAGAATGCCGCCTACCACGCCTAGAACAATCAACATCACAGATGAGATTGTTAAAACACGCCTTGCTCCTTCTTCATTACCTGCTGCGATCCGTTCAGCTACAAATTTGGAAACAGCTGCTGGAAATCCAGCGGTAGCGACAAGAAGAACTAGCGTATAAAAAGGATACACCGCATTATAAATACCGAATACTCCATCTCCTCCGATATTCTGCAACGGTATTTTTTGGATCGTACCGATTAATTTAGATAACACAGCTGCCAATGCTAATATAAATGCTCCTTTAAGCATACGTGAAGATGGAGAGGATTCTTTCATATGCACGGTGCTCCTTTCTAGCCAGTAGTGGCATTCTTTTTTCGGAATAAATTACACAAAAATAGCGCGGAGACTCCGCGCTATTTGTTTTACCCATTCAATCTACTTTTTGCTATAGAAGCCAATCAGTCATCAAATATTATTTACTGCTCTCTGCTGGTGCTTCTGTAGAAGTACCTTCTGTTGCAGGTGCAGTTGTTGTTGGAGCTGTTGTTCCCTCTGTAGCTGGCGCTGTTGGAGCCGTTGTACCTTCTGTCGGCGCTGTAGCAGCTGGAGCTGTTTCAGATTTAGGTAAATTTTTCTTCGTAATCATACCTGGTACTTCTTTAGACATATATTCGCTGAATTTTTGAGAAGCAATTTGAGATTTGATTGTTTCTTTTTCTTCAGCCGTTAGATCAGCAAATGCTTTTTCTGTACGAGCTTCTACTTTAATAACATGGTAACCGTAATCTGTTTTCACTGGATCACCGATCACACCGATTTTTTGTTCCAATACTGCATTTTTGAAGCCTTCAACCCAATTTCCGACTTTCTCATTTTCGTAAAGACCACCTTTGTCTTTAGAACCTGCATCATCAGAATATTTTTTAGCGATTGTTGCAAAGTCTGCTCCGCCATCTAATTTAGCTTTCACTTCTTTAGCTATTTTCAATGCTTGAGCATCTGTACGAGTTTTACCATCAGCAGTTTGTAGTCCGATCAATACGTGACGTACAGAAGCTGTTGTGTAATCTTTTTTGTTGTCATTGTAGTATTTCTCTACATCTGCATCTGTAACTTTTTCTTTCATTACTTCAGAAGCAGTCAATACACGTGTCATATAGTCTTTAACATCTTGCTCTGTCAAATTAGCTTCTTTGAGCATAGTAGCTAGTTGTTCAGGATCTACACTTGTTTTGAATTGAGCTAGTTGTTCTTCACCTTGTTTAGCACCGGCAGTTTTTGCTGCTTCGCTTGCACTGTCATCAAGAGATTTGTAAGCTATCTCTTGCTCTAGCAAAATTTCTTTATATTCGTCCATATCAAACATTTGAGCATATTGAGGAGAGAAGAATTTCATCATACTTACTTCATGATTAAATTCATTTTCAGTGATTGTACCGCCTTTATACTCGGCAACCACCGGACTTGTATCTTTCGTTTCATCATTCTTTGTTTCCGCGGTTGTTCCTTTGTTACAAGCTGCTAACAGACTGATGCACAGAATAGCAACTACTGCTAACATCGTCGTTTTCCGCGCAGCTTTTTTAATTGGCCACATCCTGTAGTTCCCCCTTTAGTTTGAATGATTCCATGATAGCCTCGAGGAATTGGCAAAGCAGTTCAAGCAGCTCGCCATCCGTTAGTCCTTTACCTTTGACTTGAATAACCATATTGGAACCCTGATTAAATTGTACACGTCTTTCGAAGCGATTGCCAACTTGGGACAGTTTGCTCAAATTGAACGCTTTTTCTTGCCCTGTATGGAACTTCAGCAACACATCGTCTCCGCGGCGCGAAATATTTTCGATACCGTAGCGTTTGCCGTACAGCTTGAGTCTTGCCACTTGTAACAACTGTAATACCGCTTCAGGCAATTCGCCAAAACGATCTAACAGTTCATCTTCAAGCTCGCTAATATCATCAAAAGCAGACAATACAGCAACTTTTTTGTAAATTTCTATTTTTTGGATACTGTCATAAATATAATCAGCTGGTAGATACGCGTCAATAGACAGATCAATAACAGTATTCCAATCGTTCGCTTTGGTATCTTCTTCGCCTAGCATTGTCACTTTACGTTTCTGAATTTCTTCAGCTAGCATTTGTGAATACAGGTCGAACCCGACCGAAGCGATAAAGCCTGATTGTTCAGCCCCTAGAAGATTACCTGCTCCACGAATCGATAAATCACGCATCGCAATTTTGAAGCCTGAACCCAGTTCTGTGAATTCTTTGATCGATTGCAGACGTTTCTCCGCTACTTCAGTTAAGACTTTATCCCGTTGGTACGTAAAATAAGCATACGCGATTCGGTTCGAACGTCCAACCCGTCCACGCAACTGATACAACTGAGAAAGCCCCATTTTATCAGCGTCATGCACAATAAGCGTATTCACGTTTGGAATATCTACGCCTGTCTCAATAATACTGGTACTTACGAGTACATCGAATTCGCCATCTAAGAAATCAAGAATTGTTTTTTCCAATTCTTGTTCAGACATTTGACCATGCCCGACAGCGACTCTTGCATCTGGAACCAGTTCAGAGATTTGAGCTGCCATTTCGTGAATCCCTTGAACTTTGTTGTAAAGGTAATAAATCTGACCACCGCGAATCAATTCGCGCTCTACAGCTTCACGAACCAATGTATAACTATGTTCAACCACATAAGTCTGAACAGGGAAACGATTCTCTGGTGGCGTCTCAATAACAGAAAGATCACGCACACCTAGCATCGACATATGAAGCGTACGCGGAATTGGCGTCGCTGTCAGCGTCAGCACGTCTACATTGGTTTTGAGACGTTTTAACTTTTCTTTATGTGATACACCGAATCGTTGTTCTTCATCGACAATCAATAGACCGAGGTCTTTGAAAATAATATCTTGAGACAATAGACGATGGGTACCGATCACAATATCAACTGTACCTTGCTTGATGCCTTTAATCGTATCATTCTGCTCTTTACGCGTACGGAATCGACTCAATACACTAATATTAAAAGGATATTCGGCAAACCGCTCTCGGAATGTCTCATAATGCTGTTGCGCCAAAATCGTAGTCGGTACCAGAATAGCCACTTGCTTGCCTTCAATAGCAGACTTAAATGCTGCACGAATAGCCACTTCTGTTTTCCCGTATCCTACATCACCGCAAAGCAAACGATCCATCGGACGCGTTTTTTCCATATCTTTTTTGATTTCATCAATCGCACGTAATTGATCACGAGTCTCATCATAAGGGAAAATATCTTCGAACTCTTGCTGTTCAGCCGTATCTTTTTCAAATCCATATCCAGAAGCTTCTTGACGCTCTGCATATAATTTGATGAGATCATCTGCAATATCTTGAACAGAAGAACGAACTTTACTTTTCACTCTAGTCCACTCATTACCACCAAGCTTGTAGACTTTAGGTTCTTTTTCTTCAGAGCCTACATACTTCTGGATCAGATCGATCTGTTCGATCGGTACAGACAGCTTATCGCCACCTGCATACATAATATGCATGTAATCTTTGTGAATACCAGCGACTTCAAGTGTACCGATTCCCATATATTTACCGATACCATGATTTTGGTGAACAACATAGTCACCTACTTTAAGCTCGGTATAACTACGAATTCGTTCTGCATTATCTACATTTTTGCTAACTTTGCGTACTTTACGTTGCTTTTTGGAGAACATTTCGCCTTCGGTAATAACCGCCAAATTAATCGATGGTAATTCAAATCCTGTTTGCAGACTGCCATCAATCATAATAGGTGTCTCGATATCGTAATCGTCAAGAACCCGGCGCACACGCTCCATCCGTTCTTCACCATTAGCGACCATTAATACTTGAATCCCTGCTTTTTTCCAGCGTTCCATCTCAGACTTGAGCACGTTCATTTGCCCATGGAAATCCTGCATCGTACGACTGACAAAGTTAACAATATTACCTGGAAGCACATGCGGAACCTGACGTAAAAAGATCGATGTCCAGATCGTCTGGAAGCCACTGCGATACATAATATCATCTGTATCTCCAGCAAGCTCAAGTGAAGGCAAGTTTTTGCCGTTTTGCAATAAATGCATATTCCATTCTGATTCATCCCGCTCTAATTGCTTGGCTGTTTCGAGCAATCGTGCAGGTTCTTCCATAATCAGAATCGTATCTTCAGGCATGTAATTATACAAAGTCACCTGCTCTGGATAGAGCAAGCTAATGTATTTATAGATTTCCGGGAAATAGATATGTTGACGCATCAATTCAATCTCGCGACCAATTTCTTCGCGCAGACGAATTTTTGCCTGACGATCTGTCATTTTTTCGATTTGCATTTCAAGGCGAACTGAAGCTTGATCTGCCGCTTGATTCATACGATTACGGTCTGCAATAATTTCGCGGCACGGGTTAATCGTGATAGATTTCACTTTATCAATAGAGCGCTGATCATCAGGATCGAAAGTACGAATCGAATCGATATCTTCATCAAATAATTCAATTCGATACGCCAAACTCGCTGTTGCAGGATAAAAGTCAATAATCCCACCACGTACACTCATTTCACCGCGTGATTCTACACGTTCTACGCGTTCATAGCCAAGTTCAATCATACGGGTTAAAAATGTATCTAGAACCAGTGTACCGCCTTCTTGTAATTCAATTTCAGCACCTGCTAATGATTCTGGAGCAGGCACAAAGCGCCGAATACCGGAAAAAGGCACAACAACAATGCCTCTGAATCCAGCAGCACATTTCATCAATACATCAATGCGTTGTGCTAATGTCTCCGGGCTTGATATTGCTGATTCTGCGGCTACCAATTCATTAGCTGGATATAACAAAACCTGCTCAGGTGTTAGCGCTTCCTGTAAATCTTCAGCAAGCTTATGAGCAGCAAACATATTATGAGTGACGACCAATAATGGTCTTTGGACTTCTGTGAACAGACTAGCCATCATGATCTGGCGTGAAGAACCGGATAAACCGGAGATGAGTTGTTCTTTCATCCCGGACACAATACCAGATGTAACAGAACCAAAATCCTTGTCTTTGGCAAATGCTTGTATCAGAGTTTCTAACAAAACGGCACCTCACTTATCCTTAGGTAAAAACGGTAAAACGACAAATCGGATTCATCTCGATTTGCCTACAAACAACCGCCTTCTTATCTAACCTGTGTTACAGATCAGCATCAAAGGCGGTACTTATGAATTTGGGACAGTTGTCAATGTCTGTAATTGCTTATGAATTAAGGCTTATTATAGCATCAACCGTTAAATTTAGCCATCGTCTGCTCAAAGGTATGCTTTAAGCTATATTCCATCGCATTACAAGCATTTTCGATCATTTCGTCTAGCAATTCTTTTTCTTTTTTGGCAAAAGGAGAAAGTACATAATCGACAATTGCATATCCAGGTGCTGGTCTTGAAATTCCCATACGAATACGATTAAATGTCTGTGTACCTGTATGTTGAATAATCGACTTAATCCCATTATGTCCACCTGCACTACCTTGATAACGCAGACGAATCTTGCCTGTTTCGGTATCCATATCATCATAGACGACAATAAGATCTTCCAGCGGTACTTTATAATAATCCATATATCCTCTGATCGCTTCGCCCGACAAATTCATATAGGTCATAGGTTTAATTAAAACGACTTTGACCCCATCAATATGTCCTTCACCGATCAGTGATTTACTTTTAGCTTGATTAATAGCAATCCCGTGACGATCTGCTAAGCGATCCAATGCCATAAAACCAACATTATGACGGGTTTTGGCATACTCAGATCCGGGATTGCCCAAACCTACAATCCATTTCATTGGTACATATCCTCTTTTCTTTGAAAATATACAATCATCCAAAATGTAAAGGTTGCTATATTATCGTGCAGTCACTAACATTTTTTGCTAAAATCAAATTATTGAATACGTATCATACTTTTGATACTTATCTGCAAATGATCAACTTCACGACTAACCAGTATAGAGAGGGGGATTCAGCATGTACACCTTTGGGCAGCAATTGCTGAAAAACCGTCATTTTTATGATCATTTTAAGCAGGAAGTGCCTGTGCAGATTTATCGTCGTGATATTCCTGTCGATATCGGAATGATTACGGCGTATGATCACCAGTTTATCGAGGTGAATCGTGTATTGTATCATCGGCAACGTCATGTGTTTCTTTCAAGACCCGGGTATTAATAGATACGCCGATAAGGGTTACTCGCCTCAGATGGGGCAAGTAACCCTTTTATTACATCAACGCTTATTCAATTTCAAATAGTTTACTGATCGATAGCTCTTCATGAACACGAATAATCGCTTCGCCCATAAGAGGTGCTACCGACAATACTTTTAATTTACTTGTAGGATTAGGATGCGTGATTGGAATTGTATCTGTTACAATCACTTCTTTAAGCGGCGAATTTTCCAGACGATCCATAGCCGGACCAGACAATACTGGATGTGTACAACAAGCATACACTTCTTTTACTCCACCTTCGATCAAAGCATTTGCACCCAAAACGATTGTACCCGCTGTATCAATAATATCATCAACCAATATGGCTGTTTTACCTTCGATATTACCGATAATGTTCATCACTTCACTCACATTCGGTTCAGGGCGACGCTTATCAATAATTGCAAGCGGAGCACTTAGTAGATCAGCAAGCTTACGCGCGCGCACTACACCACCGTGGTCAGGAGAAACGACAACAGGATTTTCAATTTTTTTGGAACGGAAATATTGAGCCAAAATAGGCACTCCAAGTAGATGATCTACAGGAATATCGAAGAATCCTTGAATCTGCATAGCATGTAAATCCATAGCGATAACGCGATGAGCGCCTGCTTTTTCAATCAGATTTGCTACCAATTTAGCTGTAATTGGATCACGTGAACGTGCTTTACGGTCTTGACGTGCATAGCCGTAATATGGAATAACCACATTAATACTTTTAGCAGAAGCACGTTTTAATGCATCTACCATAACTAGCAGTTCCATCAGATTATCATTGACAGGTGCACAAGTAGATTGGATTACATAGACATGGCAACCACGAACACTTTCAGACAACTTCACCTGAATCTCTCCGTCACTAAATCCAGTCGTACGAGATTCACCCATAGGAATACCAATATAGTCAGCAATCTGTCCCGCCAACTTAGGGTTAGAATTACAAGTGAAAATTTTTAATTTAGAATCACAATAAGTCATAATGGTTAAAACCCTCCGTGGTGGTTCATTGGAATGCTTATCAACTCGGCGTTCATTTCTCTTTAGATCCGTCAAATCATACAACAAGCATTATATAT
Source organism: Paenibacillus kyungheensis (assembly GCF_028606985.1). NCBI lineage: Bacteria > Bacillati > Bacillota > Bacilli > Caryophanales > Paenibacillaceae > Paenibacillus > Paenibacillus kyungheensis. Next base: position 35,060 of record NZ_CP117416.1, on the reverse strand, counting down.
TTCATATTATATAATAATTCTTTAGCGAATAGTGGCATTTTGTTGGTAAGAATAGATAATAATTTTAGTTCTAGCGCATTATTTTCTGCTATAACTGTTAATTATTTCTTTTTTTCATGAATTGCTTTCGCTTTTGCACGAATTTTCTCAGCATATCCTGATTTGTTTTCTTGACGTTGACGAGCGATAGCCATATCGTTTGCTTCTACATCTTGTGTAATCGTAGAACCAGCTACCACATACGCACCATCACCTACACGTACAGGAGCAATCAAGTTAGAATTACTACCAATAAATACATTATCACCGATTTCAGTGATTGATTTGTTAAGTCCATCATAATTAGCTGTAATCGCTCCACAACCAATATTAACGCCTGAACCTACAACAGCATCCCCTACATAGCTTAGATGAGGAATTTTGGAACCTTGGCCTACTGTTACATTTTTGAGTTCTACAAAGTCGCCGACTTTCACTTGATCGCTTAACTTTGTACCCGGGCGCAAGTATGCGAATGGACCGATATTACCTTCAGCTCCTACTTCTGCTCCAGAAAGAATAGATTGACGTACAGTCGAACCATTTCCAATAGTTGAATCTTCTATCTCTGTATTCGGGCCAATTATACAATCTTCACCGATAACAGTATGACCGTTTAGAATCGTTCCCGGATAAAGTACAGTATCGGAACCAATCACAACATCTGCTCCAATATAAGTAGCGGATGGATCGATAATCGTTACACCGTTTAGCATATGTTTTTTGGCAAGACGTGCACGCATAAAACCTTCTGCTTCAGACAATGCTAGACGATCATTAACACCGATCGATTCTGCTAGATCAAATGTTTCGTAGGCAGCTACCATTTCGCCTTGTTCACGCAAAATTTTGATGCAATCAGTCAAATAATATTCCTGTTGTGCATTATCGTTAGTAATCTGAGAAAGCGCCTGGAACAATTTACTGTTATCAAAACAATACGTACCTGTATTGATTTCTTGAACAGCTAATTCTTCAGGTGTACCTTCTTTTTGCTCAACAATCTTCTGTACACTACCATCTGATCCACGAATAATACGACCGTATCCTGTCGGATCTATCATCGAAGCTGTTAAAATAGTTACTGCTGCTCCCTGACTTTCATGGTTAGCAATAATGTTTTCTAACGTTTCAGGAGTAACAAGCGGTGTATCTCCGCAAATAATGATTGTCGTTCCTTGTTCGGTACCAAGCAATGATTCAGCTTGTTGAATCGCATGACCTGTTCCTAATTGCTCACTTTGTAGTGCATATTCAGCACGATCTCCCAAATAAGCTTGTACTGCTTCAGCGCCATGCCCTACAATAACGACACTTCGTTCACACTGTACTTGTTGTACAGCATCTAGTACATGACCGACCATCGGCTTACCACATACCGGATGGAGTACTTTGTACAATTTGGATTTCATGCGTTTGCCTTTACCTGCTGCAAGTATAATTGCCATTCTTTTCGAATCCAACACTACAGACCTCCTTGTAAAACTCATATATTTACATCATTTTTTATTAGATATGTTGTTAAAACTCCCTAATGAATATATCTTATTCCAGACAAAAAGAAAAGGGAGCCACAATGTAGCTCCCTGTGGCTCCCTTTTCTTTCAAACCCCAATAAGTAAACGTTAAGCACCTTCTTCGATCACTTCTTCTTCTTCCACTCCTGCACGTTCGTACTCAGCCAATACAGCTAACTGAATCTTCTCGCGAGTTCCAGAAGAAATAGGATGCGCTATGTCGCGAAACTCACCATCCGGTGTCCGTTTGCTTGGCATTGCAACAAACATTCCATTGTTACCATCAATTACACGAATGTCATGAACGACAAATTCGCTATCAATTGTGATGGATGCGATTGCTTTCATTCGGCCTTCGGAATTCACTCGGCGGAGTCTTACATCCGTTATTTCCATATGTGTTCACCACCTTTGTCTATAAAGACTTAGATTGTGTAATTCCACACATAGAAGCCAAATTCCTTCTTTTTTCTCCAAAATAATTGTGTATTTTTTTATTTTATTTATTTTTAGGCTCGATTTCTACCGATTTCACATGATTTTAATGATATTCGTTCTCATTACTAAAATGAAAATCATTGGCAAAAAAGCTTAATTAGAATCATTTTCAAAGTAGTTGCCAGGTTGTACCGTAATTTTTTTGTTTTTAGGATCGATATCAGTTACTTTCGCAAGTGACACATAATCTGCCCACAAACGATCATCCGTGTCGACAGAACCTGATTCCAATAGTACCCCTACACCCGCAACCGTTGCATTGAACTCTCCCAAAAGATCAACCATTCCTTGAATCGTACCGCCAGCTTTCATAAAATCATCAATAATCAATACGCGAGATTTTTCTTTTAGCGCGCGACGCGACAACGTCATCGTGTGCAAGCTCTTATGAGAACCGGATACATAGTTAATACTTACTGCTGATCCTTCTGTCATCTGATGATCACGTCTTACTAATACCACCGGCAAATTCAATTGCGTGCCTGTAGCATGAGCTAGCGGAATCCCTTTTGTTTCTACCGTCATAATCACATCGATCGGCGTATCTGCAAATGCAGAAGCAAAAATCTTACCCACTTCATTCAAAATAGCAGGCTGCCCTAGCAAATCAGACATATAAATATAGTTACCTGGAAGCAGACGATCAGGTTGTCCCAATTGACCGCATAATTCTTCCATAAAAGAAAATGCTTTTTCTTTGGCAAGCTTCGGAATATACTTCACTCCACCTGCTGCTCCTGCAAGTGTCAACAACTCTCCTGTGCCATCTTCTTCAAAAACTTCTTTGATAATGGTCAGATCCTCACTAATCGATGATTTGGCCGCTCCGTATCGATCAGCGAAAGTGGTTAATGGAATTAGCGTATGTGGTCGTGAAGTTAAATATTGAGTTAATTCCACTAACCGCGCGCTTCTCTTTAATTTTTTCACCGTAACGCCTCGCTATCTACAAAATATTGACATTTTATACCCTAAACCCGAATAATTAAAGTGAATATAACATTTTTGTACGTGTTTGTAAAAGAAAATCGCAATCTTTTTCTCTTATGGCTTATCATCGAGCACCATATCGAGTAAAAAAGACTGCGATTTGAAATCAGTTAAGTTAGTATTCGTACAGCATATACTTCTTTACAAAATCCTCTTAACCCGTTGTAGACACGAGCTACTTTAGATTCTTTTGAAATCAATCCAAATACCGTAGGGCCGCTGCCTGACATTAATACGCCATCAGCTCCAAGCTGGATCATCGCCTGCTTCAACTGCTGTACTTGCGGATAATGAGTCAGTGTCACATCTTCAAGCACATTGCCAAGCTGATCACAGATTTCATCAAATGATTTATTTTCTAACGCTTTCTGCATTTCGATAGCAGAAGGGTGTTTGGCTACTTTATCAGCGCGGAAACGTCCGTATACATCAGCAGTCGATACATTGATCGGTGGCTTCGCGAGAACGACCCAGCAATCCGGTGGACTGGTAAGTGGGGTTAAAAGCTCTCCACGTCCTGTTGCTAACGCTGTACCGCCTGTAATACAGAATGGCACATCAGAACCGATAGAAGCACCTAGCTCCATCATGTCGTCGTGAGGAATCTGGAGGTTCCAGAGACGATTCAATCCTCTAAGCGCTGCGGCAGCATCACTACTACCTCCAGCTAGACCTGCAGCAACTGGAATCTGCTTATCGATATGAATATGTACGCCCTGTTTGATATTATATTTTGCTTTGATTTTTTGAGCAGCTTGAAAAGCAAGATTTTTCTCATCCAAAGGAATATATCCGGCTTGACTGGAAATTTGGATCGTATCTCGAGACAATTCAGTGAGTGTCAGCCGATCTGCTAAATCGACCATCGTCATAATCATCTCGACCTCATGATAACCATCCGGTCGTTTATGTAACACATCCAGCATCAGGTTAATCTTCGCTGGTGCTTTTTCATATATCTTCATGCTGTTCCTCCACCCTCAACATTCCATCCGAACGATTTGATACGCTGCGTACGGGTTCCTGTGCTTATCATTGCGAATAATCCATATTATAAAAAAAATGAAGTATAAAGTCTATTAATATGGGTATCGGGTTCCGTTCATATCTATAAAATGTAGTCACAAAACAAAACAGTCTCTACCCCGAAAGGAGATAAAGACTGTCTTATGATAAAACAGTTATTCAATTCCCAACATATTCGATTCGTGTCTGACAATCGTCATCACAGACGGTGACTTCCACAGAATCTGTTAATATATCGGCATAGCTGTAAGACACACGTTCAAATGTCTGATGCTCTTCAGCGAGCTTGACAATAAAAACAGAAGGGTAGGTCTCTTCCAAAACTCCGGTTCGTTCGATGGTCTTCTTACGACCACCATTAGCACGTAACGTAATTTTGTGCCCTACATGAGCATCAAGACTACGTTTGATTTCCAAAAGCGCATTGTTAGCCATTGACTACAACCACCTCTTTCCCTCCTCATTATATCAAAGAAAAGATGGTTTGTCAAATGAACATTAAATTATAGCAGTATTAAATTTATCTTGTCAACGAATTTTTTTAGCGGATACCTGCTTTCAAAAATACACTGCTCAAAGTCGCATATTCTTGCAAACTAAGTGTTTCTCCGCGTCTAGAAGGTTCAATTCCTGCTTCTGCCAAAAGCTGCTCTAATTGCGTACGATCTCCACCTTCAAAGTAGCGACTGCGCAAGTTATTGGCAATCGTTTTACGACGTTGTACAAAACAAGATTGCATCAATTCAAAAAAGTAAGCTTCATCTTCGACTTCTACTGCCGGACGATCACGCAGTTTTAAGCGAATCACAGCAGATTCTACATTAGGCTGTGGGATAAATACTGTTTTAGGCACAATACAGATCAATTCAGGCACGCAATAATATTGCACAGCAATACTCAGACTTCCGTAGTCTTTGCCTCCAGGAGGAGCTGCCATGCGCTGAGCGACTTCTTTTTGGATCATCACTACAATATTATCCAAAGGAAGGCGTTCTTCCAACAGCTTCATAACAATCGGTGTCGTGACATAGTACGGTAAGTTAGCAACTACACTTACTTTTTCAACTTCACTAAAATCTTCACGAAACAATTGATGTAAGTCGACTTTAAGCACATCATCATGACGTACTTTAGCATGTGGATAAGGTTCTAGCACTTCTTTCAAAATTGGAATTAAGCGACGGTCAATCTCAACCGCTGTTACTGCACCCGCTTCTTGGGCTAATCGTTCGGTCAATGCGCCTATCCCCGGTCCAATCTCTAAAGCTCCATTTTCAGGTGTTAACTCGGCAGCTTCTACAATTTTGTTCAAAATATTCGAATCGATCAAAAAGTTCTGACCGAGACTTTTTTTAAATGAAAATCCATACTTATTTATAATTTCTTTGGTGCGTTTGGGTGTCGCTATATCTAGTCGTTCATCCATATTATTGTTCTTCCTCCGCTTCCATTTGTGAAAGTGCTGCTGCAAATTCTTCACGGCTTATTCCAAAAATGCGCAAACGCTTATGGAACTGTTTTCCGTTGCCATACCCTATCCCTAACAAGTTGCCCATTTTCATTCTTCGCTCTGCTGCATCTGGCTGCATTACCAGTCCTGTCATAATCAAGTCTTCCCAATCGATCAAAATCTCTGCTTCTGGCATTTCAGAATGTACACGTGCAAGTGCTTCACGAATCGCTTCAGGCGAAGCATTCTCAACACCGATATCACCTTTGAGCGTAGCTTCGCTTTCAGGAATAAAAGCATGTTTACAACCAGGTACTTTCTGCGCGACGATCTTACGTATCCGTTCACCAGCAAAATCAGGATCTGTTAATATGATCACACCGCGGCGTTCTTGAGCTAACTTCACCCGACGAATAACATGAGCTCCAATCGCTGAACCACCAGTTTCGATCGTATCCGCGTCTACAGCTCGTTTAATCGCTACTGTATCGTCTCTACCTTCCACCACAATCACTTCTTTAATCACGTTGATTGTACGCTTCCCTTCACTCTGTAAATAATGACCTCTATCTATTCACTATAAATTGATCTTAACAGAACAAAAAGAAGAGGAATATTCCTCTTCTTTTTGTTTTCCTTATTCACGCTCATGGTTAATATTATTTATATCATATAACAGATGACTGGGCTTAAGCAATGGCGTTATCCCAATCAACACCCTGACTAGGGTTTAACCGGACCAATTACATATACAGTGTAACCGGATTTACGTCCAAATGCTCTCGCTTGGCTCAAGCTGTCTATATATACGTCGATTTTATTACCGTTAATAGCACTACCGGTATCTTCAGCACGGCGGAAGCCAATGCCTTCAATGTATACCCACCATCCCATAGGAATGACACTCGTATCGACTGCAATCGTACGACCTTCTGTTACACGTGCTCCAGAAGCAGTCACTGTACCTAGACCAGGTTCTTGAGACGAATAAGCAGTAAGAGATACATTGTTCAGTACTTTCGCATAAGAAAAATCTACACCTGCTTTGGAAGTACTATTACTGGAACCTCCACTAGATGATGCAGCTGCAAGAAGCTTAGGCTCTTCTTTTTTGGTACCTATTGCTACAATCTTATCTTGCACTTTTGCGGTTGTTTTTTTATCAACCATACGTTTAGAGACGAATTCTCCATCTTCGTATACTTTCTCGATGTATTGAACCACTTTACCTGTTTGACCACTTTGTACTAACTTTGTTTTACCTTCAACCATAGAAGCATCGGTTTTTTTAACAGTTTGATAAGGAATCTTTACAACTTTTTTCGCTACAAACGATTTGGTGCGAACAATCTTGATATCCATATTGTCATGAACTGAAGATTCCATTGCTGGTGTAAGTTGATCTTGACCTGACAATGTTAATCCAGCTTGCTCCAATGTGTTACCAACTGTCTTAGAGGTGGTATAGATTTTCTTCGTACCACCATCTGCCGTAATGTTTACTGCAACCGCATGGTTAATGTAAACTTTATCGCCATCTTGAAGTGCGCCATTCATCGGCATTGACACTTTATCTTGTGGTGCCACTTTAATTTGATTTTCATCAAGCAGTTGAGAAAGCATCAATTTACGTGTTTCCACGGTTTGTGCTTTGCCGTCAATGACAACAGAAATATTTTTACCCGCTTGATTATAAAGTAGGGACAATAGCATCGCTGCAAGAGCGATAACCAATAATGCAGCCCACAATACATAGCGTAGATTTTGTTGCTTCCAACTCAGCGCATAAGACATGCTGGATGAGCGCGAACCATGGGTTTTTTCGAAAGGAGCAATTGCCACTTCTTCCGTCCTCCTTCATAGTCTCGCCGTCTAGCTGTGACGTAATTGTATATGACGCGACTATATAACAGAATTTTCACAGGCTGATCGTAAGCATAAGATTATCGAATCTGTGTGATAATCTTTCGTGATGTTCAAAAATGCCTGCGCCATGGTCAGTCTAAGGGACATACCTAATATCTGAAAGATCAAGCTTCAAATATCGTATCTCTATACCTTTTCCTTTTGCCCAAAACAAAAGAAGCCTCTGGAAAAGAGCAAGAGCAACTTTTCCTTGGCTTCCGACGTATTTGAATACAGTTCGGAAAACGTTAGAAAATACGAGGTTGCCTCTGCATCGCTTACGGGGTTAGCTGTCGGATTCGGACACATTGTATTGCTTGCCCTTTGAAGGCTCCTCCGCTCATGGCGCGAGTACCTCCAATTCACCCCATAGACCCTGTAAAAGGAATCATACATAATGACTTCGGTATTCTGATAATAATGGCTTGAAGACATATGTTGGTTCCCCCGTTTTCCTATGCAGGAAACTCAGCGAGACCGAATCATGGAATCTTGCGTGATAACAGCAAGATTAAATCACTGATGAAATAATATCCCGAACCCAACCCTCATGTAAAGCGACGAGCAAGCACGTTTTTCTGAATAAATGGTTAAAAAGTTGTCATATTCTTCGATTTTTTGATGATAATTTATTCATATATCCGTTTAACGATGTTTTTTGCGTGATTTACTCTGTTTTTCATCGAATGCCAAATCGTTCCAGTGCATTTTTAGTTGTAATTGTACTAATTTCTTCCAGTGATACCCCTTTTAGCGCTGCTGCCGCTTCTGCTACAAGTGTCACATAACCGGACTCATTTCGTTTTCCACGATAAGGATGTGGTGTCAAAAATGGGGAATCTGTTTCAAGTAAAAGACGGTCCATCGGAACCTTTTGTAACACCTCTTTAGGTTGCTTCGCATTTTTGAATGTAATCGGTCCTCCAAACGATAAATGGAAGCCCATATCAAGACACATTTTGGCTGTTTCCCAGCTACCTGAAAAAGAGTGCATCACTCCTCCGACTTCATGTGCATTTTCTTCACGTAAAATCTTTACAATATCTTCGTGTGCATCACGATTATGAATCACAATCGGCATATGAATGGAGCGTGCCAGACCAATTTGTTCACGTAATACTTTGTGTTGCACTTCTTTTGGAGAAGTATCCCAGTGATAATCAAGACCAATCTCACCGATAGCAACTACTTTCTCATGTTTGCATAACGATTCGATCCATTCGAGATCACCAGGTTGCATATGAATCGCATCTACAGGATGCCAACCTATCGCTGCATATATAAATTCGTAACTTTCTACCAATTCCATTGTGGTTGGAATCGTTTCGCGGTTGAAGCCAACATTGATCATACGTGTTACACCCTGTGCATAAGCACGTTCAATGACTTCTTTACGATCATCGGCAAATTCAATCGAATCCAAGTGAGTATGTGTATCAAATAACATATATTTTTCTCGCTCCTTCTCTGTTTTACACACTTTTTTCTTTTATTTTAGATTTCAAATTCCATTTGAGGTGGATTGATTTTATTTTCAAATATTGCTGCTACTTCTTCTGATAACTGATGAATGACTTTTTCCAATTTATCCTGCGGATAGTAGAGATGATATCGACCACGATGAATACCGCTGATTGAACGTACAATATCCGATACTTCTGAAATTTCTTGAATACGATTTTGACGATCTAATAGTAGAATTTGTTTTTCCTTTTTAGGATCGCCCGGACGAAATACATCATAAGGAAGATCAGTTGGAAAATCGATTTCCAGATCATATTGAGGATGCAATCCCACTCTAGCAAATTCATTTCGAATACTATCGATCGTTTCCAAATCAATTAAATCGGTCTCTACATATTTATACAGTCTACGTTGCATAAAGCGATGACACACATCTGCAAGAATTTCATCATCTTCTCGTGTCCACTGCATAAAAGCTGTCTGTACTAATGCTTCATCTAGCAATAAATAATCATGTACTTGAATATTTCCTTCAAATAAAGCAGGTAACGGGTACGGTAAAAATTTAAATGCAAATCCTTGATCGAACAATTCTTTAGCCCGGCGGAAAATCTGTCGCAAAACAATATCCGAACTTCGAGTTACAGGATGAAAGTACACTTGCCAGTACATTTGATAACGTGCCATCAAATAATCTTCAATCGCATGCATCCCAGATTCTTTAACCACTACTCTACCATTATGAGGACGAAGCATCCGCAAAATACGATCCACATCAATCGTTCCATAATTCACGCCTGTAAAATAAGCATCACGTAACAAATAGTCCATACGATCAGCATCCAGCGGACTAGACACCAAATTGACAACAATCGGTTTTTCATAATCTTTGCGAATAACAGAAGCGACTCGTTCAGCCAGACCTGTTTCTGCTTCTTCCAATACACGGTTTACTTCTGTATCGCCAAGCAGAATACGACAGGTCCATTCTTCATGATCCATATCAAATGCTTCTTCTATAGAATGTGAAAAAGGTCCATGACCCAGATCATGCAATAAAGCTGCACACAAAGCTACTAGACTTTCTTCTCGCGGCCAATCTTCATAACCACCACGTTCAAATTGAGAAATAATACGACGTGTAATTTCATACACACCTAATGAATGAGAAAATCGACTATGCTCTGCTCCATGAAAAGTTAAATAAGAAGTTCCCAATTGTCTGATACGACGTAATCTTTGAAATTCAGGTGTATTAATCAATGTCCAGATTAAACGATCTTGCACGTGGATATAATTATGTACAGGATCTTTAAATACTTTTTCTTCTCCTAAAGGTTGTACAGGCTTCAAAACAAACTCCTCCTTCTATCTCTAAAACACAACTATTTAAAATTAAAAATAAATTCTTCGATGATAATGTCGAATGATGTCGGTATATACAAGTTACGAATTTCCAAATCGACAAAATAATTTTAAGCCCATAATACCTTATAATACCGCTATATAAAAATATTTTTTCAAAAAAAACAGAAAAAAACTCTATTTTTCTCAATTTATAGGTTGACTGATTTGGGAAACGTTGGTATTATGAATATCATAAAACATAGAAATTTGTCGAATGATAGCACATCAAACAAACCAATAACAACTAATATATTTAAATTTGAGAGGATTGATCAGTAATGATGAAATCAACTGGTATTGTAAGAAAAGTAGACGAATTGGGCCGCGTAGTAATTCCTATCGAACTTCGCCGTACACTAGGTATCGGAGAAAAAGACGCTTTGGAAATCTACGTTGATGGCGAACGCATCATGCTTAAAAAATACGAGCCTGCTTGTATTTTCTGTGGTAATGCTGAAAATGTAACTTATTTTAAAGGAAAAATCGTTTGTAATGAATGTATTTCCGAAATTCCTGTCCCTGTGACAAAATAAATAAAATAGGTTATACTAGAATTATCAACTTATTAATTCTAACCTTTTTAATATCTCCTTGGGCCTTTACTCAGCATTTTGTCTGGGTAAAGGTATTTTTTTGCTTTCTTTTGGTTTTCAAAAAAAGGCTTGGCGTTTATTATACTTCCTTTTGCATAGTACTTCCAATTTACACATCAAAAAGGAATCTTAAACAATTTAAGATTCCTACATTATGTTACCTGTTTGAATATTCATTTTTGTGAAAAAATAATAGATATAACGAGTTTCTTCTATTATAAATATAGACTCTAAAATCAGTTATTAAGAAAGCATTTTTAGACGGTTTATTCTTGTTCATCTAAAAGAACTTGATACACATCACGTTTAGAGATTTCGCGGTCTTTCGCTGTTTTTTTCATAGCATCTTTACGTGAAATGTTTTCTTTATTTTCGTAGTGCATCACATGTTCTTCGATACTCATCTGCTGCCACCATTCACTTGCTTCTGCTTTGGCTTCAGTTAACGATTGCCCTTCAATAACAACGCAATATTCGCCGATAGGTGGATGAGTTTCTAACCACTCTAGTGCTTCTTCAACACTGCCTCGTGTCCACTCTTCATGACGCTTCGTTAGCTCACGTGCTAATACGATATTACGATTTCCGAGATGATGTGCAATCGCCAGTAATGTTTTGATAATGCGATGCGGAGATTCATATAATAGTAATGTACCTGCTCCATGCTTAACACTACCTAGTACTTCTTCTTGACCTTTGCTGTCTCTTGGCAAAAATCCTACAAATGTAAACCGATCTGTCGATAATCCAGAAGCAATCAAAGCAGATAAAGCCGCATTTGCCCCAGGAATAGGCACAACCGCAATTTGCTGTTCTAATGCCAGCTTCACCAATTCTTGCCCGGGATCCGAAATAGCAGGCAATCCTGCATCGCTTACAAGTGCAAGACTACTTCCTTCTATAATAAGGCGGATTAATTCAGGGCCGCTCGCTTTTTTATTGTGCTCATGATAACTAAGTAATTTGCCTGGTGTAATATCAAAATGAGTCAATAATTTACGTGTCTGCCTTGTATCTTCAGCAGCAACGATATCGCATTCTTGCAGTGTACGTACAGCGCGATAAGTCATATCTTCCAAGTTACCAATCGGGGTAGCAACAAGATATAACGTCCCTGCTCCTTCGTGCAGAACAGCAGACTCCCCTTTGGCAAAGCTTTTTTGAATCTGTATGCTCATAGTGACTCCTTTAATCCGTAATAGACTGCTTTGAGATCTGTAGTATATTGCTCCTGTTCATCATATACGATAAGTGGCGGTAACATACGCATTTCAGGCTTTCCTCCACGTAATCCTTCAATCAATACCATATTGGCTTCCATATGTTGACGAGGATGTACAAATCGAATACGTTTTGGCTCTACTCCATATTGTCGCATCAAAATAATAATATCTGCTAAGCGATGAGGACGGTGAACCATCGACAGTTTACCACCGTTACGAAGCAGTTTGGCAGACGTACGAATCACATCTTCCAGCGTACATCCAATCTCATGTCTTGCCATAGCATGATGAATATTTAATTTCATATCACTTCCTGTTACAGGCGCATAAGGAGGATTTACTGTTACCGCATCATACGCTTCTCGTTCACCGACAAGTGGCATATCTTTAAGATCTTGTACTCGAATTTTGACTTGTTCTTCTAAGCCATTCATCGTCACACTACGCATTGCCATATCTGCCAGGCGTTCTTGTATTTCTACCCCTTCAATACTAGCATGGGTACGTGTCGACAACAAAATAGGAATGACTCCATTGCCTGTACATAGATCAATCACTTTACCACGCTTAGGAATACTTGCAAATCGTGCTAACAATACCGCATCCATCGAAAAGCTAAATACTTCTCGACTTTGAATAATTTTAAGATTATACGTGAGCAGATCATCAATACGCTCATCTGCCAGAAGTGGTTGTTCGTTCATGGTATTTCCTTTCTGATCTTGCTTTCTTTAGAAATGATCCTGCGCTTTTACATCGATACTATATAAAAACCGCGGCATGTTGCTGTCCGCGGTTTGGATAATGATACTATTCAGATTTATTCAAAAAAGAAAGGCAGAACAAGCAATCGCCTTCTGTACGCAAATGTCCATAATACACATTACAGATATGGAAGCCTTCGTGATAAATACGTGCCAGATTATCATAACCTTCTCCAACTACTTCTAGATCAGGTAAGTCTGAATACAATTTAGAAGAGTACGTTCCTACCGATTTAGGTTCGATAACAGGAACTTCTTTTTTCAGAACACGACGCAATTGTTCATTTTCAGTACTTAGACGTTGATTTTCTTCTAACAGCTCTTTCACAGCTTGCTTCATTTTACCCATATCGCCATGCATATGATCCATCTTTGTTTCCAATTCGTGAATGTGTGTAAAAAGATTTTTCTTCTCCAAGTTCCCACCTCAAAAGCAGCCTTGATCGGGTTTACTTCACGACCACGTCATCCAATGGCAGTTCTTTGACTTTACTGATATCAAAGATCTGAACATGTACAGTACGCGAACCGGCATTGATACCGACCACTTTACCATCGCCTAGCGAAGTGACGACAAATTTACCGATAGCCGGAAGTTCTTCCTTCACGCTCTCATAATTATCATGCTCGAATTTAAGACAACACATTAGACGTCCACACAATCCAGAAATCTTGGTCGGATTCAAGGACAAGCTTTGATCTTTAGCCATTTTGATTGATACTGGCTCAAAATCGCCTAACCAGGAAGAACAGCATAGAATACGTCCACAAGGGCCTATACCGCCTAGCATTTTAGCTTCATCACGCACACCGATTTGACGTAATTCGATACGTGTACGGAAAATGCTTGCTAAATCTTTAACCAGTTCTCGAAAATCGACTCGCCCTTCTGCTGTAAAATAGAAAATGATTTTATTGCGATCAAATGTAAATTCTACATCGACAAGTTTCATTTTCAGCTCATGCTCTCTGATTTTGTTTAAACAGGTCGTAAAAGCATTTTTAGCTGCGATCCGATTTTCTTCTACCACTTGAGCATCATGATCTTCTGCAATCCGAATCACTTTTTTCAAAGGAAGAACGACATCCGACTCATTTACCTCTTTTTTGCCAATCACTACTTTACCATATTCAATCCCACGTGCAGTTTCTACAATAACGTGTTGTTCACTTTCGACTGGAAAGTCTAACGGATCGAAATAATATATTTTACCCGCTTTTTTAAAGCGGACTCCTACTACACTATACAAAAGATAAGCCCCCTCATTTGCCAATACCGTTTTTCAACTCTACGGCAAAAATTCCGATCTGAAGAATTACTTCTTGTGTTCACCTGACATGACGTATTCAAAAAGTGTGCGTTGTTAAGCTTGTGCGCTCCGCATGATGTTATACACCGTCCGGTCTGTGATGAAGCTCCTTCAACCGCTAACGCCTATAAGAAATTGCTCCATGCATAACTGTGGATTCACATGAGAACGAAGCATTTTCTTACACTCTGCAGCAAGCGACATACAAGATATCCAATGCTGCATATCACGAGTGGTAGCCACTTTGGAGAGAGACTCTAACTGATCTATAAAAACGATACTCTCGTGCCTTCCAATCTGGATATGAATCATATCCTTAAACCATAAGTGGAAAAGATCAAATACAGGCTCAATATGATCTCCAAGTCCGCCTTTAAACAGCTTTTGCTGAGCAGTAATAAGGCTCATACTCCCTCTACCTGCGGATTCCTTCCCTAATTGTAACATTACGTTTCTGATTTCTGCAAACCAATTCTCTGCTAGCAATTCTCGGCATTCATCTAGATCAGACGCAATATGAACAACACATCGTACTAAAGGCATTGGAAATCCTTCATCTCCTAAGATTTGAGCCATTTTCTGAGGATCAGGTGGCGTAAATACTATAGGTTGTGTACGAGAACGAATCGTAGGTAGTACTGACTGTGCATTTTCTGTTAAAAGGATAGCCACCGCTGGTGCTGGTGGTTCTTCTAAAAATTTTAACAGACTATTAGACGCTTGTATCGTCATTTTATCTGCATCTTTAATAATATATATTTTACGGTTTCCCGATTCTGAACGATACGAAAAAATCCGCTGAATATCGCGGATTTGCTCAATTTTAATCGAAGCGCCATCCGGCTCGATCACATGAAAATCAGGATGATTTCCATTTTTCATTTTACGACATTGTATACATTCTCCACAGGCTTCATCACCTTTATGAATACATACCAAAGCTTGAGCAAAGCTGTTAGCCATTTTCATTTGTCCGCTACCTGCTGGGCCGCTAAACAAATACGCATGAGAAATCTTTTGACTACGCAGACCGTTCTGTAACATCTGCTTGGCAATATCTTGCCCGATAATTTCTTGAAAAGACATGGTGCCTCCTTACTGAACCACACACTTCAACACATCTATTTTACTTTCTTAATATAGAAAATTAATCAGCATACCGCGAATTTCGCCCATCCGCTGCAATAATTCTATTCTTCCTTCTTCACTTTGAAGCAATTCTTCAGCCATACTTAGCAACATGGAATCGACTTCATCTAACAATTTATACTTTTTGCCCCGACCCCGACGATCAAAGCTTTGTGTTTCTTTCACTTTAACACCGCGACGAACCGTATCTTCCAAAAAGCGTTTTACTAACATTTGATACGATTTGAGTTCGCGTAGTGTCATTGATTTCGCAAGCCGGTCACCCTGCATTTGAATTTCTTTAAATTGACGTTGGATATCATCATGTGTTGCTTGAGCACCATGATTATGAAGAACATCTGAAAAGTTCCGTTGTTGTACAACTTTATTAGGAGTATCCGATACGATAGGATTACTTTTTAATGGAGGATAACCGGGGTTGATTTTCATTATTCTCTTCCTTTCTTTGCTGGCATTAGACTTCTAGCTGTAAAGTCCAGACTTCCTTTATACATGCTTGGTTTTGTATATATCAATTAGCAGTTGCTAAACAGAGTCGTTATTAATTAGTATCGTTCAAATGTTACGATTTGCGAATAGTAAAATGAAAAAACTTCAATTTTTACGTATTAGCTTGTCGAACGATAACCGATTTGTAGCAGATAATAAAGACGGACCGGTTCTCAATAACGTAACCGATCCTCTGTTTATTTCTTAATTATACTCTTTATTATTCTATTATGTTTGAAGATATAACGATTTTTGCGTATTTTTTGAAATAAAATCAAAAACTTTTTTAGAAATGCTCAAAGCGTTCAACAGGCATAACGAATACAGTAGCGCCACCCACCTGTACTTCTACTGGCAATGGAAGATACGAATCGGTTGTACCGCTCATCGGAGTTACCGGTGTAACCAGTTGCTCACGAATTTTACAACTATTACGAATGACTTCCATAACAGCTTCGATCTGACTATCATCAACACCAATCATAAATGTTGTATTTCCAGCACGTAGAAATCCACCCGTACTCGCTAGTTTGGTAGCCCGAAAATTAGCTTTTACCAATTCGCCTGATAGACGGTTACTATCTTTATCTTGCACGATCGCAATAATCAGTTTCATTATAATAGCCCTCCTTTTACAGATCTGTAAGGCACCTAGCCCTGTTTAGTTTATTCGACATCTATACGGATAATACCTCTATTTACTCTTTATTCATATTGTAACCGACTGCCCCAAATCAGAAGCATATTCCTTATTGTTATACACGGTAAGCTTGAATCAACTGATCCAATACCTGCTTAATATCGCCAAAAACACTGTGCTCATCCTGTTCACCATTGATCATTACAAACTGCTCTGCATGTTGCTCGGACAGTTCCATATATCCTTTATGTACCCGATGATGAAATTCCAGCGTCTCCAGATCAAGCCGGTTGACTTCACGTTCACCTGATTTGGACATAATCCGCTCTAATCCTACTTCTGGCTTCACATCGATATAGATATTCATATCCGCCCAGTACTGCTGACCATCTACATCAATAGCCAATTGATTAATATCCAGTACAGCTTTACCCAGTTCACGTCCATATCCTTGATAAGCCAAAGAAGACATTACATACCGATCACAGATAACGATTCGTCCATCATTTAAGGCAGGAATCACTTTCTGAATTAAATGTTCTCTTCTAGCACTAGCGTATAGCAGACACTCGGTTAGACCACTCATATCATTATCTACATTCAAAATCACTTCACGAATCTGTTCAGAAACAGAGATTCCTCCCGGTTCACGAGTTGATAAAAAATCTATCCCTTGTTCGTTCAAGTAATGTTTAATATGTTCAAGCTGACTTGTTTTACCACTACCATCCATACCTTCTAACACAATAAATAAACCTTTTGACTTCATTCTTATTCCTGCTTTCTGTAGACTACTTCGCGGTAGACCTCTATTGATAGACACGCAATGTATTTAATGTAGCATCAGCAGTGCCTTGTATTTTATGACCATGTGTTCGTAACGTTAATAGTCTAGCATACACAGATGGATGGATCGTTTCTCCTGCATACAAAATCGGAATGCCTGGTGGGTAAGGAATCACCATTTCTGCACATATTCGTCCTTCTGCTTGTTCTAGAGCAATAACTTCTATCTTGTCTTCATCAATCGGTGTCATTGTAAATAAGATAGGCTCAGATATAGTCGATAAATTGGGATCTAGATACACTTTCTGTTCTCTCTGCTCTGCATCATTATCATTTGTGACCTCAGAACAGTCTGTAAGCTCTAATAGGGTAGAAATAGTATCTTGATCTATATCATTTGTATCACCTATCACAATAGATTGCAGGGGTTCTTGAGCAATCTTTGCCAGAGCTTCTAACAGACAATAACTATCGTCTAATGTCGAACCCATACTAAATACCAATACAACATATCGATCATCACTCATCTCAGGCACACATCCATAATACTCTAACCGTTCTTGCAAGACTTCGCCAGATAAATAACCGTCCCGATCGTAGATCACCACTTTAAAAGGATCTTGTGTATAATATTCCTCGGAGCACGATAAATAACCAAATCTTTGATGATGCGCTAATTCATCAATAAAAGTATCTCTAGCTTGTAACCCTGTAGCAAAGACTTGTTCTCCATAACAATCTAATATATAACGACTCAGGTCTAAAGAAGCCATTAACGGATACGAAGGGCTTGAACTCTGAATCATAGTTAAACGCTGCTTTAATAAAGAACGAGTAAGCAAATCACCCTGTACATGTAACATAGCACTCATCGTCATCGACGATAACATTTTGTGAGTGGATTGCACCACACCATCTGCACCGGCATTGAGTGCACTAATAGGAAAACGCTGATGATGACCATAATGTGCTCCATGCGCTTCATCTACCAACAGTGGTATCTCATACCGATGACAAGTAGTAGCAATATCACTCAAGTCTTTCCCCATGCCGTAATAATTAGGAGACGAAAGAAAAACAGCTCTAGCAGTAGGATATTGTGTAAGAGCTGCTTCTATATTTTCAATACTAGGAATTACAGCCAAACCACTTGTTTGATCTATCTCTGGCGTTAAAAAGACTGCTTTCGCTCCTGCCATCATCAATCCGTTCAGAACAGACTTATGGACATTACGCTGTACAATAATGATATCACCAGGATGACTACATACTGTTAAAATAAGAGCTAAGTTACCAACTGTACTTCCACCTATAAGAAAATGACTTTCTTCAGCTCCAAAACATTGTGCTGCTAACTGTTGGGCTTCTTGAATAACTCCTTCAGGATGATGAAGGTCATCTGTACCACTAATTTCAGTAACATCCCATTGCAATACAGAATGGAACAAATCTGCCCCGGTCATTTGCTTGAGTACATCAGTATAGATCATCCCATTTTTGTGCCCTGGCACATGGAAGCTTTTCTGAGTAGAAGAAGCATAACGAGATAAAGCATCGTATAGAGGAGCTTTGCATTGTTTCGTTGTAGAAGGTATCCATTTATTGTTCATATTGTCATTCCTATAATATTTATTGTGTATTGTTCCCTATTCTTATTATAATCAAAATAACAGATATCGTCTCAACTTCGCTTCGATCTACAAAAAGACTTATAATTTAAGCTCGTGTATTTCAAAAGGTACATATTTGACCGATATAATGATAACAACCAGTCACTTCAATAAATAACGCTTATTACTAATGCTATCAAAAATAAACATTTCTATATTGTAATCTTAGTAGCAAATCATCACTAAAAGGAGGGGCGCATTGAATGGTAACAGAAGCTCAACAAAATGCAACATTTTATCAATACCAACTTATTAAAAAATGGCCAGTCACTAGAATGTGGAACTGGATTTATTTATTAGTACCTATTGTCACGTTAATGATTGAGCTTTATTACTTCTCATGGTCTAGTATTGGATTTTGGCTACTTTCTTTTCCTTTAGTGTTATGGATTCAATATGTGATTTCTCGCTCTGTATTGATCATGACTGTTAATCACTTACGTAAACGTTGGAAATTTCAAATCCAATTTCCATGGATCGGTTATTTACCAGATCAATTTATGGGCTATTCTACATTCCGCAGAGTGTTATTACATACAACGTGGATCGGATTTTGCTTTGCCGCTATTTTGTGTATGTGGCTTCCACTCGACTTCTCAATCTCTTTAGTCATGTGGCATATTTGGTTCTGCTTACCTCGTTTGATTATCTTACTTCGTTTATTCCGTAAACGTAAAGATGGCATTATTAAGTTGACAAAAGAAGAAGTATCTTATTATATTCAATAGCTTCAGCACTATACTCATTCTTTATTTATAGTACGTAGTCATGCTCAAAACAATACTCAATAGTGCTCAACAGTTCTCAACAATTATATTAGTTAAAGCTATAAGTAAAATGTTCCAGCCAAATATTCAATAAGCTAATACAGTATTAAGATTCGATTGCTGTAGCGATAGTGCATGAATAATAAAATCAAACTATTCTCTATTATAGTAGTTAGCATTATAGTCATTAGCTACCCACCATTATAGTAATTAGTAAGCATTGCTCTCTTTTTAACAACTAAGCTGTCTGCTATCTATATGGGGAAACCTAACTGGATTCATCTCCAGTTACTCACACTATTCCCAGCATTCATAGCTTAAAGGTCAGTAACAATGCTTAAAGATCAATAACAATTACACAGAATAAACATCAAAAAACGGTATCTTTTAACAAAGAGATACCGTTTTTTTGATGTTACTTTTTTATTTGTATTTTATAGCTTAGATAAAGCATACTCACTCTATTCATTTCGCCATATTACGGGTTAATAGTAGCTTCAGCAATAGGTGCTCTTGAACTTTTATCAGGTACAATGACAGTTAAGTAATTTTTCTGCAATACCAATTGTAACGTGCGATCCCCTTGAATAAATACAAAATTGGTATTACTTTCACCTATACTTTCCTGTTGTTGCTTCCAGCCCCAGTTTTTAATTTCTTGCATATATGCTTCTGGTAAAGTAGAAGATTCGATACCTGGTAACTCATAACGTACATAATTCATTTTACTATTATTAATAATGGTATCCATCTCTTTCACTTCTTCTGGAATAGGAAAGCTAGACTCTACAAAAGCACCTTGATAATGAGTCCAAGAAATATTAGATTGAGAACAACCTGCTAATATCCCTAAAAAAACGCCTACCCATAATACATTCCATATTCGATGTTTGCTTTTCCCCCACATCACATCGTCCCCCTAACTAAAACAATCATCCAGTATTATTGAAGTTATTTTTTACTCCATTAGACATTAATGAATATCTTCATTGGCAAGATGTATAATTATACATTATACATCTTTATGCAGTACGCAATTACGCCTTAATTATTTTTTAGACATTTTTAAATAATATATCAAAATAACTTTTTTTCGCTATCATGACCTTAGACCTATCTATTACTTGTCTCTATTATAACTGTTGTTTCAACAACTTCTGTAACAAAACAGTTACACTTCAACGAAATGAAGATACAAAATCTTATATATTCTCTCTATTATTGAGTAAATATTTGAGCGAAAGATGTATCTAAACATGTTTCTTAAGCCTACAATCAGGGCTAGTTTAAGATATGTAACACTCTATTGAAGCATTATTGAAGCTTATTTAAAGCTATTATGAAGCTATATCATAGCCTTTTATAATTATTTATTACTATTAATTACTGTGTTCTAACATCTTAACTCCAACTAATTGCTATTGATCGATTTAATTAAACTAAAAGCTTCTTAGTGCATACTTATATAGCGATACCAATCAACCGTTTCAAATATTGTACAAAAAATATGTATCAAAACTCTATGTATCCTTCTCCAACAACAGAAAGCGAATAAAAGTAAAAAGTATGAGAAAATGCAGGGCAAAAGATACCTAATAAAAGATACTCCAAAAACCTAAAGCAAAAGACCAGAGCACTTTACAATCTATGTATATGTACTATCAGGAGATCACAAACGGCAGTAGGGGAAGAGAAGGACAGCATTTAGGCAGAGCCGTATCAGTAGAGAGAAAAGAACACCACAGTACATAGAAATGAAGGAAAGTGAGAATGAGTAATGGGAAACGTTTCTTTAGAGGGACAAAGGGATAGACTACTCGAACACGACTCCAAAAAGGGTAGACAAACTCATCAGACCAGGCGATCCAGCCACCAGACTTTGCATATTCCTCGCCTACATCAACAGCAGTAAACCATCTATACCTACACCTTTCCCTCCATCCATTCACCAGACTTGTTCCCACACCATGGTTTCCATCCTTTTATACACAAAAAAAGAGCGACTCCTTCAATCAGGAATCACTCTTTTCGGTTTTGCGCGTTGCTTGGCAACGTCCTACTCTCCCAGGACCCTGCGGTCCAAGTACCATCGGCGCTGGAGGGCTTAACGGTCGTGTTCGGGATGGGTACGTGTGGAACCCCTCCGCCATCATTACCAAACGGGCAGGTGTGTTGCTCCCTGAAAACTGAATCCGAAAACGAAAACATCGCGTGTTAGCTTATTGGATAAGCCCTCGACCGATTAGTATTGGTCAGCTCCATGCCTTGCGGCACTTCCACCCCCAACCTATTGACCTCGTCGTCTACAAGGGGTCTTACATACTGGGAAATCTCATCTTGAGGGGGGCTTCACGCTTAGATGCTTTCAGCGCTTATCCCTTCCGCACGTAGCTACCCAGCGATGCTCCTGGCGGAACAACTGGTACACCAGCGGTGCGTCCATCCCGGTCCTCTCGTACTAAGGACAGCTCCTCTCAAATTTCCTACGCCCACGACAGATAGGGACCGAACTGTCTCACGACGTTCTGAACCCAGCTCGCGTACCGCTTTAATGGGCGAACAGCCCAACCCTTGGGACCTACTTCAGCCCCAGGATGCGATGAGCCGACATCGAGGTGCCAAACCTCCCCGTCGATGTGGACTCTTGGGGGAGATAAGCCTGTTATCCCCAGGGTAGCTTTTATCCGTTGAGCGATGGCCCTTCCATGCGGTACCACCGGATCACTAAGCCCGACTTTCGTCCCTGCTCGACGTGTCTGTCTCGCAGTCAAGCTCCCTTATGCCTTTACACTCTTCGAATGATTTCCAACCATTCTGAGGGAACCTTAGGGCGCCTCCGTTACACTTTAGGAGGCGACCGCCCCAGTCAAACTGCCCACCTGACACGGTCCCTGTACCGGATCACGGTACGAGGTTAGAACTCAAATGCGATCAGGGTGGTATCCCAACGGCGCCTCAACCGAAGCTTGCGCTCCGATGTCTACGGCTCCCACCTATCCTGTACAAATCGCACCCCAGTTCAATATCAAGTTGCAGTAAAGCTCCATGGGGTCTTTCCGTCTTGTCGCGGGTAACCTGCATCTTCACAGGTATTAAAATTTCACCGGATCTCTCGTTGAGACAGCGCCCAAATCGTTACGCCATTCGTGCGGGTCAGAATTTACCTGACAAGGAATTTCGCTACCTTAGGACCGTTATAGTTACGGCCGCCGTTTACTGGGGCTTCGGTTCATAGCTTCGCTTGCGCTAACCACTCCCCTTAACCTTCCAGCACCGGGCAGGCGTCAGCCCGTATACTTCGCCTTGCGGCTTCGCACAGACCTGTGTTTTTGCTAAACAGTCGCTTGGGCCTTTTCACTGCGGCCCCCTCGTGCTATTCACACTACCGGGGCACCCCTTCTCCCGAAGTTACGGGGTCATTTTGCCGAGTTCCTTAACGAGAGTTCTTCCGCGCGCCTTAGAATTCTCTTCTCACCCACCTGTGTCGGTTTACGGTACGGGCACCTGCTTCCTGGCTAGAGACTTTTCTTGGCAGTGTGAAATCATGACCTTCGCTACTCCAATTTTCGCTCCTCATCACAGCCTGGCCTTGCGGTATGCGGATTTGCCTACATACCAGCCTCACTGCTTGAACGGACATCCATCAGTCCGCGTCACTATCCTCCTGCGTCATCCCATTGCTCATAACGGCTTTCGGTGGTACAGGAATTTCAACCTGTTGTCCGTCGACTACGCCTTTCGGCCTCGCCTTAGGTCCCGACTTACCCTGAGAGGACGAGCCTTCCTCAGGAATCCTTGGGTTTTCGGCGGATCAGATTCTCACTGATCTTTTCGTTACTCATACCGGCATTCTCACTTGAATGAGGTCCAGCGCTCCTTGCGGTACACCTTCAATCTTCATTCAACGCTCCCCTACCCCTGATACAAAGTATCAAGCCATAGCTTCGGTGGTGTGTTTAGCCCCGTTACATTTTCGGCGCAAAGTCACTCGACCAGTGAGCTATTACGCACTCTTTCAATGGTGGCTGCTTCTAAGCCAACATCCTGGTTGTCTGTGCAACTTCACATCCTTTCCCACTTAACACACACTTGGGGACCTTAGCTGATGGTCTGGGCTGTTTCCCTTTCGACAATGGATCTTAGCACTCACTGTCTGACTCCCGGAATAAAGTCTGTGGCATTCGGAGTTTGACTGAACTTGGTAACCCTTGCGGGCCCCGCATCCAATCAGTGCTCTACCTCCACGACTCAACTTCCGAGGCTAGCCCTAAAGCTATTTCGGGGAGAACCAGCTATCTCCAGGTTCGATTGGAATTTCTCCGCTACCCCCACCTCATCCCCGCACTTTTCAACGTGCGTGGGTTCGGGCCTCCAGTACGTGTTACCGTACCTTCACCCTGGACAGGGGTAGATCACCTGGTTTCGGGTCTACGTCCACGTACTCAGTCGCCCTATTCAGACTCGCTTTCGCTGCGGCTCCGGCTTTTCACCTTAACCTTGCACGGGAACGTAACTCGCCGGTTCATTCTACAAAAGGCACGCCATCACCCAGTAATAGGGCTCTGACTTTTTGTAAGCACACGGTTTCAGGTTCTATTTCACTCCCCTTCCGGGGTCCTTTTCACCTTTCCCTCACGGTACTGCTTCACTATCGGTCGCTAGGGAGTATTTAGCCTTACCAGATGGTCCTGGCAGATTCATACGGGGTTTCACGTGCCCCGCACTACTCGGGATCCGTCTCGGAGAGAAGATGATTTTAGCTACAGGGCTTTCACCTTGTCTTGCGGGCCTTTCCAGACCTCTTCGCCTACCATCTTCCTTTGTAACTCCAAAGAGACGTCCCACAACCCCAACAAGCAAGCTCATTGGTTTGGGCTGTTCCGCGTTCGCTCGCCGCTACTGACGGAATCACTCTTGTTTTCTGTTCCTGAGGGTACTTAGATGTTTCAGTTCCCCTCGTCTGCCTCTGCACACCCTATGTATTCAGGTGTGAGTAACTGGAGATGAATCCAGTTAGGTTTCCCCATTCGGACATCCCCGGATCACAGCTTGCTTACAGCTCCCCGAGGCTTTATCGTTGTTCGCCACGTCCTTCATCGGCTCCTAGCGCCTAGGCATCCACCGTGTGCTCTTAGTAGCTTAACCTAAGTGTTTCTAAATCAATAGAAACGGTGTATTTCAATTTCTCGCCTACCACTGTTTGCACAGTCTGTAGAGAAGAAACATTCTAAAACGCGATGTTTCGTTTTCGGTATCCAGTTTTCAAGGATCAACAGTTTGAAAGAGGTTTACTCTTTCAAAACTGAACAACGAGTGAGTGGTGTCATTCAATGAATGACCACAGATCCACCGGAGTGTTCTGCGTTTGTCTTTCCCGAAAGAAAGACGTTCGAATGTTTCCGTTGCAGGAAACGATTCTCCATAGAAAGGAGGTGATCCAGCCGCACCTTCCGATACGGCTACCTTGTTACGACTTCACCCCAATCATCTACCCCACCTTCGGCGGCTGGCTCCTTGCGGTTACCCCACCGACTTCGGGTGTTGCAAACTCTCGTGGTGTGACGGGCGGTGTGTACAAGACCCGGGAACGTATTCACCGCGGCATGCTGATCCGCGATTACTAGCAATTCCGACTTCATGCAGGCGAGTTGCAGCCTGCAATCCGAACTGAGACCGGCTTTTAAGGATTGGCTCCATCTTGCGATATTGCTTCCCGTTGTACCGGCCATTGTAGTACGTGTGTAGCCCAAGTCATAAGGGGCATGATGATTTGACGTCATCCCCACCTTCCTCCGGTTTGTCACCGGCAGTCTGCTTAGAGTGCCCACCATAATGTGCTGGCAACTAAGCATAAGGGTTGCGCTCGTTGCGGGACTTAACCCAACATCTCACGACACGAGCTGACGACAACCATGCACCACCTGTCTCCTTTGTCCCGAAGGAAAGGACTATCTCTAGTCCGGTCAAAGGGATGTCAAGACTTGGTAAGGTTCTTCGCGTTGCTTCGAATTAAACCACATACTCCACTGCTTGTGCGGGTCCCCGTCAATTCCTTTGAGTTTCAGTCTTGCGACCGTACTCCCCAGGCGGAATGCTTAATGTGTTAACTTCGGCACCAAGGGTATCGAAACCCCTAACACCTAGCATTCATCGTTTACGGCGTGGACTACCAGGGTATCTAATCCTGTTTGCTCCCCACGCTTTCGCGCCTCAGCGTCAGTTACAGCCCAGAAAGTCGCCTTCGCCACTGGTGTTCCTCCACATCTCTACGCATTTCACCGCTACACGTGGAATTCCACTTTCCTCTTCTGTACTCAAGCTCTCCAGTTTCCAGTGCGACCCAAGGTTGAGCCTTGGGCTGTGACACCGGACTTAAAAAGCCGCCTGCGCGCGCTTTACGCCCAATAATTCCGGACAACGCTTGCCCCCTACGTATTACCGCGGCTGCTGGCACGTAGTTAGCCGGGGCTTTCTTCTCAGGTACCGTCACTCTGAGTGCAGTTACTCACTCAGACGTTCTTCCCTGGCAACAGAGCTTTACGATCCGAAAACCTTCATCACTCACGCGGCGTTGCTCCGTCAGACTTGCGTCCATTGCGGAAGATTCCCTACTGCTGCCTCCCGTAGGAGTCTGGGCCGTGTCTCAGTCCCAGTGTGGCCGATCACCCTCTCAGGTCGGCTACGCATCGTCGCCTTGGTGAGCCGTTACCTCACCAACTAGCTAATGCGCCGCAGGCCCATCCTCAAGTGACAGATTGCTCCGTCTTTCCAAATTCGTTCAGGCGAACAAATCATGTATTCGGTATTAGCTACCGTTTCCGGTAGTTGTCCCAAGCTTGAGGGCAGGTTGCCTACGTGTTACTCACCCGTCCGCCGCTAAGTATCAGAGAAGCAAGCTTCTCATCAACTCCGCTCGACTTGCATGTATTAGGCACGCCGCCAGCGTTCGTCCTGAGCCAGGATCAAACTCTCCATAAAGTGTTTGACTTGCTCAATTGAAACTGGCGAGAACCGAAGTTCTCTATTTTAAAGGTCGGCTAAGACCTTTGTTTACTCACTCGTTGTTCAGTTTTCAAAGATCAAACATTTCGTTTTTCGTTGTCAGTGTTTCTCGGTGACAACTTTTATATCATATCATGTTTTCAACCACTTGGCAAGCACTTTTTTTGAAGTGTTTTTTCAAGTTGTTTTCGTATGATGTGTTGCTTGTGTTGTCGTTCGTTCGTGACAACTTTTATAATATATCATGTATCGTATTGTGTAGTCAACACTTTTTTTAAGAATTTAATAATATGCTTTATAAGCTTGTATTTACTGGCTTTTGGCTTGTTATTTGATGATGTTTGTTATCTTTATTGAAATAGACAAAGGGTAGTTCGTTTGCTTTCTGAATTACAGCAAATGAACTACCCTCTATTTTAATGTATCTTCTATTAATAAGATATCTTTTATCTATTGTATATAGTATAGATGTTCTTTAATTTTTTTGTAGTGTTTCTTTTCTTTTAATAATCTCCTGGATAAATAGCTGACGATGTTCTATTAAGTTGTAGATGTTACCATCTACAGAAACAAGCGGACGAGTAGGGTGTGAACGATCAGAGAAAATGATCTCTCCTATTAGACCGTTACTTAAGCGAACCATTGTGCCATTATGAAACTGGGTTACTTTGCTAATAAAGGTGGTTACGATTTTGGGATCTAATTTGCCAAATGCTTCAGTATCGATCTGTTCCAATACCAGATAGGGCGATTGTGCCTGACTGTACGTTTTGGAAAGAGTCATTGCATGAAATATATCGGCGACTCCCACAATTTTGGCATAGATATGAATCTGATCAGCCTGTAGACGAAGTGGATACCCTGATCCATCTACTTTCTCATGATGTTGTAGTGCTGCTAAACGTACCCCTTCGCTAATGCCTTTAACATTTTTGAGGAGTTCGTAGCCGTACATCGTGTGTCTACGTATTTCTTCCACTTCTGATGATGTTAGTTTGGAAGGCTTTTGTAAAATATCCAAATCAATTTTGGCATTACCGATATCATGGAAAAGCCCTGCAAAAGCGACTTGCATTCCTTCATTAGCAGGAAGCCCTAACCATTTGGAAATTTTATAAGAAGTAAGACTGGTCAGCACTGCATTATGGTACCAGTAATCTTGCTTGTTCATGCCTTTTGGATAAAACGTTAATACATTATATTCTCTTGTATACTGTAACAGCTTTTCTAGCTGCCCGCGTAATTCTAAAACAGGGATTTCTGTTGCTGTCATATTCCGAAAAGCATTTTTAAGCAAAGTAATCATCTTTTCATAGTCTTTCTCAAACGATAACACTTTTTGTAATGCTTTGACTTTTGCTCCTATTTCATTGGTGGTATTGGATTCAGCAGGAGAAGCCTTCATTTCTTCTTTTGGTGTTTTACCATTATTAATTTCTTCTATTAAGAAAGCACGCAAAATTTCTATATCTTTGGGCATGACTGTTTTGCCTTTAGGAAAAAGCAAATTGCCTTGAGTTGTGAATACATCGTGCGTAATTCGTACGCCTGGTGTTACATCATCAATTAATATCGCTGGCATTGGATTAACCTCACTCTATTTAAGATACTAAAAACCTTTAGATCGCATTTTTCATTATTCGCTAGTTCTAAAAATTTATGTATAAAATAGGGACTAAAGACTTGATTACTTAGACTTATTATATGCGGTATTTGTCATTTCTTCAATCTAATTTAGTAAACTTCTTAACTATTTTTTAGTGGATAGATATAAAAAAAGAGAACTTTCTTTTTCAGAAAGTTCTCTTTTTATTTCGCCATATTTAAAACAGATTATTCTGCTTCTTCTGTATCATCGATAGCGATTTCTTGCTCAGTGTCTGGCTGCACAGTATCTTGCTCTTCTGTACTACCTATTGCATCTTCAGCAAATACTTCATCATCTGGTGACTCGTCTTCTTCGTTTTTGTCTGTACGACAGATCGTAGCTACAGAATCTTCATCACGAATATGAATCAGTTTGACACCCTGCGTATTACGTCCCATCGTAGAGATTCCTTCAATATCCATCCGAATCAATGTTCCGCTTGTTGTGATAATCATTAGGTCTTCTTCGTCTTTAACTACTTTCAGACCTGCTAACTTACCATTTTTATCGGTTACATTCATCGTTTTGATTCCTTTACCACCGCGTGTCTGAATACGGTAGTCAGAACCTGGTGTACGTTTACCGTAACCTTTCGATGTAACGATCAATACTTTCTGATCATCATCGACGATATCCATACCAATGACAGCATCGCCTTCATCGAGGGTAATACCTTTTACCCCTGTCGCACTACGTCCCATAGGGCGAACGTTGCCTTCAGAGAAGCGAATAGACATACCATAAGAAGTACCCATGATAATCTCTTGTTTGCCATCTGTTAATTTGACTTCAATCAGCTCATCATCTTCACGCATATTGATTGCGATCAAACCGCCTTTACGGATATTGGTGTAATCATCCAGACGTGTTTTTTTCACGACCCCTTGCTTAGTTGCAAAGAATAGATGTTGATCTCCTTCAAATTGTTCTACAGAAATGACTGCGTTAACCGATTCGCCTTGTTCAATCTGAATAAGGTTGATGACCGGTGTTCCACGCGCTGTACGTCCCAATTCAGGAATCTCATAGGCTTTGATGCGGTATACTTTACCTTTGTCTGTAAAGAATAGCAGATGGTTATGAGAGTTGGTTACAAATAGATGCTGCACAAAGTCAGTATCTTTCATATCCATCCCAATAACACCGCGTCCACCACGTTTTTGGCTACGGAATGTTGTAACTGGTGAGCGTTTGATATAACCGGTATGCGTTACTGTAACAATAACTTCTTCTTTCGGTATCAAATCTTCATCCAGAATACTTTCTTCGCCTACTGTGATTTCTGTACGGCGCTCATCACCAAAACGTTCTTTGATTTCATTAAGCTCTGTACTGATAATTTCAAGAACCAAATCTTCATTTGCCAAAATTTCGCGGTATTCAGCAATTTTGACTAACAATTCATTGTATTCGTTCTCGATTTTCTCACGTTCTAGTCCTGTTAAACGTTGTAAACGCATATCCATAATCGCTTGTGCCTGCTCTAGACTAAGAGAAAAACGCTCAATTAGACTTTCACGAGCAACATCGCTTGTATTGGAAGCACGAATCATACGGATAACTTCATCTAGATTATCTAAAGCTACACGCAAACCATCTAAAATATGAGCGCGCGCTTCTGCTTTTTTGAGATCATATTGTGTACGGCGACGAATAACTTCGA
The DNA here is from genome assembly GCF_028606985.1 of Paenibacillus kyungheensis. Classification (NCBI taxonomy): domain Bacteria; kingdom Bacillati; phylum Bacillota; class Bacilli; order Caryophanales; family Paenibacillaceae; genus Paenibacillus; species Paenibacillus kyungheensis. Next base: position 5,060 of record NZ_CP117416.1, on the reverse strand, counting down.
TCTGATGTTGAATATAGTGATGTAGTACTTCACGTAAAGTTAGCAATTTAGGTTCATTGTTAACGATAGCTAGCATATTCACACCAAATGTAGATTGCATCGCTGTGTGTTTGTACAAATTATTTAGTACTACGCTTGGATTCACATCACGACGTAGTTCAATAACGACACGCATACCGTTACGGTCAGATTCATCACGTAGATCAGTAATGCCTTCGATTCTTTTCTCACGTACCAGTTCAGCAATTTTCTCTACTAAACGAGCTTTGTTGACTTGATAAGGTAATTCATTTACCACGATACGTGCTTTGTTGTTATTTTCCTCGATTGTTGCTTTGGCACGCATCGTTACCGATCCACGACCTGTTTGGTACGCTTGACGAATACCAGAGCGTCCTAAAATATAACCAGAGGTTGGAAAATCAGGCCCTTGAATATAATCCATCAGTTCCATAGAAGTAATCTCTGGATTCTGGATCATCGCTTGTACACCATCTATAACTTCGCCTAAATTATGCGGAGGAATATTGGTAGCCATACCTACAGCGATACCGGACACACCATTTACTAATAAGTTAGGATAGCGAGCTGGTAAAACGATAGGCTCTTTTTCTTCACCATCATAGTTAGGTGCAAAATCGATTGTTTCTTTGTTGATATCACGTAACATTTCCATAGCAATTTTAGACAAACGAGCTTCTGTGTAACGCATAGCTGCTGCCATATCGCCATCGATCGATCCAAAGTTACCATGACCATCCACTAACATATAACGCATAGAGAAATCTTGCGCCATCCGTACCATCGTTTCGTATACCGCAGAATCACCATGAGGGTGATACTTACCAATAACTTCACCAACGATTCTTGCTGATTTCTTATACGGTTTATCTGGAGCCATACCAAGCTCTGACATGGCAAATAATATACGCCGATGCACAGGTTTCAAACCGTCACGTACATCAGGCAAAGCCCGGCTTACAATGATGCTCATTGCATAATCCATAAAGGAATCACGCATTTCTACACCAATGTCCCGATCTTTAATTTGCGAAATCTTTTCTTCCGCCATGTTAAGCTTAACCTCCCTTATTGCAGCCTTCGTTTTGCTTGCACAAATGCTTGCTTATACAATGTATAAAATAAGTTTCTTGTCGCCAGAATATGGTTAAAAGTTTCTACTCTGTACTGTGTTGTCCGCTCTAGCTATGCTTACGACTACATCACTTTATTATACCATTTTTATTGGATAATGTCCTGTATTTCATCATGATTTTCAAAGCTTTTGTAAATATAGTGACTACAAAAATAAAAGAGCATCTGTATATAACAAGATGCTCTTTATCTACTGCATATTTATATCTTTAAATCGATAAATAGTAAGGATTATACATCAAGGTTGGTTACGTATTTAGCGTGTTCTTGAATAAAGTCACGACGCGGTTCTACGTTATCACCCATCAATGTATCAAAAATAGTATCTGCTAAAATCGCATCAGGAATACTTACTTGTAACATGATACGACTTTCAGGATCCATCGTTGTTTCCCAAAGTTGAGTTGCATTCATCTCACCCAAACCTTTGTAACGTTGAACATTGAATTTAGCATTTTCGCCAAAGCCAGCAATAATCGCATCGCGCTCTTTTTCAGAGTTAGCGTAGACTGCTGTTTTATTGCGTTCTACTTTAAATAAAGGCGGTTGTGCGATATAAATAAAGCCTGCTTCCAGTAGTTGACGCATATAGCGGTAAAAGAAAGTCAGTAACAGTGTACGAATATGAGCACCATCGACATCAGCATCAGTCATAATGATTACTTTGTGATAGCGTGCTTTGGAAAGATCAAATTCTTCACCGATACCTGTACCTAAAGCAGTAATGATTGCTCTAATCTCAGCATTACCTAGAATACGATCCAAACGTGCTTTTTCAACGTTTAGAATTTTACCACGTAAAGGCAAAATCGCTTGGAAGTGACGATCACGTCCTTGCTTCGCTGATCCACCAGCAGAGTCACCTTCGACAATGTACAATTCGCTGATCGAAGCATCTTTGGAAGAGCAATCTGCTAGTTTACCTGGCAATGCACTCACTTCTAGCACACTTTTACGGCGAGTTAACTCACGCGCTTTACGAGCAGCTTCACGTGCTCTAGACGCTTGTAAAGACTTTTCAAGTACACGACGAGCAACAGCAGGATTTTCGTTCATAAACTCTTGTAGTTTCTCTGAGAATAAAGATTCTACAATCCCACGAACTTCACTGTTTCCCAATTTTGTTTTGGTCTGTCCTTCGAATTGAGGTTCAGGAATTTTAACAGAAATGATCGCTGTTAATCCTTCACGAACATCTTCACCAGTTAGATTACCGTTGTTGTCTTTGAGCAATCCGTTACGACGAGCATAATCATTAATAATACGTGTTAGGGCACTTTTAAATCCAGATTCGTGTGTACCACCTTCATGCGTATTAATGTTATTAGCAAAAGAATAAATATTCTCAGCGTAGCTCTCGTTATATTGCAAAGCCACTTCAACTTGAATCATATCGCGTGAACCTTCAACATAGATCGGTTGTTCATTCAGTACTTCACGATTTTTGTTCAAATACTGAACATATTCGATAATACCGCCTTCGTATTTAAAGGTGTTGGTTACACCTGTGCGTTCATCTGTAATCGTCATTGCTATTCCTTTGTTCAGGAAAGCTAATTCACGAATTCTACCAAGCAATGTGTCGTAATCGAATATTGTTGTTTCTGTAAAGATTTCAGAGTCAGGCTTAAAGGTAACCGTTGTTCCTGTATCTTCATCTTCTCCCATTTGTCCGATCACTTTGATATCGTACTGAGGAGCTCCGCGCATATACTCTTGTTGATGAATTTGACCTTCCGTTTTGACAACGACTTTAACATGTTCAGAAAGTGCGTTAACAACAGAGATACCTACACCATGCAGACCGCCTGATACTTTGTATCCTCCACCACCGAATTTACCACCGGCATGAAGAACAGTCATAACAACTTCTAGTGCAGAACGTTGCGTTTTGGCTTCAATCCCTACAGGAATCCCACGTCCATTATCGACAACAGTTACACTATTGTTCTCATGAATAGTCACTTCAATGTGATCACAATGACCTGCAAGTGCTTCATCGATACTGTTATCTACGACTTCCCAAACCAAGTGATGAAGACCCTTAGAGCTTGTGGATCCAATGTACATACCCGGACGCTTGCGAACCGCTTCTAGTCCTTCAAGTACCTGTATCTGGCTCGCATCATAAGCCGGTTGATTCATAGACATGCGATTTTCACCTACTTCTATAATTTCAGGCAGCTATATCTACAACTGCGTTCATGCATTAACAAAAAAACTATTTGCTCGTTTTTTGAGCGTCGAGGAAGAAATAGGAGAGTAGTACACTTTGTTTTTCGTGACTACGATCGACTTGGGTTCTTCTTCACCAATCGATTCTACTTTTTTATTTTCAAGAGCATTATTTACAAATTGCTTAGAAATTTTGGAAGACTTTTCGATCGATATATCAAAAATCGCGACAAGCTCCGAGGAACGGATAATCTTCTCGCCGCCCAAGTGAATATACATAGTCTGTAGTCCTCCCTACTTCTCAACGTGTCCTTGATGGACATGGAAAATCTGAGCTTCTTTAAGACGCTCTGTATTTAAACTTTCGATTCCGGTTGCTGTAATAAATGTCTGTACTTTACCTTGAAAGGTTTCGATCAGTTGTGTCTGACGATAAGGATCCAGTTCAGATAAAACATCGTCTAGCAAAAGAATAGGGTATTCTCCAATTTCTTCACGTATCAATTCGATCTCTGCTAATTTCAATGACAGGGCGGTTGTACGCTGTTGTCCCTGAGAACCAAAAACAGCTGCTTCATTGCCATTGATATGAAAAGTTAGATCATCACGATGTGGACCTGCAAGTGTTGCTCCACGACGATATTCCTGTTCTTTCACTTGTGATAATTTTACCATAAATTGCTCAAATAAGACAGCTTCATCTTCCTCATCCGCAGTGCCAAACGAAGGGACATACGAAAGAATCAAATTCTCTTTGCCGCCAGTTATCCCCATGTGGATAGTTTCTGCCCAGCCTTGAAGCTTGTGGATAAACTGTTTTCGTTTTTTGATAATTTTGACGCCATGTTCGACTAACTGCTCATTCCAAATATCGAGCATTGTAGAATCTTTAGACCCTGCGCTCCATGCTTGTTTTAAATAATTGTTACGCTGGATTAAAATTTTCTGGTATTGCTGCAAATGGAAAAGATAGCTTGGTTGAACTTGACCAATCTCCATATCTAAAAAACGGCGACGTACTCCAGGAGATCCTTTAACAATTTCTAAATCTTCTGGTGCAAACATCACCGCATTGATCGTTCCTACAAATTCACTTAATTTACGTTGTTCCAGACCGTTGATTTTAGCACGTTTGCCTTTGTTCGTAAAGTTTAACTCTAATTTGACTTTACCGTATTTTTTTTCAGCTTCACACGTAATTCGAGCTTGTTCGGCATGAAAAGCAATCAGTTCTTTATCTTTATTGGTTCGATGAGATTTGGAAAGTGCCAAAACGAAAAGAGCTTCGATCAAATTTGTTTTACCTTGAGCATTTTGCCCGATAAACAAATTGACAGCAGCGAAGGAATCCAGGTGGAGATGATCATAATTGCGATAGTTTTGCAGACTGACTTCGTTAATAAACATGGATGAGGTCCTCCAGATTATTGTTCACTTTGTACTTTGTATGAGCCCTCTCCCTGCACCTGGACTTCATCCCCAGGGTACAATTTGCGTCCGCGACGTTCTTCTAATTCTCCGTTTACCTGTACCATTTGTTCTTGCAAAAGAGCTTTGGCACTACCGCCTGTGGATATACAACCTGCTAATTTTAAAAATTGATCAAGCTTAATATATTCTGTGGATATTGTGATATGTTCCATGAGAAAAGTATCGTCCTTTCGTAGAGCAAAATAGGTGATGGATATGAATAGCCAGGTATTTATCAACGGTTCTCATGATTGGTAACA